>JAGCVH010000104.1 GCA_017962495.1 Bacteroidaceae bacterium
GCGATGCTGGTCGAACTGCTTGCCGATGTCGAGGCTGCCGTAGAAGGGCTTGTCGTCGTAACTGATTACACGGTGGGGAAGTTCGTCGGAATACCAGACGAACTGGGCACCGCCTTGCCATTGCTGGGGGAAAAAGTATTTAGGTACGAAGCGGATGGTATGCCAGGTGGTGCGAATACTTTCGCCTGCAGCAGATTGTTTGAGGGTGTAAAGGTTGTAGCCTGCCGTAAGCGAGAGGCGTCCTACCTTGTAATAGATCGAGGCATCGGCCTTGAAGTATTTTTTGTCATCGCTGGTGGTGTAGTAGCTGCCGTTGGCTTTGGCGGTGAAGTTGGGCTGGGTGTAGCCGTAAGCCACCTTGAACTGATTGACGCGCGTCTCTTCGAGGTCAGCTTCGCCGCCAATGAAGGTTCCTGCCGTGTTGGGCCACAGTTCGATGAAAACGTCGAGGGCACTGGGGTTGGTGAACTTGCGGTAATAGGCAAGTTGGAACTGATGGCGTGGATGTGGAGTGATTACGGCGCTGGCCTGAAACATATTGCGCGTGGAGCTCTTCGACCAACCACCTGAATAGCCATGTTGACGGTAGTGATAGAACATCACACGGTCGCCGAGGGTAAGGAGCAGCGGACCACGCTTGTAGTTCAATTGCAGATAAACATCGTGGTGATAGATGTTGTAGGTGCTCTTTTCGTCGAAGGCAAGGCCCTTCTCGTTGTGCTGGTTGATGCCATAGTCCTGGATATTGTATCCTGCTTCGACACCAGTCATCACTTTCAATCCCGGGATGACGGGGATAGGGGAGTTGAGCTCGAGGAGCCAGACGGGCTGGTCGTAGCTGTTGCGGATGACACGATGCTCGTTGTCGCGGATGGCAAATTGTTCAAGAGGATTGTTTTCGCGTGCATAGGAAAGCAAGGTGAGCAGTTCGGTGCCGATGTCGTTGAAGGTGTGAAACCATCTGCCGCGGAAAAGGAACATCTCTTCGCGCTGATTCTTGCGAAGGTTCTCAGAGGGGGTGTTGGTGTTCTTGTAACTCTGGATGGCATAGGTGCGCAGCAAGTCTCGGCTTGTCAGACGACTCACCATTTCGGAGTGGAGGTATTGCTGGTCCTTGTAGATGCCCTTGACATCGGTTCGGTTGAACTGTGCATTGGCGAAGAGGTCTGTTTTGGCACTGCCGTAACGGATATTTGATGTGCCGTCGAGCTGGTGGTCAGAGGCATACTGCAAAGAGGTGAAGCCGTGAGCACCAGCCTCATATTGGCGCAGATTGATGTCGATGACACAACCTTCGCCTGTGCGGCCTTTGGCGACACCCGAGTTGTCGCAGACTTGTATCTTCTGGATGTCCTTGGCCATAATTTGTGTCATTATCAGACGGCTGTCGGCCGAGATGGCCACATTGTCGAGACGCAACTGATAACTGCCCAACAGGTTGTCGTAGCCGCCTATCAGCAGGTCGGGAACGAGCTGGAGGATGTCCATCAGTGTTTCATCGCCGTGCAGGTCGAATCGATCGGGATAAATAATCGTGCGGTCACCGAGCATCTCGATGGCCGGTTGCTCCTGAGCAGGTAAGCTGGAAAACAATAAGCAAAATAGGGCACAGACAAGTGTGATACTCCTTTTCATAATGGTATTGATTGCATTTATCTTGGTGCAAAGATAAGAAGTTTTGGAGAAAACTCCAAGCAAATGTGAAAAATAATTATTTGTAAGCAGATTTTTAGCTTTTCTGGCTCCTTTTCTCAAAAAATACGTTATCTTTGCATCGTTCATCAGATTCAGTTACCAAGAACATTTCGCTATGAGACATATAAGATTATTGATTGGACATTTGGCTCTTTTGCTTGGCCTTGTTCTGTGCCATGATGTTTTGGCCGAAAGCCAAGCGAATGCTCCGGAACTTGACCCGAAGAAAGCGGCTGTCTATACTCCAACTGTTCCTGCCGAAGAGCGGGGAATTTATGGTAGTAGGATTGGGACAGCTTCTGCTGACACGGTTCGCTACACGCAGTCCTATATCTATGATAACGTGGCCGATCTGGCTGCGAGTACCAATCTGAAGAAGGGCGATGTGGCCATCACAAAGGGTTTTTATAGTGCTGGCGATGGTGGGGGAAGCACTTACTACATCAAGAGTCGCCTCGATGCATCGCTGCTGGTCTATGATAGCCGACACAAAGTCGTTGGCTACGCCTACGACCTGACATGGAAAGCGATGGCTGGTGAACACACTACGGCCTATCTCGATACGGCCACGCTCATCAGGCTTGCTAATGCTGAGGCTGAACTTTACGCTGATTTGGTAGTGCCAGCCAGTAATGAGGTGAACTTCCTGCAGTTGGGTGCTCGCAGAAAGACGGCTGACACGCACGAGGACAATATGCCTTATATGGTCAAATGGATGGCGTTCCTTGATCGCCGTGCTACAACTTATGACCTTTTTCTGCCCGAAGGAGCCTATGCCTTTTCTCCAACTTTACTTCTTCGCAAAGGAGACAGTTTCTCGGCATTGGGTATCAGCATCAGAGGTCCCAAGATGCAGGCCAATGCTTCGGGTGCCCGCATCATACCTTATCGCACATCGCAGCCTTACATCTTCCGATTGGGCTATCTGGATGATAAGAAATCATTGTTCATGCGCGGGTGCAAACTGTGTGACCTTGCATTCTTGACAGGTACCGAGTCGATGGTTGATATGGGTTTTGTCCCCAAGTATGGCGAAGGCATCACCAAGCGTACCTATCGTTATGTCACCAAGGCGGCCTTATGGCTCGACTGTTGTCCGTATGGTCAGTTCGATGGCCTCTATTTCCAACATGTCAAGGGAACGTGCGTCCTGCTGAGACGCTGCTACGAGAGTCATTTTGGCTATACCAATGTGCGTAACTGTGGCCGAATTGATAATGTGGGACGAGCCGCTCCGCTTTTCCTTTTTGATCCACCGGGACCGAGTGATGTCTCAGCTTGCTATTTCTATTACTTCAATTTCGAGGGATGCATGGGCAACTTCTTCTATGGCAAGCCTGGCAAGATGAATTTCACACATTGTGAGTTTGGTGACATTCAGGTTGAAGGTTCCTGTCAGGGTGGCAAGGATACACAACCCATCAAGTGCGCTTCGTCGAGCATGAAGTACGATAGCGACGAAGGCTACACCCCACCCAAGGGCAAACTCTACAAGTGGTTCATCTTCGCTGGCAGCATCGGCTTCCACGACATTATCGTGCAATCTGTCACGGTTTCGAATTTCGGCAATGGACTGAAACGCTATCGCACCTACCGGAAGAACAGTGAGGGAAACATCGTCGATATCGATGGTAATGTCATCACGAGCGGCTACAAAGAAGAGGATGGCAAGATTTTTGCCCTCGATGCCGATGGACAGAAGATTACCGACTACTACCGTTACTATGCCATCGTCGGCGTGGGTGACGAAGGAACACCATTGCCCAAGACGGCCTCAGTCATTAACCTCCGGTCGGTGTATCTGCAGCGACTGGGTGGCTTGAACAAGGCCGTGGGACCTTGGGTCGTCTATGCCAAGGGACGTGGAGCTTATCACAGCATCGCTGTGCAGCAAACGTGGGGACGTGGCGATTATCCCTTCTATCTCGAAGGTGCTCCTCCCATCAAATGTTCCAAGCCCGAACTTACAGTCACAGGTGCCGTCAGTGCCGTCGATTTAATCAAGTCGGACGATAAGAACAAGACATGGATTTATACCAAGGCAGGAGCAGTTACGCCTTACGGAATGACCGTGAAGCGTGGAGACCTGACGCAATCGCTGGTCTTTCCGGCCAAGACGGGCAAACGTTACGGTGCTCGCGTCTATGTGCCTCAGAAGATCTATGATGCACTGCCCTCTGATGCCGAAGGCAATAAGGTCTTTACTTGGGCCAATCATACCAAGTCACATTTATATATTGGTAAGGAAACCCCCGTGTTGACTGACAAGTCGAAGTACGTGGTCCCCAAGAGCGGGTGGACCTTCATCAAGTTCCCCGACTTCAAACTCACCTCGCCACAGTCAATCTATTGGAAAGGTTCTGCCTCGAACGATGGTTTTATGCGGGGAATCTACATTGACTATATATATGAATTGTAAGGATTCCACGGGACACTATCATTGCCTTGAAATAAGGGATTCCAAAGAACGATAGTCCCTTGGAATCCCTTAAATTGCCTTAGAATCTCAATTATTTCTCTTATTTGAAGAACACATTGACCCGAGTGTCAACCCGGGATGTGTTGTCATCCTCGTCGTGGGAAATGCGGAGACGTTCGAAGTAGAGTAGGACAGAGTCGCC
>JAGCVH010000007.1 GCA_017962495.1 Bacteroidaceae bacterium
GGCAGACTCATTAATGGTTACATAATCATTAAACACCATCTCCGTAGCAGTAGGGCAGATTAGGTTTGCCGAAAAAGTAACATCTTTGTTGAACACAACACTTGTACATCTCGTGGCGGCAAAGTTTCCTTTAAACTCTACATTTGCATTAACCGTCAGTTTGGTGACGTTGGTAGCAGTAACACTTACAGGAGTCTTGGTATAACCATAATATTTACAAGTAGTTGTTTGATTGCTTCCACCTATTATTCCACTCACCCAATATGTAGTATCTTTCTCTACAATCGTTTGTTCGGTGTGCAGACCGACATATTTCACGGGATACGTTACACCTCCGTTGGTGATGCTATCCGAGATTGTGATTGCCCCCGACCCTGTTATGCCAACCACAGAAGCATAATACTCGTCATCTGGCATAGTTAGTTGATTATTTATGTATAGAAGGTACCAATCATCATCAGTTATATATCTTTCCTTATAACCATCCGCTAAAAAACTTTGATCAACATAGCCTACCTTCCAATATACATGACAAACTTCATAGGTAACCCCACCTGCGGTTACATTCACCACATCGGCATGTTTATTGAGCCATTTACGAATGCTGACATAGTCCGCCTGTGCACTCTGCACTCCTGCCACGATGAGGCCGAACAAAAGTAAAAGTTTTTTAAGGTGTTTGATCTGTTTCATTGTTGTATAATTTTAAGTTGGTATTAGAGCTTGTTTATTGTTTTTCTCCCTCTACTTGGGAAAGGTTATAAGCGCAACATGCTGCTTACTTCCACGAGGGAAACAAGCGGCACGTCGTTGCGTAATACGCTGATATTGAATTTGTATAGGGGGGATATGCATGGAGTGATGGAGTGACGGGTTGCGTCTTGAAGTACTCTGCTATCATGCGAGTCATTGCTTGCGTGCTCATAGGCAAATAAATCGTTATCCGCAGGCAAATATACAAATTGTCAAAGAATTATCCAAATTCTTATGTCAAAACTTGCATTATAAATTCATCGGTCGTAGATTGCCCGAGCATACTGTCAAGGTTGTACAATCCTGAGGCGATGATTGCCCAACCTTAAGCACATGTAATATTATATCATCACCTGTAAGACTATATTCTTCTTTCGGAACCCTTATGCCTTATCGCGGAAGACCTAAGGCCTTCCGTCCGAAGACCTGAGGTGTAAATGCAGAAGACCTAAGGCCTTCCGACTGAAGACCTAAGGTGTAAACGCAGAAGACCTAAGGCTTCTTTGAAAGGGGAGGGGGACTTTAATCAATAATCTTCTCAAGACGGAGCACCTGGGTGCAATGCTCGATGACTGCATGACGGTGGGTTACGAAGAGGAGAGTCTGGTGAGGACGCATCCATTGGGTAAGGTTCTTGAGGAGGCGCGACTCGGTGTCGGTGTCCAATGCCGACGTAGCTTCGTCGAGGAGTAGTATGTTGCCGTCGTGCAACAAGGCTCGGGCTATGCTGATGCGCTGGGCCTGACCTTGAGAGAGTCCCGTACCATTTTCACCACATAGGCTATTGAGGCCTTGAGGCAGGGTGAACACGAACTCGGCACAGGCAGTGTGCAGGGCATCCTTCATCTGTTCTTCGCTTGCCTCAGGGTTGCCTAAGAGCAAGTTGTCGCGTATGGTTCCAGAGAAGAGCGTATTGTCCTGCGGCACATAGACGAGGTTGCAACGCGTAAGAGGACTTACGATTTGACGATTTATAGTTTGTTCGTTATTCGAATCGTTCAACTGTCCACTATCGTTATCGCAGTACATCTCCACCTTGCCTTCAGTCGGCTTTAGCAGGGCAAGGATGAGGCGTATGAGGGTTGTCTTTCCAGCTCCCGTCTCGCCCAGTATCGCAGTACTGCTGCCTTGCGGGAAATCGAATGAGAAATGGCGTAGGATGTATCGGCTCTCGTCGTCATAACGGAAGGAGACATCGGTCAGTTGCAGGCCTGCTCCGTTGACGAACTTTATGGGTTCGCCTTCTTCTTCAAGCGGGGTTTCCTCCAGTTCCATGAGGCGTTCGCCTGCCGTGAAGGCACTAATGATGACAGGCACAAACTTCGTCATATCGCGGAAGGGACCTTGTATCTGACCCACAAGCTGTATGAAGGCTATCATCATGCCGTAGGTGATGGTGCCCTGATGCATACCGCGAACTCCCCAGAGGAAGGCGAGCAGATAGCCCGATGCGAAGCCGATGTTGATGATGGCGCCTGAAGTGGAGGAGAAGAGAGTGCGATGGCGCACTTGCTGGCGAAGGCGCTGTTGGGTGTAATCGAGTTTCTGCGTCATCGTGCCAATGCGCTCGAGTGTCTTCAGCAGTATGCGGTGCTGAATGCTCTCTTGCATGATACTCTGTATGTCGCTGTCCGTATCACGTATTTCTCGAGTAATCTTGCGCATCTTCCTGATGTACAGGCGACTTATGATGATGAAGAAAGGTACGATGATGATGATGAGCGTAGCCAGCGTGGGCTCCATCGAATAGAGGAAGATGAAAGCTCCCACAAAGCGTGTGACGACACTAAGTGCGGAAGGCAGGGTCTCGGTTATGACGCCAGTCACGTCGCCAGCATCACGTTCGAGGCGGTTCAATACATCGCCAGAGTGACGTTTCTCCCTACCATTCCATTCACTGGCCAGCAGACGACGGAAGAGACCCAACTGCATCTGGTTCTGCGCCTTCACGCCTAAGAGGGCAGATATCCATCGGCGTGAGAAGCTGATGATGACCTGTGTCGCCATGATGGCTATGAGCAATGCAGCGGCAAAGCGCAGGTTGTGTTGCGGAAGGTCGGGGCTGATGTTCGATAGGTGACCAGCCAATCGGGGCTGACCCGTAGCAATGTCGATACATAGCTTGGTAGCCCATATAAAAGCAAAGTCAAGGGCAACCGTAAGGATGCCGATGGTTGAGTTCAGGATGGTCTGTAGGCGAAGGTTCTTCGATACATCCCAGAACCACTTAATAATACTCCAGCTGTTCTTCAATCGCTTATTAGTATTTCTCTATTCTTAATCCTTAATTCTCTATGCGTACGTCATTGCCCCACATAAGCTTGGTGCGTAGCGTGCGGAAGAAAGAACTCTCAGGTCGCTTCACTACCTTTATATTATAAGGGGCTCGACAGATGGTAAGCCGAACGCCTTCGGTGCAGGCATCGCTTCGTCCGTCAATAGCGACTAAGAAGTTATGGTTACGGCTTTCCACCGACAAGGTCACCTTAGCCTGATCGGGTAGGGTGATGGGTCGCATGTTAAGGCTATGGGGTGCAACGGGCGTGATACCTATTGACTGCGATTCGGGCGACATGATGGGGCCTCCCACGCTTAGGGCATAACCCGTGGAGCCGGTTGGCGTGTTAATGATGAGTCCGTCGGCCTGATAGGTGGTAAGGTATTCGTCATTAATGTCCACGCGTATGCTTATCATCGACGAATTGTCGCGCTTCAGCACGGCCACCTCATTAAGGGCATAGGGGAAGATGCTCAAGGCATCGGTGCTCTCAACCTTAAGCACACTGCGCTCTTCTATGCGGCACGAGCCTTCAAAGATAAGTTCTATGGCTTGGTCTATCTCGTCTGCTCCCACATCAGCAAGGAAACCCATGCGTCCCATGTTTATACCGATGATGGGTATGCCCTTATCGCGTACGCGGCTTGCCGTCTGCAGGAAGGTTCCGTCTCCTCCCATCGATACGGCGTAATCGGCCTCGAAGTGGTCGTCATCGATTAGGGCTTTCGGGCTGATGTCGAGTAGCAATTGCTGGGTAAGATAGTCATAGAAGGGGCGATCGATGTATATCTCTGCTCCCCTTTCCTCGAGAGAGCATAATAACTTCTTTACCAAGGTCGATTTCTTGGCTTGATAGATGTTGCCGAAGATAGCAAATCGAAGTTTGCGCATAGTTATTTCGATAATTCGACACAAAGTTAAGAAATATTTCTTATTCCCTACTCCTTAATCTCTAATCTTTTTTATATCTTTGCCTTGAAATTAGTTCATTGACGACTGAATATGACGAATCTAAGTGTAAACATCAATAAGATTGCCACCTTACGCAATGCGCGTGGAGGCGACAACCCCAATGTCTTGCAGGTGGCATTGGACTGCGAACGCTTCGGCGCGCAGGGAATCACCGTGCACCCGCGTCCCGACGAACGACACATACGTCGCAAGGATGTGTTCGACCTGCGCCCGAGGTTGACGACTGAATTCAATATCGAAGGCTATCCAAGTCCTGAGTTCATCGAGCTTGTAACCCAGGTGGTGCCCAACCAAGTTACCCTTGTTCCCGACGACCCCTTGCAGATTACGAGCAATCATGGTTGGGACACCAAGGCGCATACTTCCTTCCTTACCGAGGTCACAGGACGCTTCCATGAGAAGGGCATCCGCGTAAGCATTTTCACCGATCCCAGTGAGGAAATGGTGGAATATGCCTCACAAACGGGAGCAGATAGGGTAGAGCTTTACACCGAACCCTATGCCTCGCTTTATTCCAAGGATAGGGCATTGGCCATCGAACCCTTTGTGCGTGCTGGCGAGAGGGCTAAGGCTTTGGGTCTCGGCCTTAATATGGGGCACGATCTAAGTCTTGAGAATCTGCGTTACATGCATGAGCGTATGCCTTATGTCGATGAGTGCAGCATCGGCCATGCTTTAGTATGTGACGCGCTTTACTTAGGACTTGAGGAGACGATACATCGGTATTTAGCGTGCCTCAACGACCCCACCCCCTAACCCCCTCCCGAGGGCGAGGAGGGATTACCGACCAGACAATCAAACTATATATTAATTAAGATAATAACGAATATGAGTAGCAACAGCAATTATGCCTCCCCCTCAGGGGAGGACAGGAGAGGGGTCATTTACGTCTTTCTTGCAGAGGGCTTCGAGGACATCGAAGCGTTGGCACCGGTCGATATCATGCGCCGTGCAGGCTTAGAGGTAGAGACAGTGAGCATTACCGACGAGATTGTGGTGACGAGTGCCCATGGGGTAGGCGTCGTTGCCGATAAGACTTTGCCCGAGATAGATTTCGAGGATGCCGACGTCATGTTCCTGCCAGGTGGTATGCCTGGTGCAGCGAATCTCGACGCATGTCAGGAACTTTGCGAGGGCCTTGTCCAGCATGTTGAGGCCGGACGCCTTATAGCAGCCATCTGTGCTGCCCCGATGGTGCTGGGTCATCTTGGTATCGTTGCGGGCAAGAAGGCCACTTGTTACCCCGGCTTCGAAGGGGAGTTGAAGGGCGCTGACTATACCGCTGCGCTCGTAGAGCAAGATGGTCAGGTCATCACAGGCAAGGGTCCTGGTGCCGCAATGGAATTAGGTTACACCCTTGTCGAGCGGTTGGTAAGCCGCGAAGTCGCAGACCAGTTGCGTGAAGGGATGATGTATAGACCCCACCCCCTTACCCCTCCCGAGGGAGGAGCGTGATAACTATAGAGAGTTGTCATCATAATGAATATTGTGAATAATAAGGGGAATAATCACCACTCCCTCCCCTCGGGGAGGGTGAGGGGTAGGGGTCATTACGTCATCATCGTCGCAGGCGGTAAGGGCCTGAGGATGGGGGGAGAGGTGCCCAAACAATACCTCCCCATCGGTGGCGTGCCTATACTGATGCGCACGCTGCAAGCCTTTCATGAGGCCGATGAGGATATGGGCATCATCCTTGTTCTCCCTAAGGATCAGCAGGAATATTGGGAACGCCTGTGTGCCGAGCACCAGTTCTCGGTGCCCCATCGTCTGGCCGTTGGCGGCGAGACGCGCTTTCATTCCGTTCAGAACGGCTTGGACCTGGTGCCTGATGATGCAGAGGGTGTGGTCGGAGTGCACGATGGTGTGCGGCCCTTCGTCTCGAAGGAAGTGATTCATCGATGTTACGATGCCGCACGGGAGCATGGGGCAGTGGTGCCCGTAATCCCTATCGTTGAGACGGTAAGGCAATTACTTCCCGAGGGCGACAGCCTGACCGTGGACCGTGACCTCTATCGCCTTGTGCAGACACCGCAAGTGTTTCACGTCTCCTTGCTTAAGGAGGCGTATCGCCAACCTTACCGCCCTGAGTTCACCGACGACGCATCGGTGGTGGAGGAACTTGGTCACCATGTCGCCTTGGTGTTAGGGAATCGGGAGAATATCAAGATAACGACACCGTCCGATATTAAGTACGCAGAGTTTTTAATTCTTAATCCTTAACTCTTAATTCTTAATCTTTATTTGGTCCATGCCCACGAACATCCTTGACTATCCCGTTACTTATCTGCCCAACGTCGGTACGACGAGGGCGAAGCAACTTCACGACGGTATGGGCATATCGACCTATGGCGACCTCATTCAATATTACCCCTCTAAGCACATAGACCGCAGTCGTTTCTACTACACCCATGAGCTGACGACTGACATGCCTTACGTGCAACTCAAGGGGCAAATCCTTAGCTTTGAGGAGGAAGGGCAAGGGCGAAAGCGCCGCATCGTCGGGCACTTCTCGGACGGACATGGTATCATCGACCTCGTATGGTTCAATGGTTTGCAGTACGTGGAGCGGACCTATAAGCTGCTTACTGACTATGTTGTCTTCGGTAAGCCTACGATGTTCCGCGACCGTTTTAATATCACTCACCCCGAAATCGAGTCATTTGAGCGCTTCAACCGTACGGGAACGGGGCTTCGTCCCTATTACTCTGTGCCCGAAAAGATACAGAAGCGAGGCATCAACACCCGCATGATGGAGCAGTGGGTGGCTACCGTATTCCGCTGCATCCACGAGGCCTTGCCCGAGACACTCCCCGACTATCTCATACACGAGCTTAGGCTCATGCCGCGCGACGAGGCTATCCGTGCCATGCACTATCCGCAGTCGGCAGAGCACCTTAGTCGGGCCTCTTACCGCCTGAAGTTCGAGGAATTGTTCTTCATCCAGCTAAATATATTAAGGTATAGCCGTGAACGTAGCCGCCGATATGCCGGACATGTCTTCGCCAGAGTCGGGACCTTGTTCCACGAATTCTATGACCATCACCTGCCTTTCGCCCTAACGGAGGCACAAAAGCGTGTAATACGTGAGATACGCGAGGATATGCGCCATGGTAGGCAGATGAACCGCCTCCTTCAGGGCGATGTCGGTAGCGGCAAGACGCTGGTGGCCTTGATGTCGCAACTCATCGCCCTCGACAATGGCTTCCAAGCTTGTATCATGGCCCCCACGGAGATACTGGCCGAGCAGCACCTCGATACTTACCTTCGCTTCTTAGGGGACATGCCTGTGCGCGTCGAGCTCCTGACCTCGAGTGTCAAAGGCAAGCGCCGTCAGGCCATATTGTCTGGACTTCAGAGTGGCGAGGTGCATATCCTCATCGGCACACATGCTATCATTGAGGACAATGTGCTATTTCGTAACCTCGGCATGGTGGTAATCGACGAGCAGCATCGCTTTGGCGTTGCCCAGCGTGCCAAGCTATGGTCGAAGAACCAAACCCCGCCCCATGTGCTCGTAATGACTGCGACTCCCATCCCCAGGACCTTGGCGATGACGGTGTATGGTGACCTCGATGTGAGCGTAATCGACGAGCTTCCGCCCGGTAGGAAGCCCATCATGACCATCCATCATTACGAGAATCGGCGTCAAGAGTTATACAGTGGGCTTCGCCAGCAGATATCCTTGGGGCGGCAAGCCTATATCGTTTACCCGCTAATCAAGGAAAGTGAGAAGATGGATCTCCAGAACTTGGAGGAGGGTTATCGGGAGTTTTGCGAGGCGTTCCCCGACCTTCGCATCAGCATGGTGCATGGCAAGATGAAGCAAGTCGATAAGGATCGGGAGATGAGTCTCTTTGTTTCGGGCGTGACCCATATAATGATGGCGACCACAGTCATAGAGGTTGGCGTCAACGTTCCAAATGCTTCGGTCATGGCCATTATGAATGCCGAGCGCTTTGGTTTAGCACAGTTGCACCAGCTACGTGGTAGGGTTGGGCGCGGAGCGGACCAGAGCTACTGCATCCTTGTCACCAGCTTTAAGCTTTCACAGGACACTCGTCGGCGCATACAGATTATGACGGAGACGAACGATGGCTTCGAGATTGCTGAGGAAGACATGAAGCTTCGCGGCCCCGGCGACCTGGAGGGAACGCAGCAGAGCGGTATCCCCTTCGACCTGCACATAGCGAACTTGGCGCGCGATGGCCAGGTCGTTCAGATGGCACGCGACGTAGCCCGGCGCGTCCTCGACAGCGACCCGAAGTACGACCGTCCCGAACATCAGGCCATGTGGCAAGCGCTATCCGACCTCAATCGCCATAGCGTTGACTGGTCAGCGATAAGCTGATGACGCCAACGCCTTGCAGCCTTTTCCATAACGGGAATAGTATTCTGCTTAAGCAACATATTACTTTACTTAGTATTTTAATTATAGGCAAGGTGCAATATTTGCCTGACCTTGGCGTTATATATTTATATTTATAACGCTGAATCTTTCTGTGAATAAACTGTTCGCGATATTTGTTTGTGCCCTGATGCTTATAGCCAGGGTGGAGGCAAGGAATGTGCCTTCGCTCGCCAAGTCGGATACCACGAAGGCTAAAGCGCTACGCCTTAACCTCGGTATGCGCGTAGGTGATCACATCTCACATAATGGAATTGATAGCTTAAGGGCCGTACTCTTGTGGGCCAAGGATAGCACGATGGCCGACACAGTCCATACCGAAACGTATTCATACGGCGATACTCGCGAGTCCTTCCTTTCCTTTAGTATCTCTCAAGCGGGCCATTATTTGGTTCGCATCGATGCGGACGGATACTACCGTCGATATATCGATGTTGACATACCTCGCTTGTATCGGCGTGAGACGTACCGCGAGTTGAAGACCGTTTACCTGCAACGTCGTCGGCCGATGACTGGAGATGAGACGGTGGAGATGCAGGAGGTGCTTGTTCGGCCTACTAAGCTAAAGTTCTACATGGATGGGGACACGCTGACTTACGATGCGGATGCTTTCGCTATGGCCGAAGGGTCTATGCTCGATGCCCTTATAAAGAAGCTGCCTGGAGTTGAGATGAAAAGCGGCGGAGAGATATGGGTCAATGGGCGAAAGGTGGATGCCTTGCTCCTGAATGGTAAGGACTTCTTCGACAAAGACCGCGAACTCTTGCTCGAGAACATGCCAGCCTACATGGTGCAGAGCATACAGAACTATGAGCGCACGCCCGAGGACGTGAAGGGCACCCTTCGTGAACAAACCACCCCTAAGGAGTTGGTGATGAACGTACGCCTCAAGCACGATTACAACCAATCGTGGTTGGCTAGCGTCGATGGCGGCATGGGCATGCGTTTCCATGGTCATGGCGATTTCAAGTCAGGCGCCGAGGCACCGCCCTTCTTGGCCCGTGCCTATGCCATGCGATATAGCAACCGTTCGCGCCTCGTCCTTTTTGCCAATGTCAATAATCTGACCGACTATCGACACCCTGGCCAGCAGGGAGATTGGTCGCCACTCAGCCAGCAACAAGGCCTGATGACTACATACATGGTGTCTGGAAACGGTATGATTGAGAAGGGAGAGGCCTTACGATACGAAGGCAGTGCTACGGGAAGGTTGTCCGATAGCAATAACGCTCAGCATGCTGCCTCCGAGACCTTTCTCAGCGGTGGTAATACCTTTGGCCGTTCATTCTCACAACAACGTAGCCACAACCTTGATGTATCGTCGAACCATAGTCTGCGCTATCGCCGTTCAGAGACCTTGTGGAACACCCTGAAGGGTATGACCTTCGAGCTCTCTCCCTATGTCCAATACACACGATGGCGCAGTCGTTCCGAGTCGGCCTCTGCAACCTTGGCTCAGGACGTCGCAGAGGGTTGGGGCAAAGCATGGATGGATAGCCTGGCCTCTCCCATGGCAGGTGACCTCTTACTCCGCCATGCCTTGAACCGCACCGTCTCGCGCATGAGGGGCAAAGGCCATTACAATGGTTGGGGTAGCAACCTGCACTTCAGCACCTCTCCTGCCCACAACGACATGATATCCTTCTCACTTCGGGGCAACTATGACCAGAGGTTGCGCCACGAGGATTCTTACGAGCACTACCTACTCGAATATCCTCAAACCGGCAACGTCGACCGTCGTAACCGCTATCGCCCTGTCGATGAGCATTCAAGTGAATTGCAACTACGGCCTAATATTACATTCTCACTTAACCATAATCATAACCATCAATTATCCATCTCACATGATTACGACCGTCAGGATAATAAGGATGACAAGCTACTCTACTTGCTCAACCAGCTGAAGGACTGGTCGGCGTTCGACCATCATCCACTCGGCACGCTGCCGTCGACCCAGGAATACCTCTCTACGCTCGACTCGGAGAACAGCTATCGCCAGCACAATACCACCACCGTCAATAGGCCGGATCTGAACTATTTGTATGTGAATTACAACGATTCCACCGATAAGCTTCTCCTCCTAAGCGGTGTACTCTCCTTGCCCATGCGCAAGGAGACGATGGACTATTGGCAGGGCGCTCAGGCCGACACGATACTGCATCGCCACACTGTCGACCTGTCGGCAACCGTCGATGTCTACCACTCTTACGACCGAGTCGGCCGATCATTAAACGCCTCCTATACGACTTCGGTCAGCCATCCCCCTTTACGTAACCTGCTGAACATATACAACAACAGCAACCCTCTCTATGTCTCTTGCGGCAACACGTCATTGCGGCCCTCGCGCGACCATTCGATATATGGGCGCTTTAGTCAGAAGCTTCGTCGCACGCTGTTCAATGTGTCCGGCAGCATGGACCTAACGCAGAATGCTTTGGCTACTGCGGTGCTCTACGACAAGGCCACGGGCGTGCAGACCGTTCGCCCAGAGAACATCAACGGAAACTGGGGGACAAACCTTAGCCTTGGTATCAACGTTCCTCTCGTACGTTCCGAGAAGCTGCGCCTAAACCACCAGACCTCGCACGACTATCAGCATAGCGTCGATCTCATAGGCATAGCGGGACAGAGCCTGCCTCAAAGGTCTGTTGTGGCCTCACACAGTATCAATGACGAGCTGTCCCTCTCATGGCGACCCTCCGACAAGATGGACTTTGGCGCTAAAGCTGATGTCCATTACCAGCGAAGTACCAGTGAACGGGCCGATTTCACTACGTTGAACGTCTTTGACTTCGACTATGGTGTGACGGCACAGATAGAGCTACCGTGGAAGTTGCAACTATCCACGGACCTCACGATGTACAGTCGTCGTGGTTACAGCGAGCAGACGATGAACACCAACGAACTCGTCTGGAACGCCCGACTCACCCGACGTTTCCTCAAGGGCAACCTGCTCTTGGCCGTCGATGCCTTCGACCTTCTGGGCCAACTCTCTAATGTTCGTCGCACCATCAATGCGCAGGGGCGTACCGAAACTTACTACAATGTCATACCATCCTACGGACTTCTGCACCTCACATGGCGCATGAACAAGAAGCCGAAGCATTAGGACTTACCGTACGAAGTATGGCACATTTCACTTTTTTCTTTATTTTTTTTGCCTTTTTACCGACATATTCTTCCGTGGGGTGTGTATATAAGGGTAGAGGAGCATCCTTATAACTTTGATTCGCCATCCCTATGGACAACCTTGAACAACGAATGATAGATGCCGCCCGAAGGGGCGAGCCCGAGGGCTACAGCTACCTGATGACGAGGTACAGCCGTCGGGTGCTTCTGCTCGTAACGCAAGTGGTTTCCGACGCGAGGGATGCGGAGGAGGTGGCGCAGGATGTCTTTGTCCGGGCCTTCGACAGGCTGGACATGTTCGACCAGGGTCGGGGCTCTTTCGGGGTATGGATAGGGCGCATAGCCTGGAACCTCGCATTGAACGCGACACGCAGCCATAAACTAGAGGACCTAGAGATACTAGACAACCTAGACATTCATGAGGAACTAGACGACTCAGCCTCCGAGGCACAGCGCATCACGCTCCTGGACAAGGCCATCGAGCGTCTGCGGCCTGAGGAGCGAACGCTACTGCACTTGCACTACTACGACGGGCATTCGCTCCAGGAAATCGCAGAGATTATGGACGTAGGTGCTGGGCCTTTGGCCAGCAGACTGCAGAGGATAAGACAGAAACTCACTAAACTTATAAGCAAATGAACAAGACGATGAACAACGAACAAGATAAGCTTCTGCGCGAAGCCCTACGGCGGCGGGCGGACAGAGTCCCGACCTTGTCGGACGATTTCCAGGATGCCGTGCTACATAGAATGCAGAGGACCCACCCTGTCCCTCCCTTAAAGGGAGGGGATGGCCTGCGGCATGGCAGCCTAAAGATATGGGCTTGGGTCGCCAGCATTGCAGCGATACTAGTCATTGGGTTCTTTGTGTTCCAGAGAGAGACCCCCTCCCCAATCCCTCCCCGAGGGGAGGGCATAGTACCCAAAGTTCCATCGATGGTGGCAGAGACCTCCCAATCTTCTCCCTCCCTTCAAGGGAGGGCAGGGGGTGGGTCCTCTAGTGGACAGGCGTCTGGGTCCTCCGTATCTTCATCCCCCTCCCCTCGGGGAGGGCAGGGGAAGGGGCCTAGGGCTAATGGTGCCTCCTCTATAGCTATATCTCCCTCCCCTCGGGGAGGGCAAGGGGTAGGGGTCTCATCCACTGCCCCCACACTTGCCGACCTCTACGCCGCCATCGACCAGATGACGAACGAGGCCATAGAGGAGGCTGACCGCCTGATGGCTGAGGCCTTGGTGCGCGAATATACTGATGATGAACCGTCCTAATTAGGCCCCTCTCCATCTCCCCCCTCAAGGGGGAGGGCTTTAGAACCGATATATGTTAATGTCAAATCCCACTAATCGTAACTTGTAATTCCTAACTCGTATTTGTGCGAAGCCCTAAATCGTAATTTGTAATTCCTAACTCGTAACTAAATAAATTCTTAACTCAATAATGTATGAAACGCCTAATCATTCTTCTTTTAATCCTTACCCTTCAACTCTCAACTTTCAACTTTCAACTCTCAACTTTCAACTCGTTGAGGGCCCAGCCCCACGTCGAGGCAGCTTTCAAGGCACTGGTGTTGGAGGCCAACGAAGGGCAGATGCCCGAGGAACGACTGATGGAAGGTGGCTCAGATTCCCGCTTTACGCTCACGATGCACCAGTCCTTCACGCTCCCTGTCGAGAAGTATAGGCTGATAACGGACATGTATAAGGCCATGGACGACGATAGCTCGATGCGCACACAATACCGCCTCCACGACGCATTCTCGGCGCGTGAGTGGCGCTTGGATATAGAGACGCCGCACTTCGTCCTGCACGAACAGTCCGAGGAGTCAGTAAATAACCTGATGGGAGGCTTCTTCGTTCCCGAGAGGAGCCCCCGACCACTCCTCCACGGCACCCAGCCCACCGACACCACATCCGTCCGACTTTATCGCTACTACGTCCTGTCGTATCAGGAAGACATGGAGGGCTATCTGACGGGATCGGTAGAGCGCATCACCTTCGACGCCGATACGCAGGAGCCTTACATCCAGCAACCTTCGACCCCGAAGTACCAGGCCCTGATAGACGCCATCAATGCCTTCGGTGCCGATGACAAGGTATTCATGCGCCGCAACCTCAGCGAACGTCGCGCCGCAGCCTCGGGTCAGTGGACCCACATCTACAACACCATCGGCTTCAACATGCCCCTCGACGACGAGGTGCGCCTGCTGGGACCGCTCTGGAAGGCCTTCCTCAACGAGCAGAAACACGCTTACCGTTCGCTCAACAAGCCTGCGGGACAAGTGGCCAGCGACGTGCAGGTGGTCTACGACGAGCAGGGCCATACGCTCGGACTGGGCTTACAACAAGACTGGAACATCACGTACGTGTACTTCAATGACGAGGACTTTCCGCAGAACAGGTACGTCTATGCCCTTTGGTATAAGGCAGACGTTCCGCGTCAAAGGATAGTGGGTGAGCTCATCAAGATTAACACCCTGCGCCCCGAAGGCGGTACGGTTGACCATCCCTTCGTGCAGCGGACGGTACCTACATACCTGTGGAAGGCCCCCCTATATCCCGCGGCAATGGGCGACATCGTCCCGAATCCCGATGGTGATGGATATAAGGCTTCGCTTTATCCCTTATATGCCTCGTCGCCCAACTTCGCCCAGATGCAACGCATCGTGGCTGACCTTCCCGGCCTTGACATGCAGCCCCTGCGCTTCATGCTCGACACCCTGCTGACGCGTCGCAATATGGAACGTGCCGCCCTCGATACGGAGTTGAGGGACATTGAAGAGCACTATCGCGAGTCGCTCCAAGGACTGTCGTGCATGCTAAAGCTTAACATCAAGGCCGAAGACTTCCAACGCATGACCCCTCAGGAACGTGTGGATTTCAACGAACAGGCTCGCAAGGCGTACCAGGAAGAACTGGACCGAGTGAACACCATGTATAAGGAGTATCTGGCCAACATCTCCCGTCGTCACCCCATCGAAGACCTGAACATCTTCCGTCGTGACTCCGTGCCCAGCGACGTGTTCCGTGCCACTTTCGGTGCGCTGACTATGGCCTACCGGGGCGATGCCTCCGAACGCGACGCCCAGGTGGCTGAACGCCTGCGCCAGATGGCCGAGATGGCCGCCGACGAAGCCTCGCGCCCCGAGCGCCTGAGGATGTACCAACGGCTGGACAGCATCATTAACCTGCCCCACCCAAACCTGCCCCGTAACATGCTAAGCGTATCGCGTCAGGCCCTCGCCGAGGCAGTGATGGCCCTCGATGTCCAGCCCGATAAACCGCAGACGACACAGCCTTCATCAGGCAATGCTCCGAATAATCCGAATAATCCGAATACTCGGATATCCACCAAAGTCAAGAGCCTTTCCCCCGACCATGTCACGCTGACGCTTCCCAATGGAAACACCATCACCGCCGGCAAGATTCGGGTGAACCCCTTCAAGGGTAGCGTTCTTGGCATCCCTGGCGCTAAGATGACCGTCCGACAGGGCAAGCGCATGGTGCGCCGAGCCGAGCGACGATTCCGCCGCGTGGAGCGCAAGCTTGACCGCCGACTGCGCTGACGGAGCCCCCCCATGGTCATAAGGTCACCCGTCGGGCCTCCTAAGATACACATTTCACGGCTTAGACGAACGTCTTCATACAGTTAGTATTAAGTTAGTAAAAGGTAAGCTCGAGCCAGCCCCATGTTGCCCGTGACGGGTCGCATGGGGCCTGTCTTTACCCCCCCCGATTTCACTATTTTTAAGAATCGAGGCTCCCGATTTTCACACATTTTTTTTAATGAACTTTAATTACTCTTAAGGTAAGTTAAAGGATTTGGTCGTTACGAAGCTTTTGCCCTAACTTTGTCGGCGTGAGAGTTAATCTCAATTATGTTTAACGCAAAAGATAATGGCTATGATGACCAATCTTTCTAACCATGACGAACCACCAAGCAGGACATGCCTTTGAAGGTATATTATACTTAAGGGCTCAAGTATACTATACTTAAGGGCTCAAGTATACTATACTTAAAGGCTCAAGTATATTATACCTTAATTTCCATTTACCTAAACTTAAGTCATTAACCTTATAAATATAATACTACTATGGCCATAAATTATAGTTTAGCAGCACATAGTGTCAACCCCAGTGAGAAGGATAGCAGTAAGAAGGTATTTCCTTATGCTCAGTACAACGAACTTATGGACATGAACGACTTTGCTCGGCACATTCAGGCCCATGGCTCCCCGTTCACGAGGGACGTAATCATAGGCGTCTTGACCGCCGCCGTCGATTGCTTGCGCGAGCAACTCGTGGCAGGCAAGAAGGTAAACTTTGGCGACCTCGGCTCCTTCTACATATCTTTGCGAGCCGAAGGGGTGGAGGAGGCCGAGGACTTCGACCCGAACGTGCACGTCAAGAGCATCTACGTTCACTGGGAACGCTCCAAGTTCTTCGCCGACCTCAAGGGAGACCCCGACATCAAATGGGAATATACCCTCACCCACAAGGCTATGGCCGAGGCGAAGAAACAATCTAAGGCCGACGCCACATCGGCAGCAGGAGGCTCCCCCTCAGGCTCAGGCTCCGGCGGCTCAGGCGGTGGCAGTGGGTCCGGCGACGCGGGCGACGTGACGCCGTAAGGCCTAGGACCCCTCCCTGCCTCCCTTATACTCTTGAAGTTATGAAGCGATGAAGTGATGAAATGATTCCCAAGAGGGAAGTGGATGAGCCTTAGAGACTTGATACAGCAGCGCCCCGACCATCCGGCCGGGGCGCTATGTTGTTGGGGCACCATTTCCTAAACCTCAACCCATAAGCGAAGCGACCTTAATCCTTCAACCTTTAGACCTTCCTTATCGAAAATCAATGTTAAATTATCGAAAAACAATAAAGATTATTTGTTAATCACTAAACTTTGTCGTACCTTTGTCGTGCCAATAACAAGGAAGCGCGCCCTCGTTAGCGGCAAAACAACGTAAAGTTTAACAATTAACAATGTATCGTTATGACATCAAACACTAAAGTGAAACGCATCCGATGGATGGCAGCTTTGACGCTCGTCCTCCTGTTCTTGAGCCTCCTGACTCCGTTCTTTCTGCGCCTGTTGCCACCGACGCTGCCCGGTGCCATGCCTATGTTTGAAACGCTATCTACCAAATGGCAGGGGGCCATCGACCTCATCTTTTTGCTCCTTGTCTGCCTCTTCAATGCCTGCTTCTTCGTGTTCTTCGTCCGCCTGTTCCGTGGACTTGGCCGGGGAAAGATATTTGTCCCGGGCAATGCCCGCTGGCTCTATGCCGGGGCATGGGTACCGATTGTCACGCTCATCTACAGGCTCGTCTATATGTGTTTCGTTAATGGATGCTCCGGCTTGGCCATGGCCGTGCTCTGGTCACAGTCGTGGCATAACCTCACCATGTTCTCGGCCATCACGCTCATGGCCCTGCTCTATGACGTGGCCACCGACGTAAGCGAAGAAAACCAACTGACCGTATGATACGCCTGAACCTCGATGTGATGATGGCCCGTCGTAAGATATCTCTTACCGAACTGGCCGAACGTGTGGGCATCACCCTTGCCAACCTTTCCGTCCTGAAGACTGGGAAGGCCCGCGCCATCCGCTTCACCACGCTGGATGCACTGTGCCAAGCCCTCGAATGCCAGCCGGGCGACTTGCTGGAGCACGTCCCCGACGATGAAGCCTGAAGGCTATAGCCTTACTGATAGAAAATCCCCTGCCTTCCACACCGGAGGGCAGGGGATGACGCATTATGTTCGGAGGATTTAGTACGCGTGGTCGTGATTTATCTCGTCCATCGTTATCTCCTTCTTGTCGATGGCTGCCCAGGCATAGACGATGTAGGCTAGG
Organism: Bacteroidaceae bacterium; assembly: GCA_017962495.1. Lineage (GTDB taxonomy): Bacteria > Bacteroidota > Bacteroidia > Bacteroidales > Bacteroidaceae > Physcousia. The sequence goes on from JAGCVH010000007.1 coordinate 17,391, forward strand.
ACGAAGGGGATGAGCAGGCTGACCCAGAACATCGTACGCAGGGTGAATTCGCTCGACGAGGAGTTAGCCATCGTGAGCGAACTCTGTAAGTCTGCCGTCGAAGGGTAATAGGCTGTGTTGTTCCATGCCGTGAGCAATAGCAGTACGGTGACCGTAACCACGGTGCCGAATCCTACTACCCAGAAGCCCCGCTTCCACTGCTTGTTCCACATGCTATAACCTATGCCCCACAGCACGAAGACTATGCCGATGAGGAGCATAACCAATAGCGGCCACATCTCAAGGAGGTTATGTAGGTACTTGTAGGGTTCCATGAATACGACCCCCGTCTCTGGGTCAACGGCATAGCCTTCGCCCAGGAGTACGTGCCCCAGGAATGCAAGGAACAGGCCCAGGAAGAGCCAAGTGCTGCGCCAGAGGGGCTGGATGATGCGGTCGTGATTGTCGAGAAGCTGGTCATCGACCTGCTTATGGATGTAGAGGCATCCCAATATCCTTGCCAGGAAAAAGATTGCCAGACCGAGGATGATGTTCCATGGATTCAATAGGGCATCGAGCCCATGTGAGGCGTTTGCCCATCGGCTGATGATGCCCGAACCTATGATGTTCTCGCGCTCAACGATAAAGTTCGAGCCCGTGAAGAACGTAGCCACGGCACCGCCAAGGAGCAGGGGACCCAGTATGCCATTCAGTACCAATAGGCACTGGAACGTCTTAGCCCCGAGCAGGTTACCTAACTTGCTTTGAAATTCATAGCTAACGGCTTGCAGGACGAAGGAGAAGAGGATGATCATCCAAAGCCAGTAGGCTCCGCCGAAACTGGTAGAGTAGAAGAGGGGGTAAGAGGCGAAGAATGCCCCGCCAAAGGTTACGAGCGTTGTGAACGTAAATTCCCACTTGCGCCCCGTGGCGTTTATAAGGAGTCGACGCTCATCGGCCGTGCGACCAAGCGTGAAGATTAGGGAGTTGGCACCCTGAACAAACATGAGGAAGACCAGCAGTGCCGCAAGCAGTGCCACTACAAAGCACCAGTAATGTTGAAGAAAGATATAACTCATAGTTCTTTATTTTTAGTAGTTAAAGGGAATGGAAGGGGAGTTATCGGCCTTTCAGGCCTTGGGAGTTAAAGGGACGATACTTATGCTAACTGTTTTTCATCCTCTAGTCTATCGTCCCTTTAACTTCCCTTTAACTCCCTTTTAACTCCTTATCAATGCCTTTCGGTCCTGCCTTGATGGCACGACACATGATACTAATCTCCACGGCCAGAAGGGTAGTGAAGAGGACGAGGAAGAGGAAGAACGTGGTCATCACAGCCCCCGAGCTCAGGTCGCTGACGCCTACCCATGTGGGCAGCATGTCCTGGATGGTCCACGGTTGACGACCGAACTCTGCCACCAGCCATCCTGCCTCGCTGACGATGTAGGCTATAGGGATGCACAGGAGAGCTATCCACAATAGCCAGCGTGCCTCGGTAATGTCCTTCTTATATATATAGAAGAGAGAGAGAAGAAAGAGCAGGACAAAGAGGCATCCTCCCCCGACCATCACGCGGAATGCATAGAAGCATACGGGGATGTAGGGCACGACCTGACTGCGGTCCTTGATATAGCCGTAGCCGAAGAAGGGCATATTCTCCTTGATCTCCGTGCTAAGCGTTGCGAGGAAATCCTCTGGGGCTCCGTCCTTCTTCGCCTTGCGGTATTCCTGCAAAGCCGTTATGGCACACTGCCCACGCTCTATCTTCTCGTCGAGCGAGAGTTCGCGCGTTCCGTCCTCCTTGGTATAGCCATCCAGTATGTCACGTATGCCCGGTACATAGCCATGCACGTCGTTTGTGGCCAGGAACGATAGGGCGTAGGGTACAGCAAGCTTAAGAGGAGGCTCGTCGGTGGCCTCGAAGTCGGGCTGCGAGAATGGGTTGATGCCCGCAATGATGGTTAGGGGCTGGTCGGTGCCGCCCTTATAGAGAGCCTCCATTGCAGCCAGTTTCATGGGCTGCGTTTGCGCTACCGTATAGGCCGAATGGTGCCCGGATAGCATGATCAGAGCCGAGGAGATGAGGCCAAAGATGGCACCAATCTTCAGGCTCTTGGTGGCAAACTCCACGTGGCGATGCTTCAGGAGATACCAGCTCGATACGCCGACCACAAAGACAGCTCCCAATACCCATGCCGAGAGAACGGTATGGACAAACTTGTCCACCGCTACGGGCGAGAAGGCTACATCTAGGAAACTTGTCATCTCATTCCTTACGGTCTCGGGGTTGAACTCCTGACCCACGGGGTGCTGCATCCACGAGTTTGCGACCAGAATCCACCAAGCAGAGATGGTTGCCCCTAAGCCCGTGAGCCACGTAGATGCTAAGTGAAAGCCCTTAGAGACCTTGTTCCAGCCAAAGAACATTACGGCCACGAAGGTCGATTCCATGAAGAATGCGACGATGCCTTCCACAGCAAGAGGCGCTCCGAATATGTCGCCGACGAGGTAAGAATAGTTGCTCCAGTTCGTACCGAACTCGAACTCAAGGATGATGCCTGTAGCCACGCCCATGGCAAAGTTAATGCCAAAGAGGCGCTGCCAATACTTCGCTGTCTCCTTCCAGAACTGCTTTCCAGTCCTGAAGTACAGGGTCTCCATGATGCCCATCACTACGGCTAAGCCCAGTGTCAATGGGACGAACAGCCAGTGATATATGGCCGTTAAGGCGAACTGTGCCCTGGCCCAGTCCACCATCGTCATGTCGATGCTTAACAGATTCATAGGTTTTTAGGTTATAAGGTTTAGAATTTACAGGTTAAAGGTTATAATGTTCAGGCAGCAAGGTGCTAAGGTTGCAGCTCTGTCGCTACGAACTCGGCCTCGTTGCCCTTGGCATGTTGCTTCAGATAGTTAGGGAAGAAGAACACCTTAAGCACTAAGAATATGACGACTAACTTTATAAGGATGACCGTCCAAAGCGTGCGCCCTAACGTCATGCTGCGGAAGCCATCGTAGTACAAATCCCATATCCTTTTGAGCGTATTCATCGGGACAAAGATAGCTAATTTTTTTAATATTATTTCTTTATTCTATATATTTTGTGTACCTTTGCACTGATTTTCGCAATGATATTCTATGAAGAGATATTTGTTATTGATACTATGCCTTGCAGGGGTCACGTCTATGGCCCACGCCCAGCGAAAGCTTAGCCTTGACAGCTGTCGCGCTATGGCCTTGCAGGGGAACAAGCAATTGACTTTGGCCCGTCTCAGTCAGGACGTAGCTCGCGATGTTAAGAAGGCTGCGCGCACACAGTACTTGCCTAAGGTCGATGCCTTAGGGGGATACTCCTACATGAGTAAGGAGTTTTCAATCCTCAACGACAAGCAGAAGTCGGCCTTAAGCAATATCGGTACCAATGGCGTCAATAGTATGTCGACGTCGAGCATCGGGGCACAATTGGCCCAGATACTTGCAGGTATGGGGATGGATCCCGCACAGGTGTTGCCAGCAGCGGCTACGTCGTTGAATCAGGTAGGGCAGGGCGTTGTCGATGCCTTCCGTACGGACACTCGTAGCATGTGGGCTGGTACCATCCAGTTGCGACAGCCTTTATATTTGGGCGGTGCCATTAGGGCTGCCAACCGCATGGCTGATATCGGTGAGAACGTTGCCGATATACGCATCGAACAGCAGATGCAAGAGACTATCTATGACGTTGATAAGGTCTATTGGCTGGTCATCTCCTTAAGGCATAAGCAGCGCTTGGCCGAGAGTTTCCGTGACCTGGTCTCCCACCTCGATGAGGATGTGCATAAGATGATAGATGAGGGAGTCGCTACACGTGCCGACGGATTGAAGGTGGATGTGCGCGTCAATGAAGCAGAGATGAAGATCACAGAGGTAGAGAATGGCCTGTCCCTGTCTCGTATGCTTCTGTGCCAGTTGTGCGGACTTCCGCTCGACACCGACTTTATCTTGGAGGATGAAGATAAGGACCTTCAAGTCCCAACATTAGAGACACAGCCCGATGGCGATATTAACCTTCGTCCCGAACTCCGCTTATTAGAGTCGGCGGTAGAGCTTAGCCGTCAGGGCGAAAAGCTAGCATTAGCACCCTATCTACCTCATGTCGGTGTAATAGCAGGCTATACCTTCTCTAACCCCAATGTCTTTAACGGTTTCGAGCAAAAGGTAGGAGGTTTCTGGAACGTGGGCGTAATGATTCACGTCCCAGTCTGGAACTGGATGGAGGGCAAGTTTAAGGTTAGAGCCGCCAAGACTTCTACCGTTATGGCCCAAACGACATTAGACGAGGCCCGTGAAAAGATAGACCTTCAGCTGGCTCAGAGCAGGTTTAAGGTGACTGAGGCCCATAAGAAGCTGGAGCGTGCCAATAAGGATATCGAGAGTGCAGAAGAGAACTTGCGTTGCGCAAATGCAGGCTTCCACGAGGGAGTGATAGATGCAACGACGGTGATGGCTGCCCAGACTGCATGGCAACAGGCCGAGAGCCAGCGCATCGATGCTGAGATCGATGTGAAGATGGCTGAAACGACTTTGCGCAAGACCTTGGGAACGTTGTCTATTGATAGATAATTCAATAAATCGTAAATTGTAAATCGTTAAATCGTAAATAATATTATGAGCGAGAAATCACAACATACCAATGTGCTGCTGGCAATACTATGTTTTGCCGTAGTAGTTGGAGCAGTTGCTCTCATTGGTTTCTTCACCTTAGGCAACGAGCCCGAGGTGATACAGGGTCAGATGGACGTGACCGAATATCGTGTGTCGAGCAAAGTGCCAGGCCGCATCCTGGAAATCAGAGTGCAAGAAGGCGATTATGTGCATGTGGGTGACACTCTTGCCATATTGGACGCTCCTGAGGTGAATGCCAAGAAGGAACAAGCCAATGCCGTTGAGGAAGCTGCCTCTGCTATGAGCGAGATGGCTAAGAAGGGCGCACGCCAGGAGCAGATTCAAGGCGCTTATCAGGTATGGCAACAAGCCAAAGCTGCCCTGGAGATACACGAGAAATCATATCAACGTGTGCAGAAACTCTTCGATGAAGGCGTGTTGAGTGAACAGAAACGTGATGAGGCTTATGCCCAGTACACAGCGGCTCAAGCTCAGGCCAAGGCTGCCGAAAGCCAGTATAATATGGCTGTCAATGGTGCTCGCCGTGAGGAGAAGATGGCTGCTGCTGCCAAGGTGCAACAGGCTAGAGGTGTTGTAGCCGAAGTTAGCTCTTACATCGGTGAGACAGTGCAGATAGCTCAGATGGAGGGTGAGGTTACGGACATATATCCTCATGTCGGTGAACTCGTAGGTACGGGCTCGCCCATCATGAGTGTCGCTATCATGCAAGACATGTGGGCTTCGTTCAACATTCGTGAGGACCAGCTTAGCGGCATGAAGATTGGGGATGAAGTGGAAACGTATGTTCCAGCCTTCGACCGTACGCTTAAGATGAAGGTCTATTACATGAAGGACCAAGGCTCGTATGCAGTATGGAAAGCAACCAAAGCCAATGGGCGCTATGACCTGAAAACCTTTGAAGTTAAGGCTCGTCCTGTAGAGAAGATAGAAGGGCTTCGTCCTGGAATGTCAGTAATTATTAAATGATTGGTAATCAGTCAGTAGAATGACTGTATTTAAACGAATACTTAATATCTCGTTGCGCGAGGTTAGAAACCTTGTGACCAACCCCATGTACTTCTTGTTCATGGTATCTGCTCCCATCATTGTGGTACTATTCTTCACCACATTCTTGAGGGACGGTCAACCAATTGATATGCCTGTGGGTGTGGTCGATCAAGACAATACTACTACCACTCGTCGCTTGGTACGCATGCTGGATGCTTTCCAGACTTCCAAGGTGGTGGGGCAGTATGCTACCGTGGCTGACGCTCGTCGTGCCATACAGCGCAATGAGATATATGCATTCTTTTACGTTCCAGCTGGTACGACAAGCAAGCTGTTAGCATCACGCAAGCCGAAGGTGTCGTTCTACTACTCAATGACCACGCTTACGTCCGGTTCTTTGCTTTATCGCGACTTGAAAACAATTGCCTCGTTGGGCAATGCTGGAGTGATACAAGGCAGCTTGAAGGCTCGAGGGGCTACGGATAAGCAGATTATGACCTATCTGCAACCCCTACAGATTGACCTGCACCAGATAGCGAACCCAGCAACGGACTATAATGTGGTCCTGACAACAACACTTGTACCAGCCGTACTAACCTTGTTTATGTTCCTATTGGCCGCATATTCGTTGGGTACTGAACTTAAGTTCGAGACTGGTCCTAACCTTATGCTTCGTGCTGGCGACAATATATGGATTGCCCTCGTAGGGAAGATGTTGCCCATGTTCTTCATCTTTCTCAACATATTCTTCATCTACGAGTTGTATGTTTATTACTTCTTAGGCTTCCCTCATTTGGGTGGTCCCTGGCCAATTGCGCTTTTGGGAGTGCTTACGGTAACGGCTTCTCTTGGCTTTGGCATCTTTATGTTTGGTTTAGTGCCTCAGTTGCGCATGTCCATGAGCATTTGTTCCCTGTGGGCTGTGCTCAGTTTCTCGCTTGCGGGTGCTCTCTTCCCCTTGGCAAGTATGGATACACCTATTCAGTCTGTTGCCAACCTGTTCCCCATGCGACACTACTTCCTCATTTATCAGGCTACGGTGTTTAATGGCTATCCTGTTTCTGCGGTATGGGTCAATGTGGTGGCTTTGGTGGCATTCTCCCTATTGCCTTTGCTGGTATTCCCTCGCATAAAGAAGGCCTTGAAGTATTATGTTTATATTCCATAAGCCATGAGCAAGCTGTATCAGGAAATATGTGACATCTGTTTGGTGTGGCGCGATGAGATGAAGAACTTCGTTCAAGACGAAGGCATCTTGTTGTTCTGCCTTCTCCTTCCTTTTGCCTACCCGTTGCTCTATGCTTGGATATACAATAACGAGGTCGTCCGCGAAGTCCCCGTTGTGGTAGTTGATGATTCGCATTCGGCTTTTAGCCGTGAATTCATTCAAAGTGTCGATGCTTCGCCGGATGTTCGTGTAGCCTATCGTGCTGGTTCGCTTGAAGAGGCACGCCGAATGGTTGAGCAGCAAAAAGTTCGTGGAATCTATTATTTGCCGCCCGAACTGGAGACCAATGTCCTCAGGGGACAGCCGTCGCATATAAGCGTCTATACCGATATGGCTATAACGCTCTATTACAAAGCTATTTTCCAGACGGCTACAGCCGTTGTGGGTGAGATGAATAAGGACATCCGCATTAGCAGTATGACGGCTCTTACCACGCAACGCGATGAGGAGATTTCAGCTGCTCCATTAAGCTTCGATGAAGTTCCCATCTTCAATCCTGCACAGGGATATGGCAGTTTTGTCTTGCCTGCTGTGCTTATTCTCATCATTCAACAGACGTTGATGTTGGGTATAGGACTTTCAGAGGGAACGCGCCACGAACGTCATAAGTTCTTGCCACAGGGCATTCGCACGGGGCGTACTATGGGTCTCCACCTCGCTTTGGGTAAGGGTATGGCTTATTTTATGGTCTATGTTGTCTGGACGGCCTATCTCACCTTGGTTGTACCTCGATGGTTTAGCTTTGTCATGATAGCCCGACCCGCCGACCTCATATTGTTCTTCTTCCCGTATTTGTTGGCATGCATCTCCTTCGGTTTGATGCTGTCGTGGTTGGTTCGATATCGCGAGAATGTACTTTTGCTCGTGGTCTTCACCTCCATACCCTTCTTGTTCCTTTCCGGCATCTCATGGCCTCAGAGTGCCATACCACCGTTCTGGCGCACGGTTGGTTCGATTCTTCCTTCCACCTATGCCATTCGCGGTTTTGTCCGTATGGCTTCGATGGGGGCCACTTTGGCTGATGTTTTGGCCGAATTCCGTGCCTTATGGATTCAGGCAGGCATCTATCTTGTTTTCGCCAGCTTCGTCATGCGTCGGAAGGGAAATCCTAAAAAATCTTAAAAATTTGTTTGTTCGGGAAGTTTTTCGTACCTTTGCACACGAAAAATCTGAGTTTATGCGTTCCTTTATATAAAGGAAGCACGATAATTACTATATGGAGAGAACTTTAGTATTACTGAAACCCTCAGTTATCAAGCGCATGCTAATGGGCGAAATCATTAGTCGCTTCGAGCGCAAGGGTCTCAGAATCATAGGCATGAAAATGCTTTATATGACCGATGAACTCCTCGAGGAGCATTATAGCCATCTTAAAGACAAACCATTCTTCCCTCTCTTGAAGAAGTCGATGCAGGCCACTCCTGTGGTTGCTATGTGTCTGGAAGGTGTCGAGGTTGTTCGTGTGGTTCGTGCTATGGCAGGTGTGACCAATGGTCGCAATGCCGCCATCGGTACTATTCGCGGTGACTATTCGATGTCGAATCAGCAGAATATCGTTCACGCAAGTGACGGTGTGCATGTTGCCAATATCGAGATAGCCCGTTTCTTCAAGCCTCAGGAATTGTTCGACTTCGGCGACCTGAACTTTAATGCTCTCTATGCAGTTGACGAAGTTGATATGTAATACACTCAAAAACGACATATGAAAACAATCAAAATATTTACTTTCGGAATCGTCCTCGCCACGATGTTGATGAGCGCTACGGAGGTTCAGGCACAAGACCTGATGGCTCGCCAGGCACCTATCGACACTCGTTTGCGTGCAGTCGATTCAGTAGCAATCAAGCGCCTTTTAAAGGTAGAATCAATGGAGAATCCCTCGGGTGACCTGTATCAGTCATGGGCCAACGAGTTTGTAAACTACAATCAATCACTTCCTGCAGAGTATCGTATCGACCTTCGTGACTTCCACATGCCTTGTGAGAGCCGAGTTGTCAATTCCCATTATGGCTATCGCCGTCAGTTTGGCCGCAACCATTATGGTACAGACATCAAGGTTTATGTAGGCGACACCATTCGCGCAGCCTTCAGCGGCAAGGTGCGTGTGGTTCAGGACCAGGGTCGTCGCAAGGGATATGGTAAGTACATCATTATTCGTCACGCCAACGGATTGGAGACCACCTATGGTCACCTCTCGAAGCAATTGGTTCGTGAGAATCAGGTAGTGAAGGCTGGCGATGTCATCGGTTTGGGTGGCAATACAGGTTTCTCCACAGGTCCTCACCTCCACTTCGAAACCCGTCTGCTGGGCGAGAAGATTAATCCTGAGAAGTTGTTCAGTTTCGAGGCTGGCGACGTTCGTGGCGACTATTATGTATGGCGTCGCAATGGTCGTTCTCAGTTGATGGCCGCTCACGATGTTAGCAATATGCCTGCTGTTGAGGAGAAGGCTGAGGAGTCTCGCGAGTTCCAGCAGCAGAAGATGGCTGAGCGCAGCAGTCGTGCTCGTGTCTATAAGGTTCGTTCTGGCGATACTTTGAGTAAGATTGCAAAGAAGTATGGACTTACGGTCGACCGTCTTTGCCGTCTCAACAACATCTCCAAGAACAAGGCTTTGAAGCCCGGTCAGATTCTCAAGTGCTCATAAAAACAAAGAAAATAGCAGAAAAAAGGCTCGATGTGATAATACATCGGGCTTTTTTTATTATCTTTGCCCACGTTATTATATAAAAGAGATGAATACTGAACAGCAATTCCGTCAGGTAATGGCAGAGTGCCGTACGCTTTTTGCCAAGAAACTCCACGACTACGGAGCTGCTTGGCGCATTATGCGACCTTCATCCATTACCGACCAAATCTATATCAAGGCCAACCGCATCCGTTCCATCGAGACCAAGGGCGTGGCGTTGGTTGACGAAGGCATCAGACCCGAGTTCGTGGGTATTGTCAACTATGCCATCATCGGACTCATTCAACTCGAATTGGGTTTTTCGGAAGTAGTTGATGATATGTCTGCTGACGAGGCACTTGCTGCTTACGACCGTTGGGCAGACACTTCACTTAACTTGATGCTACGCAAGAATCACGACTACGATGAGGCCTGGCGAGGTATGCGTGTGAGCAGTTACACCGACCTCATCCTGATGAAGATATTCCGTACGAAACAGATAGAATCGCTCAGCGGAGCGACGTTGGTGTCTGAGGGCATCGATGCAAACTATATGGACATGATGAACTATGCCGTCTTCGGACTCATAAAACTGACCTTTGGCGATGACGAAGAGAGCCAAGCAAGTTAGATGGCTGGTTGTAAACCTTTGTCGGTTACTGCTGTCATTCACCTTCCTCTTCTCAGGACTGGTGAAGCTGATAGACCCGCGAGGAACGCAGTACAAGATTGAGGACTATGTGATAGGCTTCGGACTTCCCATGTTCGACACGCCGCTCACGCCCTTAGCCCTCGCAGTCATCTTGGCGCTGGTGGAGTTCTACATCGGTTTCAACCTCTTCTTTGGTATTCGAAGGCGTACGACGTCTCGGTTGGCCTTGTGCCTCCTGTTGGTGATGACACCCGTCACTTTCTACCTCGCCCTGTCTAATGCCATTTCCGATTGCGGTTGCTTTGGCGATGCTCTGCGCCTTACTCATTGGCAGACGTTTGGCAAGAATGTGGTCTTGCTTGTGGCAGCTATCGTGGTGGTGATATACTATCGCAAGCTCACACGCTTCATCACCGAGCGCAATCAATGGCTCCTGTCGCTCTACGCGCTGGTGTTTGCCCTCTTTCTGGCCATTTTCAACATCCGTCACCTGCCCGTTATCGACTTCCGACCCTATTATGTAGGAGTTGACCTTCCTCGCGCCATTGAGGCAGAGTGGGAGAGGGGAGACGGCGAGATGCAATATCTCGACTTTGGTTTCCAAACCCTTGAGGGCGAGGACATCACCTTCGAGTGGATAGGTCAGAAGGGCTACAAGTTTATGCTTGTGACACCTTGGCTCGAACAAGCCGATGATGGTCCTATGGACAGGATAAACGCCCTCTATGACTATTGCAAGGAACACGGCTATCCCTTCCTGGCTTTGACATCGAGTCTGCAGGAGAGCATCGACCGTTGGAAGGACCTTACAGGAGCTGAGTACGATTTCGCGCTTGCCGACGGAACCCTGCTGAAGACCATTATCCGCTCCAATCCCGGACTGCTACTCATGCACGATGGCGTCATCTATCAGAAATGGGCAGCCTCAGACATACCCAATGTCGAAGACCTCACCACACCTCTCGAAGAGAGTCGTCTTGGGCAGATGCAGGTTCATAGTCGCACGCAGACCATCTGGAAGCTGTTCCTATGGTTCTTCCTTCCCTTGCTCCTGTGGACACTTATCGACCGCATCTGGGTAGGCCATACGTTCTATGAGAGAAGAAAAATACACAAACGTACGCCCTCTCCAGGCGGCCTTCGGCCTAATGAAAAATGAAAAAGTGATGAAGTGAGAGCCCCTTCTGACTCCCCCAAGGGGGAGGAGTATAAAATTGCTAAATGATAAAATAGTCAAATAAATAGTCAAATAAATCGTAAATCGTAAATAGTAAATCGTAAATTAATTATGCGTAAGAAAATTGTAGCAGGCAACTGGAAAATGAACCTGAACCTGCAGGAAGGTGTAGCATTGGCTACTGAGTTGAAAGCTGCTTTGGCAGCTGACAAACCCAATTGTGATGTTGTTATCTGCACTCCTTTCATCCATCTGGCTACGGTAGCTGGTGTGGTAGAAGGAACTGTTATCGGTCTGGGTGCCGAGAACTGTGCCGACAAGGAAAAGGGCGCTTATACTGGCGAAGTTAGTGCCGCTCAAGTGAAGAGCACTGGCGCGCAGTACGTCATCCTTGGTCACTCCGAGCGTCGTGCCTATTATGGCGAGACCGCCGAGATCCTGAAGGAGAAAGTTAACTTGGCTCTGGCCAACGGCCTGAAGGTCATCTTCTGCATTGGCGAAGTGCTCGAGGAGCGCGAGGCAGGCAAGCAGAACGAAGTAGTTGGTGCTCAGTTGGCAGGCAGTCTCTATGACCTCACAGCCGAGCAGATGGGCAGCATCGTCCTCGCTTACGAACCCGTTTGGGCCATCGGTACGGGCAAGACCGCTACCAGCGACCAGGCACAGGACATGCACGCTTTCATCCGTGGTGAGATCTGCAAGCAGTTCGGTGCTGAAGTGGCAGAGAACCTGAGCATTCTCTATGGCGGTTCTTGCAAGCCCTCCAATGCTAAGGACATATTCTCGAAGCCCGATGTTGATGGTGGCCTCATTGGTGGTGCCGCCCTCAAGTGCGAGGACTTCAAGGGTATCATCGACGCTTGGAAGTAACTATGGCATTGAGACATTGAGAAGTGAGATATTGAGCGCGCAAATGAGTAAGTCCATAAAGATTAAATCGAAGGAACACAATATGAAAATTATGAGGAAAAAACGTATAACTTTATCCGGAAGGCATCTTCTGTTGCTTTCTCATTTTCTCATTTTCTCATTTTCTCAGTCGCTATTTGCCCAGACGCAACCCTTCACCGAGCGCCTGCAAAAGGCAGTGTCCGGACAAGGAACGGTCCGACTGCACCAGGATGCCGACATCGTGGCGCTGGTCAACGGAACTGCGCGTCGTACCATCACAACCACGCGTAGCGCACTCCTTACCTCCACCGACTCCCTGCTCTCAGCCAACGACTCGCTCCTCATGGGAACGGGGCGCAAAGTCCGCATGAACGGCTATCGTGTGCAAGTCTATGCAGGAGGCAACTCCCGCGATGCCAAGCGCCGTGCCTATCAGGTCGATGCACTCGTCAGGAAACTCTTCCCCGAGCAACCCGTCTACACGCGTTTCATTTCTCCCCGATGGATATGCCACGTAGGCGATTTCAAGACACGAAACGAGGCCCTGCGCCTGCTCAAGGACCTGCGTCGCACAGGCAAGTTCTCTGAAGCCATCACCGTACGTTGCAAAATCAATGCCTATGTCTATGAACAACCAACAGTTGACGAATATTGAGCAGCGGGTGCGTGAGTTGCTCACCCTCATCGGTGAAGACCCTCAGCGCGAAGGACTGCAGAAGACACCCATCCGTGTGGCAAAAGCTATGGCCGACCTCACACGAGGCTACGACGAAGACCCCATCGAGATACTCAATCAGGCCAAGTTCAAGGAAGACTACAGCCAGATGGTCATCGTCAAGGACATCAACTTCTACTCCCTCTGCGAGCACCACATGATACCCTTCTACGGCAAAGCCCATGTGGCTTACATCCCCAACGGCTACATCACAGGCCTCTCCAAGATAGCCCGCGTGGTCGACTGCTACAGCCATCGCCTGCAAGTGCAGGAACGCATGACGCTGCAGATACGCGAAGCCATACAGAAAGCCCTTCAGCCCCTGGGAGTGATGGTCGTAGTCGAGGCCCAGCACATGTGCATGCAGATGCGCGGTGTCGAGAAGCAAGGTTCCATCACCACCACCAGCGACTTCACTGGCGCCTTCAACCAAGCCAAGACACGCGACGAGTTCCTCAAGCTCATCAGTCACAAATCGTAAGCCCTCGGGCAGACATACAACCAAGAAACAAGAATCGAGAGCCTTTTTGGGGTTCTCGATTCTTTGGTTTACTTTTCCTTTTTCCTTTTTCATTTATGCCACTCCGGCGTTAAATGCGGGTCGCCCAGACCTGAAAGAATCACTCCCGTATTCACAGCCGCCACAGGCACGGCATCGGGCGGACAGCCCGTCTCCACGCAGGTCATTGCCGCTACCAGGAGCGCCAGTTGCAACCGTCCGGGTTTGGTGTGGGGCGGAGCCAGACGTGTCTGACCCCTGTCGCGCCCCATCAGTTCCAGCACGCGGCGGATGTACGCCTCCGTGTTGTTCTCACTTGCCGGCGCCCACCGACCGATGATGTTCTCCACGTCCCACGCCCTGCCCTGCTGACAGAACAGCTGGTAGTAACTCCTCAGGCATCGGGCGGCAGCGCGGTAGCCCCAAGTCATGTTCAGGAACTGGCAGAACTGCCCGTCCGTACGTTTCTCTTTTGCCACGAGGCCCTGCCACTCCTCGCCTCGTCTGATATTCAGCGGGTTATTGTTTCGCCACCCGCGGCTTTGTTCATATTTCTTCATAGTTGAAAAATTTTTTGTGCGCTTATGCGCAATGCGCAATGCGCTATTTGGTTTTAAATTATCGTCACTCCTGTCTTACGATACAGTGCAGGCGTGTTACGCTTCTCTTCTCTCACTTTTTTAATCTGATGATCGCGCAGTAGAAAGCTTATCCTCGTTCGAGCAGAGCCGTCGCTTCTCAGGTTGAAGCATCGCATCACGTCGGCCGTGGTGAATTCTTCTGGCAGTCGCTCGAAGGCTTCGCGTGTCTTCTGATGGCGCTTCACGTTGGCGTTGGCTTCCTGCGTTTGGGCTGTGAAGTACTTCTCCGCCATGCTTCCGAAGTAGTGACGCTGACAGGCGTACTGGATGTTGCAGAGCAGTTCCGTCAGTCGCCAGTCCACCTCGTCCGTCTCGAAGTGTACGGTCCACATGTTGCCGTCCTGTTCCATCTCCTGCCAGTGGCGCATGACGATGAAAGGCGTGGCAAAGTTCAGTCCGTGGTAGGCACAGCGCTTCAGCAACATTTCATCGGCCCTGGAGTCGTTCTCCCCAGCGTCGGCCATGCGGCGTGACGTCCAGTCGTACAGCTCATCCACAATCTTGTCCAGCGGTAGTAGGCCCTTCGTCTTGTCCAGTTTGCGGGCCCACAGCTCCAGTCGTTTGTCGCTCTCGAAGTCGATGTCGCGCCCACGCTCCATCATCTCGAAGTTTGTGGCAGGCAGGGGTATGCAAGTCAGGCGTGTTGCCAGTCCCGAACCAAAGTTCTGTTCGTTCACCTTCCTCTTCAGCGCCAGCGGCGTGCCTGTGTATATGAAGTTCCAGGTGACATTGAAGTCCTGCAGGATGCTGTCGACATTGGAGTAGGCCTGTCCGTCCTCCTCGTTGTGGAACGCCTTCAGTTCCAGACTCTGCTTGTCAATCCACGACCCACCTCGCTGTATGGAAAGCGTGTTGTCCAGCTCCGTGTCGAAGGTGAGCATGTGCAGTTGCATCTTCTCTCCGTCCACCTCCTCCACAGCGTTCACCATATCCTGAATGAACTGTGCGTTCGAGGTTCGTGCAGGATGTATGCGCACCACCACTTTGGGCTTCGCAGGTTTCTCCTTGTTGGCACCCTTCGTCTTCATCAGTTCGCGATAGGCATTTATGGCGTCCTTGCCCTCCTTGTCGGCCTCCACGATGGGCCTTGCCAACAATTTGTAGAGACGTGTTGCAAACGATTTTCCGCTGGCAGGGTCGCCGATAATGAAGGTCGAGTTGTTGAGTCGGCGCAGATCCTCAGGTCTGTGGTAGAAGCGATAGGTGCAGCGCGTCATCAGCGTCATCATCAGTCCGCCACCCACGAACAGCGCGGCAGGGTATTGGCTCGGCTTCAGTCCCTTGCACACATCCTTTAGGGTAGGATAGTCGTCGAACAACTCCCCGATTTCCCGTCCCCACGTGTCCAGTTGCTTTTCCAAATTTGTCAGCGGGGCTTCCACCTCTACCTTCAAGCTGGTGGCGTTGGTGGGGTTCACGATGTCCTGATACGACTTTCCTGCGACCTCACAAATAGCCTCTTGCATGGCTTTGCTGGGCAGTTGCATGAGATATTTCTTCTCTCTCTCCGCCATGCGCTGGGCAGCGCTTTCCACCGTTTGGTCCACTCGCTCGTTGCGCTCTTCAATGATTTCCTTCACCCAGGGTTGTCGGCAGAGCACCTCCAACACCCGTTGCTTGTCGCCGTCGAAGAGCACCAGCAGGTCGCTGGCCAGTCGCAGGCTCTCGTTGTGGCGGTTCGAGTCGGCAGCACAAGGCAGTTTCTCAGCGAAACGCTTGTCGATTATCGACTGCACGTCATAGCCTCGCCAAAGAATGTTCTCTCCTGTTCCCTGCCCATTTTCTCCCTCTCCCATTCGAGGGAGAGGGTTGGGGTGAGAGGGACAGGTGGGCCCACTCTGCCCTTTCTGATATGCCTCGTTGTACTTCGCGGCAAACTCGGGGTTCTGGTAGGTGAAGAGTTCTGTACGATGGATGTACAGGATGTCCTCCTCGCGACACACGAACGACATGCGGCTGGCGTCCTTGCACGATTCGTCCACCTTCACGCCCAACAACTCGGCCATACGATGCTGGTTGTCGATGAGGTTTCCCCATTCGGGTCGTGCCTTGAAGACAATCTTCAGTCCTTTTCCTGAGGGGGTTATGTACACCAAAACGATACCCAGGCCCCTCTCTGACTCCCCCGAGGGGGAGGAAGAAGATACTTCTGTTGAATCATCTTCAATTTTGCGCTCGGCACTTGTGACGCTTGATTCATTCAAGAATTTTGAATTTTGAATTTCCGACCACAACTTGTTGGGGTCGGGGATGTGGTCGACATCGATGACAACAAGGCCTGTCAACTTAGCAGCCGACTGCTTGCGCCAATTGCCCTTCTTGCCTGACTTTGAGAGCGATTCGTCGAAGGTGGCTTGGAACATGAAGGCAGGGAGTTTGCGCTTCAGCTTCGCGTCGCCCGTCTGGCGGTAGCCCTCGATGAGTTGCTTCGTCATCGGACTTCTCACGATTTGCCAAAACACGTCAGGCGTAACACCCTCGGCTGGCATACTCAGATTTCGTTGTAAGCTAAACATGATACTTCCTCCTCCTTTTTAATTCTTCTTTTCCAGAATGGCAATTTCAGCCAGCATCGTTTCTCTCTCCAGCGTCTTGCACACACGCAGCGCCCCAATCTTCTTGGGTATCGACTCGTACACCTTGATGCGTTCTGCCGACTCCTTCACCCAACCGTGCTCCAGCGTCTCTATCAGGCGGTCGCGATAGTGGCGACGAGGCTTGCGGTTGTAGGCCTTGAATGTTACGTTACCTGTCCACTGGTCGATGCGCAGCGAACCTTCCACACACTTTCCGTTCATGAGGTATTCCATTACCTCGAAGGGAATTTCAATAGTTCTTTTCATTTTGAGTTGTTTTGCGAGAAGAAGGTCGGATTCTTTGGCCATTTACTCGAGAACATCCTCCTCACTCCAACTCAGGTTAATAATTAAATAAGGTATAATTTCTCTTGTCTCAGGCTCTCTTGCCTTTCGACGATACAAAGGTATGATGCGATTATGCGACTGGAAATTATTTTTTCAATCGCATTTTCAATCGCAAAAGGAAATACCCTTACAGCGCCGATAAATAAAGGGAAAGATAAAAAATAAAAAAAAATGCGACTAGACTTCTGTGTTTTGTCCAATCGCATTCGCCAATCGCATTTTAGTCGTTTTCCGACCTCCTGCGAGCTATTCTTTGATGTAGTTCAGCACCCATTCGGCATAGGGTTCCTGAACACTCTGACCCATATATTTGCTGAATGTTCGGTAGTTTTCGCACACTCCTGTGCTGCGGGCTATGCTGTCCATACTTCCCTTCAGCACGCCCCCCTCCTTCAACAAGCCCACAATGCAACCTCGCAGGAAATCCCGCTTCTTCTTGTTGCTCCACTCTATGGCTATTTCTCTCCCGTGTGGCGAGGCCATAAGGCGGTCGATGAACTGCTCCGTCCAAGCTTTGTCGAAGCGTTTGTCTGTGCTATGAATCCCAAACCACTCTTCTCCAAGCATCACCTTCAACTGCTTTGCAGGAGCAAACATGTTCAGCCCTTCAGCCTTCTCTGCGCCCTCTGCGGTGCGAAGCACATTCAATCTTCCATTTTCCATTTTCAATCCTTCATAAAGCTCTTGCGCCATCGATATCTTGTGCATGTACTTCAGGAAGTTTGTGCGATGAGCCTTTGCGTTCGCTTCCTTGCGACTGGCGAAGAAATGCTGACCCACGTGCACGGGGTCAACCACCAACATACCGTCCTTGAAGACCACCAATCTGCGCAGGGCGGCGTAGTGGTGGTAAGGTGTTTTCGTAATCTTGTGATTCTCGTCCACTTGGTCGAAGTCCAACTCGTCTGGAAAACGCCTGGCGCGCTGCATGTGCTTCACACGGTCATCGAACACACCCTTCTCGAACATGTGAATCAACTTCTCCAGGCGATAATCCTCCATATCCTCAAGCGAAGGATTTCCGCAGTTCATGTTCTCCTTCCACTCGTCGAAATCCCGTTTCGTGCGTTTCGACGTGCCTGAGTTCATATACCTCCGTTTCTCCGTCTCATAGAGCCTTGCATACTCCTCCTCCTTGTGGTGGCGCGACAGTTGCTCGTCAATCTCTGACAGCACACTGCTCAGCATCCCCAAGCCCTCGTTCACCAGACGTGTCTGTTCGTGAATCTCTTCGCCGCAATCCGTCCTTTCCTCCAGTTCCATCGTCAACACCTGTTCCGACAGATCGGCATAATCCACATCCTCGTCAGCGTCCAGCACCACCTCCTGTCTCAGCCTCTGCAACGCCTCGTTCAACTGCTCTGATAACTCTGTCACATCGGCTACAATCGCCGCCAGCCGAAACTTGCTTCCGGCCGTCATTTTCTCTGCCCTGAACCCCTCGATATGACTGAACAAGGCACTTATCTTCTCTTTACAATTCATCGTCATCATGGTACTTCGTATTACAATCTTTTTACCTAAATAATTCTTAACTTTGATGATTCGACGGCAATCTTGCGACACACCTCAATCACGACTACAAAAGTACGAAAATCGTATGCAAGTCGCAAACAAAAACACAACTATTTTTCATGTTATTTTCACATAAAAAAAGACCCCGAAAACATGAGTTTCGGAGTCTCAATTAGTTATGCGTTTTTTGTTAAAGGAGATGATTAATCATCGCTTTTTTCCAATTTCTTTTTGGCCATCTCAGCCTTATAGTGACCTTCGGCCTACATCTGCAGCATATCGCTACCGATTATTCTGGTCGCTACGGAACTTCACCCTGTTCTGGCTCATCAGTTCCCTGACTCCGCCTTCCCTTACAAATCGGTCCTGCATGGTCTCCAGCAATTTATGCAGCATATACACCGCCTGATGGATGAGCGTGATACAGAGGTTGGAAATCTCTTCGTCGTTCATCTTCTCCACCTGCTCCGCATATTCCGCCTTGATTTTCTCACTCGATGCATATTCCCTCATCTTCGCAAATCTGGGATGCAGTTTGCCCCACTGATCCAAGTTGCGCACGCGCAGATAGTCCTCGTAGTCAACCAGCAACTCCTCCAGACTGGCTTTTGCCACATTGGTAAGCTTGATTTCTGTCTCACTCGATGTAGCGGCGGCCCGATTGCCCTCGGCTATGTTCTGCTTACCCGAGCGTGCCGCTTGCACCATTTGGTCAACCGTGCGGTCCCCCTTGTTCAAATAGTGCTGAGTGAAATAGTAGGTGATGTCGTATATCATCTCTGTCACCTGATACACGCGCAGGTGCTTGTAGTGCCCGTGATCTGGCAGAAAAGTAATCTTCTTAGCGCCCTGAGTGGGCTGGCTACTCTGGGGCTTCCGATTATTCTGATTCATTCTGGTTATTTCTGATAATTCTGATTATTCCGACTCCTCCGATTTTCTCCGATTTCTCCGATTATTTCCGATTAAATGATGCCATCGACTTTTGTCTTTCACGTTTATTCGCTGACAAAGATACAAAGAAATCTGCACCACACAATAGGGCACCAGACAAATTTTGCAGAATAGCGCATTTGCGCATTGCGCATTGCGCACAATTTTCTGCACGACGTTTTATGCGCACAATATGATTACAA
>JAGCVH010000008.1 GCA_017962495.1 Bacteroidaceae bacterium
AGAGCGGAAAAGTAGGACGCAAGATTTTGGAGAACTTCATTAATTTGAATTCATAATTTGTACATAATAGCTGTACATCGTAAATTGTAAGTATAATGATTGAACTCATCCCAGCCATAGACCTTATAGACGGCAAGTGTGTACGTCTGACAAAAGGAGACTATGACAGCAAGAAGATATACAACGAAGACCCGGTAGCTCAGGCAAAGGAGTTTGAGGCTCTCGGTTTCAAGCGCCTCCACATCGTTGACCTCGACGGAGCAAAGAGCAAGCACATAGTGAATGATGTCGTTCTCCGTGCCGTTACGTCAGCAACAAGTCTAACCGTGGATTTCGGTGGAGGCATCAAGACAGAAGAGGACATCCGCAAGGCATTCGATGCAGGTGCAAGTATGGTGACAGTAGGTTCTGTTGCCGTAACACATCCAGAACTATGTATTGAATGGCTCAAGACCTTTGGTGCTGAACGCATCATACTCGGTGCTGATGTCCGTAATGGCAAGATAAGCATCAACGGATGGAAGGAAGACTCAAGCGAGGATCTTCTGCCATTCCTTAAGACATACATCGACCACGGAGTGAAGAACGTGCTTTGTACAGAAATATCAAAGGACGGAACACTTGCAGGTCCGGCTATCGAGCTTTACAAACAGCTTATGGCTGCATACCCAGAGATGCATCTCATAGCTTCTGGTGGCGTTTCATGCAACGAGGACATCAAGGCACTTGAGGCTGCGGGCATCCCAGCGGTTGTGTTCGGCAAGGCTTATTATGAAGGAAAAATCAAGGTGGAAGGACTGATATGCTAGCAAAAAGAATCATACCTTGTCTTGACGTAAAGAACGGCGAGACAGTAAAAGGCACTAACTTCGTAAACCTCCGTTCTGCTGGTGATCCTGTGGAACTTGGTCGTGCTTATAGCGATGCAGGTGCCGATGAATTGGTATATCTCGACATCACGGCATCACACGAAGGCCGTAAGACTTTCACCGATATGGTGACACGTGTTGCCCGTGAGATAGATATTCCATTCACAGTAGGCGGCGGCATAAACGCACTTGAAGACGTAGATCGCATGCTAAGTGCCGGAGCTGACAAGGTGAGCGTGAACAGCGCAGCCCTTCGTCGTCCTGAGTTCATCAACGAGATAACATCACGTTTCGGCTCTCAGGTTTGTGTATGTGCAATAGATGCACGTAACGACGAAGATGGATGGCATTGTTATGTTAATGGCGGCCGTATCCGTGTGGAGCGTACCCTACTCGACTGGGCAAAGGAAGTTGCCGATCGTGGTGCAGGTGAGATTCTCTTCACCTCTATGGATCACGATGGCGTGAAACTGGGCTTTGCAAACGAAGCACTCGCTATGCTTGCCGATGCACTCCCTATTCCTGTAATAGCAAGTGGCGGTGCAGGATGTCGTGAACATTTCAGGGATGCTTTCCTCGTTGGTAAGGCAGATGCGG
The DNA here is from genome assembly GCA_017962495.1 of Bacteroidaceae bacterium. Taxonomy (GTDB): domain Bacteria; phylum Bacteroidota; class Bacteroidia; order Bacteroidales; family Bacteroidaceae; genus Physcousia. The sequence continues at coordinate 1,467 of JAGCVH010000008.1, forward strand.
CTCTTGCTGCAAGCGTTTTCCATTTCGGTGAGATTCCTATCCCCGACCTCAAGGACTACCTTATCGGTGAGGGTATCAAGATTAGAAAATAAACTATAAAAGAAATATGAAAGTTGATTTTGAAAAAGGTGGTGGTATTGTACCAGCCATCGTTCAGGATGCTGTTACCAAGAACGTGCTGATGCTTGGTTATATGAACGAGGAATCTCTTGCAAAGACCCTCGAGACAAAGAAGGTGACATTCTGGAGTCGTGGTCGCAAGTGTCTCTGGACAAAAGGCGAGACAAGTGGTAATTTCCTTGACTTGGTTGACATCAAGGTGGATTGCGATAACGATACATTGCTCGTAAAGGTGCATCCTCACGGTCCTACATGCCATACCGGTACGGATACATGCTGGGGAGAGGAAAACAAGTAAAACTTGTTTTAATTGATAATTGAAAATTAATAATTTGACAGATAAAGAAATTAAAACTAAATAAATCATGGAAGAAAAGAATCCACTCTTGTTCCTTACGGAACTGCAGGACTTCATTGAGAAGCGTCACGAAGAGATGCCAGAGGGCTCTTACACAACAAGTCTGTTCAAAGACGGTCTTAACCGTATGGCCCAGAAGGTAGGTGAAGAGGCGCTTGAACTTGTTATCGAAGCAACTAACGGCACTAACGACCGCCTTATCTACGAAGGCTCAGATATGCTCTATCACCTCATCGTACTGCTTACAAGCAAGGGGCTCCGCATTGAGGATCTCGCTCGCGAACTTGCAGTTCGCCACGATCCAAACTGGCATAAGCACTAATGATTGGGCTAGTGTTTAGAGGTTAGAGTAAATAGAAACCGCGAAGCTGATGAGCTTAGCGAATAAAGTTGAAAGAGTAAAGCGTTTAAAATGGCGTTAATTGAATATAAGAATGTAAGCGTCTCCCATCAGGACGATGATGCGGTGCTCAACGGTATCGATTTCAACGTTGATGAGGGAGAGTTTATATATATAATAGGTAAGGTAGGTTCAGGAAAGAGTTCGCTACTACGCACCTTCTATGCCGAACTCGATATTGACGAGGCTGAAAAGGCAGAAGTACTCGGGCGTGATATGATGACAATTCGCAGGAAGGAAGTTCCAGCCCTTCGTCGTGAACTTGGTATCATCTTCCAGAACTTCCAACTCCTCACCGACCGTTCCGTAAGCAAGAACCTTGAGTTCGTGCTTCGCGCTACTGGTTGGGACAAGGAAGAGATCCCTGCACGCATAGAAGAAGTCCTCCAAAGCGTAGGTATGGAAGCTGCACGCGATAAGATGCCTTACCAGCTTTCTGGAGGCGAACAGCAGCGTATAGCCATAGCACGCTCGCTTCTGAACAATCCGAAGGTTATCCTTGCCGACGAGCCAACAGGAAATCTCGATCCTGAGACAGCCGATAACATCGTGGCTCTGCTCAAGGACATCACCGCTACGGGTACTGCCGTAGTGATGACTACCCACAACCTGCCAATGCTCGACAAATATCCGGGCATTGTGTATCAGTGTGGCGAGGGTAAGATAGAGGATATCACAGCTCAATACCGCCAATTTCAAGAAGAATAAATAAAAACTCAATAAGAATAACACTATGAAAGTAATGAAATTCGGAGGCACCTCAGTAGGCTCACCAGAGCGTATGAAGGGCGTTGCCTCACTTATTACAAAGTCAGGAGAACCAACATTCGTTGTGCTCTCTGCAATGTCAGGCACAACAAACTCACTCGTGGAGATAAGCGATTACCTCTACAAGAAGAATCCGGACGGTGCTAACGAGATCATCAACACCTTGGAAAAGAAGTACCTCCAGCACATCGAGGAACTCTACTCAACAGACGAGATGCGTAACAAGACACGCGAATTTCTTGCCAAAGAGTTCCAGTTCCTTCGCTCATTCACAAAGGATATCTTCACAAGCTTCGAAGAGAAGATTATCGTTGCACAGGGTGAGGTCTTGAGCACTAACATGGTTGTGAACTACCTCAAGGAGCAGGGCGTTAAGGCAATACTTCTCGATGCGCTCGACTTCATGCGTACCGACAAAAACGCAGAGCCAGATGCTCCATTCATCAAGGAGAATCTCGCAAAGGTGCTTCAGGCAAACAAGGGCTATCAGATTTATATCACACAGGGCTTCGTATGCCGCAACGCTTACGGTGAGATTGATAACCTTCAGCGTGG
>JAGCVH010000001.1 GCA_017962495.1 Bacteroidaceae bacterium
AATTTCTTTGTATCTTTGTGCCGAAATGGAGGAAAATAAAGAACAATTAACACTTCGAAGCGAGGGACTTGTCAAGGTCTATGGCAAGCGTACGGTGGTCAACAATGTCACCTTCAGCGTCTCGCAAGGCGAAATCGTGGGTTTGCTCGGACCTAACGGTGCGGGTAAGACCACATCATTCTACATGACCACGGGACTGGTTATCCCCAATGCCGGTCACATCTACATCGGCAATGAGGAAATCACAAAACTTCCCGTCTATCAGCGTGCTCGCCGAGGCATAGGCTATCTGGCTCAGGAGGCCAGTGTCTTCCGTAAGATGTCGGTAGAGGACAACATCATGTCCGTGCTCGAGATGTGTCCGAAGCCTGACGACTTCGAGGGAACGCTTGAGGAATACCGCCATTGGAAACTGGAATCACTCATCGAGGAGTTCCGCCTTCAGAAGGTGCGTCAGAACGTGGGCGACCGTCTGTCGGGAGGTGAGCGTCGGCGTACGGAGATAGCTCGTTGTCTGGCCATCAATCCCAAGTTCATCATGCTCGACGAACCCTTTGCCGGCGTCGATCCCATTGCTGTCGAGGACATTCAGTTCATCGTCTGGAAACTCAAGCAGCGCAACATCGGTGTGCTCATTACCGACCACAATGTCGAGGACACGCTTTGCATTACCGACCGTGCCTACATGCTCTTCGAGGGTCAAATCTTGTTCCACGGCACACCGCCTGAACTGGCTGCAAACCCCATCGTTCGAGCCAAATACCTCACCAACAGCTTCGTCCTCCGTCTCAAGGACTTCCAGAAAATGGATGAAGAAAAAAGCCTTTCTTCCAACGCTTAGGAAGAGAGGCTTTTTTGTTTTCAATCGTCAAAGGTCCGCTCGGCGACGTCAGGAGACGCTTGCGTAGAGCAACGGAGCAAGAAAGGTTTAAGGTCAAAAGGCAAAAGCACAATTGAGTAGTAAAGTAGTTAAGGAGTAAAGGAGTAAAGCCGATAGGGTTTGCGCGGATGCAACTAGTCTAATCGTAATGGCTTAACTCCTGTCCGAAGGACGAGCAAAGCGATAACTCCTTAAACTCCCTCTAACTCCCTCAAGGATTCAATTTTCAGTTTTCAATGTTCAATGTTCAATGGTATCCTCTTGCCCCCTGCCCCTTGCCCCCTCTCACTAATTAAATCGTCCAATTGTCCAATCGTCCAATTGTCCAATCAAACTATGGTTTCAACACCTTTCGTCGGCCTTGGATGTAGATTCCTTTCGGCGAGGAAGAGGCGAGGCGACGCCCGCTAAGGTCGTAGAGATATGGACTGTTGACAGCCTTTTCTTCGCCTCCCGTACTTTCCACTTCCCGAATACCCGTATCGATGTCGAACAGGCCTTCGATGCGCACTTCACCATTGATGCTTGAACCAGGGATGGTGTAGGTGTCGTCCTTGAACTTCGAGGCATCAATGGTGTCGGACTTCCACTGCATGTTGTCCTTGACAAACTGTGGTCCGTCGAGGTTGTAACCATGCTTCACCACCATGCCTTTGTAGGTGAATCCAGGTGCAGGCACCATCAGTATCTTGTGGGCTGACCCGTAGGAAATCAGGCGACTCACCAGTGTCGTGCTGTCGGTGTTCAGTACATCGCCATTGAGTTGGTTGGCAGAGATCTTCACTTCGTCGTCGTGGACATTGAGCAGGATGTCGACAATACCTCCGCCATTGGCAATGATGGAGTTGTTGCTGGCTGTGTTACCACCCGCGTCGTCACTGTTCCAGTCAACCTTGCAACGCATACGATAGACACCCGAGGGAGTACCCTTGGGAATGGTAAAGGCAGGACAGGTGATAATGCCGTTCGAAACATTGTTTCCGTTACAACTCTCGCCCTTGCTGTTGTTTCCGTCGAGGTGTGTGAAACTTACCAGGTCGCTTCCCTCGGCAGGTACGTTATTGACGAGGATGGGCTCGAACTTGCCATCGTTGTTCCAATCGACATAGACGTAACCACTCATCCACGCACCACTCTGACTGAGTTTTACCGTGATGTTGTCGCCAGCCTTGGCAGACACGAACTTTGTTTGAGTTAGGTCGCGATACATTGTCGTTGTCCCAAAGGTGATGTTCTGTGTAGTGGAACCAGAACCCGAAACCGCAATCTTGGTAAACTGCCTGTCGGTGCGCGTGTAGGCCTGTGCTTTATCGAAGTTGACAGGATAATTGCTCAGGGAGAAACGAGGCTGTGCTTGATCAGAAACCTCGATTTCATCGATAAAAATCACAAAATCGCTCGTTCGGTTGTGAGGCGATGAGAGGTCGGGAACTACCACCAGACTATGCAGTTCCACATTGGGGTTCGTGGTGATGCCGAAGACCACATCGTTCCACTTGCCGCTTACGATTTCGCTCGACGACTTCACCCACAGTTGCTCGGCTTCCTTGCTCTGGAAGGGCCAGTCCGAACGCTTGCCAAGAGCTGCCAGTAAGACGGGTGTGTCCTCGCCTTCGGGCTTGTATATCATAGCATGCACATACTTTGTGGCATTGCCCAGTTTGATGGGGGAGGGCAGGTCAATGCGTGCGCCAAAGGTGTTACTACCGAAGCGCGAACGCTGTACGGCAAGCACTTTCTCGGTAGGATTGGGTGCACTGCCCACCACTTCGTCAACCTCCTTGTAGGGATTATCCACAATGGCAACATATCTACTGATGTTTGCTATTTCGCCAGTTCGGAAGGGCGACTTCTCCCATGTGTCGTAAACGCTCAGGTTTGTGTATTCGCCTTCGTTCTCAAACGAGATGCTTTGGGCTTGCATGTTAGCACTGCCCAGAAGGCTAAGGCATAAAAGGATGTATTTCGCTTTCATAATGGTCAATGCTTTTGGGTTAGAAGACAGAAACGGTGTGCAGTGTGGGGCAAGCCTTACTGTCGTTGATCGTAATTCTCAGGTACTTGGCTTTGACGGCCGTGTAGTTACTGGTGCTGCCTCCTAAAGGAATGATGCGCTTGTAACCAATGGTGGTCGTGGTGGTATTACACTTCCTCCACGTCGCGCCGTCGGTGCTGGTCTCTATGGTGAAGGCTTTCACGCGCTGACCCAGTCGGATGTATTCCATCAGTGTCACATAGTGCAGTGATTGCTCTTCATCCCATGTCATGGTGATGGTGGCAGTGTTCGAACCGTCATTCGTTGCCCAGTAGGTGTCCTTGTTTTGGTCGATGATGTTCTGTACACTGTAGTTTCTGGTGGCACCAGCACTTCGTTCTTCCGATGCCACGACTTTGGCATTCAGAGCCAGATCGGTGCCCAGTCGCTTCTCCATCATCTGTCCCAGTTCTTCTAACACGGTAACGTCGGCGGCAGGCAGTTCGCCACTCTTGTCGGGTGGGAAGTTCAGGATGAGCGTAGCGTTGCGTCCTACGGTCTCAAGGTATATTTTGAACAGTTGGGCTGCAGTCTTCGGGGTCTCTCCACTATGCCAGAACCAACCTGCAGAAGTGGCCTTGGCATCACTCTCACCAGCCTTCCAGTACCATCCCGTCTCACTGCCATACTCACCAGTTCCCATGGCCCAGTTGGTCTCACCTGCCCATCCCTGCTCGTTGCCTATCCATCGAGCTTCGTCGCCAACGCCCCACATCACGCAGTTGGGACTGATGGCATGAACCGTGTCGCGCAGGTTTGGCACGTCGTAATAGGTGTTGGCATTCGAGATGGAACGCGATTCCCATGCTCCTCCGTGATAGCCTTGTTCGCCACCCGTGGCACCATCGAACCACATCTCAAACTGGTCATCGCCAAACTGAGCCAGTTCCAGGCATTGCGGAAGGAACACCTTGTTGGTGTAGTTGCTCGTGCCGTCACCCCAGTACTGGCTGTTGCGGTCCCAGGGCGAAACATAGAACCCGTATTTCATTCCCAGGTCGCGTGCAGCAATGGCAAAGGAGTCGGGGATGTTGGTCTTCTTGGCATTCTCGTTCGATGAACTCGTCACATTGTGCTTGGTAGTCTTGGTTGGCCATAGGCAAAAGCCGTCGTGGTGCTTCACCACAGCAATGCCACCCTTCATGCCAGCCGCCTTCACAGCTGTCAACCACTGACGCGGATTGGGTATTTTCGTAGGTGCAAAGGTGTTGGGGTCTTCGCCTCCATTGCCCCATTCCTTGTTGGTGTACGTGTTCATTCCGTAGTGGAAGAAGGCGTAGAACTCTGTCTCGTTCCACATCAACTGCCGTTCACTGGGAACGGGGTGCACGGGTGCAGGTTCGTTCTCGGGCGAAACCCTGTCCTCGTCCACCATCACGAACGTCTGTGCCGACATACTCGTCGAAAACGCCAGAATGCCCGTTAGAAATGAAAATACAAAGTTTTTTCTCATGCTATTATCATTTATTATTAGTGTTTGCGTTTTACCAGTCAAAGGGTTGTTTAGTTTATATTCGTCTATAAGTTCTTTGCAAACTTTTTGTTGACCATCGTCCCGTCTTTCAGTCTGATGCTGAGCAGATAGATGCCCTTGGGAAGCGAGGAGGTGACTGCTGTACTGCCCTGACTTGCAACGATCTGTTGGCCAGAAGACGAGAAGATGCGTAAGGTGGACACTTCAGAGACAGGACTGTCTACGGTGAGGTGCTTGCCGTCGGGACTAAGTCGAACGGAAACCTTTGCCTCGTCGGTCTTGGTGTGTCGGATGCCTGTGGGATGGTTGATAACGACCTCGGTTACCAACGTATCGACATTGCAGTTCAGGGCATAGTTGCTGGCCTTGGGAAGGCTGTAGGGGTTGGAGGTCTTCACATCGTTGCCCAAGTCCCAATAGAAGATGCCTTGCAGCAGATTGTCGACACAAAACTTGGCACGCCGATAGACTTGCCCAGGTCCCATGAAATAGTAGGTGTAGCCACCATACTGACAGGTCTCGTAATCGGCTTCGTAGTTGGGGGTATAGCTGTCTTCATTGAGGAATCCGTCCTTGCGTACGCCCACTACATCGCCCTTGGCCGTTCCACTGCTGTCGTAGCCCTTCGAGGTGGTGGTGGAGTAGGAGAGGTAGATCTTGTCCTTGGGGAAACCGTAGTTGACGAAGTTGTTGTACGAACTGGTGAAGTTGCTCCACTTCGTGAAGGTGTTCTGTGGACCGTATTGCTGGAAGGTGAAGCCGTCGACGTTCTTAATCTTTGCCTTCGGGAACTGATAGGCACCATAGGCGTGGCACGATATCATCAAGGTCTTGCCTTCGGGTAGGGCGGCCAGAATGTCGTCGGCCAATAGTCCGAGGTTGGTTTGTGTTCCGTCCATCCACTCCAAATCGAGTTCCACACCGTCGTACCCTTCCGACAGACGAGCGAGGTCGGCGGCAAAGATCTTGCGCTTGCTTGCATTGCTGATGGTGGTTTGCCAGTTGGTGTGACCACGGACGGAGATACGCACCTGGTAGCCCCGATAGCCTTCGTAGGCCGAGAGCATGATGCATCGCCATTCGTCCTGTGAATAAGAGTCGTAACCCAAGTTGGCGGGGTCGCTGTAATTGTAGAAAGCAACGCCTCTGGCAAGCAATTTGGCGGTAACAACCTTACTCAATGCAGGTGTGGGCATGTTAGTCATGTGCGTATTGATTTCGGCAGGTGTGAATTTTTGGTCCCAGATGACTGTCTCATCGAGTTTGCCTTTCAGACCTTTACCTATGTAGGGAATGCAACCGTCCATGCCTGTTGGTGTGTAGCCGGTACTGTTGTCCGAGAGGCTTTCGTTGGTCTTGGCGGTGGTGTCATTAAAGGTAAATTGGAAGGTGGTGGCAGTGGTGCCGCCTTGCTGGGTGCTTACACTCAAGTGCATCCATTTCCCTGTTTCCAGTTTTCCTGTGGTGACAAACTTGTTGCCGTTGACCTTGACCACAAGAGCTTTCTGTTCTTCATCGCCCAGACTGATGGAAAATCCATGCTTTCCATCATCGGTCTCTCTGCGGAAGAGGTAGGCGCCTTCGGTCCATTCGTCGAGGTAGAGCCATGTCTCGAAGGTGTACCCTTGACTGGCTACGCCGTCGGTAAGTGTGGGGTTGAAAGCCGTTGTAGGTAGTGCCATGCATGATCCTTCTCCTTCCAGACTGAGCACACCCTTGCGTCCTTCGAATTCGGCAAGGTACGAGGCGTTTTCGATGGTGGCGTGATCGCAAGGCGAGGCGTATTCCAAGTGACCGTCGGCATAGGAGTTAATGCCGAGGATGATGAGGTCGTTGGCAAGCAGATATTTGTCGCGGTCAACACCACGATCATAGAATCGAGCATTGTCGCAATAGGCACCATTGAGCAGGTAGGGAAGCCCCGTGTTGTCGGTTACCTTCTCCTGCGTGGCTCCTGTGGCAGAGAAGGTTCCGTGATGGTTGTATTCGGCATTGGGGTCGAACAGGGGTTTGTAGTCTACGAGGTTAGGGCAGAGTTCCTGATCGCCTTTGAAATACGCCACAAGATTGTCCAACTGAGGTACCCACTTGTTGAGTGTAGTATGTACAAAATAGCCGAATTCATCGGTAATTTCTGTGTTCCATACACGAATCTCATCGATGCGTCCTTGATACAAATCTCCACCGATGATGAAAGGCGATTCGTTGTCCTCGGGGATTATATATTGGGCTGTAAGCGTCTTGGCACGATTGCCGTTGATGTAGATGAAGACTTTGGTGCCATTGCTCAGGAGCATCAGGTGATTCCATCGGTTGGGAACGAGTAGGGTACTGTTCAGGGTTAGTTCCTGAGTGCCTACAGTGGCAGTCAGTTTGTTTGGACCACTCAGCCAGATGCGCAATCCCTCACCACGTTGTAAAAGGGTAGCACCTTCCGTCCATTCGTCGGCATTCATCCAAAACTGCAGGGCATAGGTCTCACGTCCGTTCAACTCCGGCATCAGTCCGCAATCCACACTGCCACCTGCAGAGAGTCGGATGGCGTAATTGTCGACTTGAGCCCACGTGCTCATGCAACAAAACAGCGTCAGGCATAGAAGAATCGTCCTTTTCATGATATTCATTCGCTTGATGTTGACAAAGATAGAATGTCTGTTCCTGAAAAGCAAGCATTTGTGCAATATTTTTTCCTTTACGCCCTTAAACTGAAAGCGTGTTTTGCAAATTGTTGCCGTTTTTATTTGGTTGTTTCAGGGAAATGGCGTACTTTTGCACCGAGTTCTGCGCTTGTGGTGGAATTGGTAGACACGCCAGACTTAGGATCTGGTGCCTTCGGGCGTGTAAGTTCGAGTCTTATCAGGCGTACTTCAGAGGGAACCTTCGTGGTTCCCTCTTTCATTTCCTGCTTTCTCTCACTTCCCCGTCCTCAGCGGGCGTGAAGTTCTTTAAGTCGCTTTGCTTTGTTAAAGCGTCCTAACGGCCGAGCTCGAGTCTTATCAGGCGTACAAGGAAGGGAGTCTTCGGGCACCCTCCTTCTTTTATTCCAATATTCTACATCACTACCGTCTTGTTAAAGTGGACTAATCGTTCTTTGAAATCGTTGAAATAAAGTTTTTTACAAAGGGGTTTGAGTGTCCATGGATTTGAATTTGTAATTTTGCATCCTTTTAACAGGATTGCAGATGAACAAAGACAAGTACGTATTCGCCCAATTGCTTGAGTTCTTAGACTATGACAAGTTCCCTCATCTTGTTGACAAGTATGATGGTAACAAGTATGATGGTAACAAGTATGTCAAGTATCTTACCTGCTGGAATCAACTTCTTGCTCTGATGTCTCACGAACCGCGAGTGTCTGCGCGACGTGATAGTGGCACTTGAAGCCTATCGTTCCAAGCGTTTTCATCTCGGCTTAGGTTGCAAACCCATAGCAAAGACGACACTCGCAACCGTCAATCAAAATCGTGACTACCGCATCTTTGAGGAGTTCGCGTTCTACATGATGGAGCAGGCTCGACAGAAGCGGGCAGAGGACATCTTCAAGATCGACGGCAATAGACTCATATTTTTAACCTGATATGTGGACTTCTCTTTGAAATTTTAGAGGAAAAATGATGACCTTTTCTAATTATTCACTATCTTTGTCGTGTTTTAATGATTATTTAGTTTTTTGATTTTACCAAAAAGCAATACACCCATGATGAAGGACTTACAAAAACTCTTCTCAATTGTCATGTTTTTGCTTGTCGCATTTATTGTTAAGGCGCAAGAAAACATAACCAGTCAGTACTTACAAAATGCTGACGATTCTGGCAACATCCTCATCGATGCTGCTCACTTCCCCGATGACAATTTCCGCAGCTATCTGCTCAGTCAGTCATATGGAAGGGACCAGGTGCTGACTGAAGAGGAGATGGCCAATGTCACTTATATGGATGTCAGCGACAGCGATATCCAGACTCTGGAGGGCATCAGGTATTTCATTAATTTGGAGACGTTTAGCTGCGAGGAAAACCAGTTGACTACATTGAACCTCTCAAACAATACAGCCTTGAAATATCTCGACTGCTATTCCAACCAGTTGACATTGCTGAATGTGTCGCAATGCACCTTGTTGACCAATTTGGATTGTGAGGACAATCAGTTGTTGACACTGGACGTGTCGTCATGCACAGCTCTGTCTCGATTGTCCTGTGCTAATAACCGCTTGAGCTCGTTGATTATTCCTTCAGAGGCACCGCTCACAAGTATTTCCTTCTATTCCAATCAATTGGACGAGCAGACCATTGCCAATCTGGTGAACAGCCTTCCCGCCGTTGCATCCGGCAGATTGTACGCTAAGTGGACATCGGATGACAACATATTCAATACCACTCATGCTGCTGTAGCTAAACAAAAGGGTTGGACTCCCTACTATCGGGAGGGTTTGAGTTGGAAGGAGATGGAGACCGACGATGTCGCTTATGAGCGGGCACTTGCTGCCATCGAGGGTGGCCGCTACTATCGCGTGTTGACAGTCGTGGGTGGGACCAATTACTATCTGACGGCTGATGGCTATCTCACCTCATCAGTGGGGGATGCCGCATCCTTTGCCTTGAACAAGGTGGTTGGTGATGAGTATGAATTCGGTTTCCAGTTCTCTGAATCCTATTTCACCAATCCGGGTATGAATGGCAATATTCCTATTTTGAACTCTGGGCACATCAATACGAACCCAGATGCGCGTATGAATTGGGAGGCACAGGCATTGTTCCTCAATAGCAATGGCAAGTTTGCCATTCGTGCCACTAATGCCGTTGGCGGATCCTCCAGTTGGTCTCTCGTTGCCAAAACCTATTGGACGGTTAGTGAGGGTACGGACGGGCCTTTAGCAGAATACAGTTTTGCTGAGAATTATATTTGGCAGATAGAACTTGACCCCTCATATATTCAGGTTGCCTTGAACCTCGTTTATGACGCAGAAGTGGTCGCGACAAAGTCGACTTATCTGAAGTTAGGCTCTAATGTAGAAGTCCCTGCAGGCTTCGATAACGGCCTCGTCTCGATTACTCAAGACGTAACGACGCTTGGCGAAGATACACATGAGATTAATTTCTATGCCACATGGAATGGATTGTTCGAGTTCTCAGATAGCTATGCTACTGCGAAGTGGTACAATCTGACCATAAGCAATGATTATTATGTCGGTATGGACGAGTTCGTACCCTATCGTCCGGCGACAGACAAAGAGCTATGGGATGAAGTCAATCAGTGGGCGTTCATAGGCACTCCTTATCATCTTGTCATCATCAACCGAGCAGCAGGGGCTGCGCAGAGTCTCGCGGTCGATGGCACTAACGTGGTGATGCTTGAAGGCACATCTGCATGGGAAGCCTTTAGCAATAGCGACGGATTCTCTATCCGTCAGAAGAACGCTGAAGGTTGGGTTTCTCGTGATGCGGAGCAGCTGCAGATATTGAATGATTCTTATGCTCGCGAATATTGGGAATGCCTGTTACATGCCGTCGAGATTCCTGACAGAACTATCTTTGAGGAGATGTTGCAAGCGGCTGTCGCACAGGCAGAAAACGTGGAAGGTCTCATCCCATATTCTGCTTTTGAGGCATTGCAGGCAGTCGTGGATGCCAACAATCAGGAATGGTCTAAGATCGCTCAATATAATGCTGCAGTCAAGACCATTAATGATGCCGTGGAACTTTATGCTTCGTCCGAGATGCAAGATCGTTATAGCCGTTATCAGACATTGGTACGGGACTTCGAGAAACCTCTTCAAGCAGAAAACCTTGAGGAATGTGAAGAAGGTACGCTCTCAGCTTATCAGGAGGAACTAAATGCCGCCGACGAAATCGTCGAAAGTGCCATTTCAGTTGACGATTTGAACGGGGCCATCACAGAGGCAAGGGCTTCGATGCGTTTGGCTCTATTAGCTCTCATTGGTGGCGTGGCACCTTCAGAGGAACATCCGCTCGACATTTCGCTACTTTTGGAGAACCCTGATTTCGAAGAAGGTGGCGAGCCGATGGTTGGTATCTTGCCAGGGTGGACGTGTATGTTCGTCAAGGGCGAAACGGCCACGAATATCGGTTATATGCCCAATGCATACAACAGCAATGGCGTCTCCTCGGCTGTGGGTGATGCCTACGTGAATGGAGATGTCAGCATTCAGCACTTCATGGAAGCTTGGCAGAATAATAGTGGATCGCGTGTCATCGGTGATGGCAAACTCTATCAGACACTGTCTGGGCTGCCCGTCGGAAGATATCGCTTGACTACTGATGCCATTGCAGTCAATCAGTATGATTCGAGCAAGAACCCTGTCACGGGCTCATACATCTATATTTCTTCTGGACAGATCGAAACAACAACGGAGATTCATACGGGTAACGGCTTACCTGAGCACTTCGAGGTCGATTTCATCAATGACCATGCCGAGTCACTTGACTTCGGCCTGAAGACAATTGGCACAACTGCCAACTGGATTGCAGCCGACAACTTCTTCATCTATTATGTGTCCGAACTGAAGGAATCTCCGGGCGTCGCTTCACTGAAGGAGACGTTGGCCTTGTATGAGGATGTCACCTTCGGACCTTGTGAACAAAGTGTTCTCTTGGCCTTCACGGCAGAACGAGAACATGCTATTGAGATGACCGAGACGGATATCTATTCCCTCGCTCATTCCTCAGAGTGCATTCAGGAGAAAGCCATTTTGCAAGAGAAATACGACAACGTGCTGGCATCGGTTGAGGCCTATGTGACCTACCAACAATCAGTAAATAAGGTTCGCGCACGCGTGAGCTCCGTACAGGATGCCAATTCTCCTTTGGCCCAGTCCCTCGAGGAACTAGCTGATGAGCTTCAGCAAGGCATCGATGAAGGAAATGCTGTTGCCGATCACTATCAGGGCATTGACACTCAAATCAGTGATCTCGTCAACTATTGGAAGGTTCATTTCTCGGAGGCTGATATGACCATTCTTCGAACCGCGCTCCAACAGATGGGAAGCCAGCCTGCTTGGGAGAATCGTTGGAATCTGGATGCCGAGCAGTTATCGCTTGATGGCATCACCAATACCGAAGGGCGTGTCACGGCGGTCCAACTCAATGGCAGAGGACTGACAGGCGTAGTGCCCACGGCATTGTTCGCGCTTGAGAAAACTTCCACCTTTAACTTCTCTGGTAATAGATTGTCTTCCATCGAAGGTTCCGTTCCCTCGGGGAAGACGCTGAACATTCGCAATCAGCAACTCGACAAGGTCGTTAATGTCAATATCGGTAATAGCGACGCCTCCCTGTTGTTGGCACAGCTTCCTTCCATCCTTTGTTATCAGAACAGCGCGGGTGGCGCAACCTCGCATTTTGCATTCAACGTCGTAGGCAATGGCTATAGTTTCACCTTGTCTGAGAACAAAGGCTCGCTTCAGGTAACGTCCCGATCCAGCTATGTCTATCAGGGAGTGAAGGATGCCATCATGACTTGCACCAGCACCTATGGCGATGCCACGGGATCGACCTTTAGTTTGAGGTTCACTTTCGATGATGGTGATGCTAATTTCGATGGTACGCTGGATGTGCTCGATCTTCAGACGGGCATCAACTACATCATGGAAAAGTACCAGTCGCGTCCTTTCAACTTCACTGCTGCCAATCTTTGGGCCGATGATGTCATTAATGTTCAGGACGTTATCCGTCAGATCAACCTGTTGATGGAAATGGAGCAACCAGAGTTCGAAGGATCTGTCAAGCGTAATGCACCTGGATTGTATTCATCAGCCGAGGCCTGCCTCAGTGTCGAGGACGGCTGTCTCATTCTCAGCACAGAGACACCTGTTGCCGCCTTCGATATCGTTGTTGATGGTATTAGCGAGTTGAGACTTTCTGCCGAACTAGCTCAGAGCGGTATCATGTGCTTGATAAAGAATGTCGGTTCTGGTGTGCGCATTATCGGATATTCGCTTGCCGAAGCGGTCCTGCCGGTTGGCGTGAGCGTGATTGCGACATTGGACGAGGTGTCTGCTTCTGTTCTCAGTGCAAAACTTGCCGACAGCGAAGCTAATGCCATCAGAGTGAAGGCCTATCAACAAGGACTTCCCACCGCTTTAGATGGTACCGCCCGACAGTCGGCTGACCAAGAGGCTATATACGACATTCAAGGCCGTATAATTAATAAGAATAGCTATATGCCTAAGGGATTGTATATCCAGAACGGGCGTAAGTTAGTGAAGAAGTGAAACATATTAATCCCATAGCGATATGAAAACCGTTCGATATATTTTCCTGACGATGTTTATGGCCATGATCGCCATGAGCATGATGGCTCAGCAGCGTAATCTCCTGCAGGTGCCTGATATGAGAACTCAGACGGGCAACGTGCAACTGCCGATAGCCATTGAGAACACCGACGAGATTGTGGGTGCGCAGTTCGATATCACGTTGCCAAGTGGTATAACAGCTAACACCATGGGTACAATGTCCAATCGTTCAAATGGACATTCCGTCACAGTGACTAAAGTCAGCAGTGGAGCTTATCGCGTGCTGCTTCACTCCACACAGAATCTTCCTCTGCGTGGCCAATCGGGGACGGTGATGTACCTGCCCATAAGTATCCCATCCTCCTTTCAGGAAGGAAGTGAGTATCCCATCACCGTTGAGAAAGCCGTCCTCGGCAAAAGCACGGGTGAGAATGTGTTGACGGACATTTCTGTTGGAAAAATCTATATCCTCAAGTTGCCAGACCTCACTTTGGAGAGCGTCACTTGTGATAAGCAGACATTTACCCCTGGCGATCACATTGTCGTCTCATGGCAAGTGCAGAACATCGGCGAACTCGCCACAGGAGCTGGTTGGGGAGAGCAGATCTCACTCGTCAGTGAGGATGCTTCGCAAAGCAAACTCCTTTCAACGACCCACTATGATGAAATCCTAGGACCAGGTGGTGTCGTAAGTCGTCAGGTGGAAATCGCTATCCCTGCTTTGCTCAGTATGGACGGACAAGCCCGTCTGCAGGTGCGTATTGTACCCGACAGCAAGACAGGAGAGCCTGCATCTGCACAAGCCAACAACACGCAGCAAGTCAACAACCTTTTGACCATCAATAAAGTTTTGACCTTCGACCTCTCACCGACCCGCGTTGATGAGAATCGAAATACGCGTGTGTCGCTCAAAGTGACTCGTAGCGGGCGATGGACTGAAGCCCAAGCCTTCCCCATTACCGCCACCGCGGACAGCCGAGTGCCTGCTCTCGCGGAGATCACCATTCCCGCTAACCAGGCAAGTGCAATTGTCTATTTCAATATTGTCAACAACGAAGTCCTTGACAATGATTCCATCGTGAACATCTCTGTTGGCGGTAACGGCTATGCCAATGTGGAACAGCAATTGCTAATTATCGACGATGAATTGCCCACCCTTTCACTTAACTCCAATCCCGTCGAGATAACCGAAGGCGATTCTATCTTCTTCACAGTAACTGCCCAGCGTGCTCCAGCCGCAGATGTATTGTTACATCTTACATGCGATGCACCTAAGCGATTCGACCTACCAGCTGAAATATGGCTTCGCAAGGGACAAAAAACGGCTCGCTTCATGGTTTATGCTAAGGATGATGACCAACCATCGATTGCTATCGCACCTGAGTTCTCAGTCTCAGCTGACGGATTTGTGTCTGGCAAGGCCATAACCATCCTAAACGACAACGATGTACCCACCATTGAGCTTTCGCTCTCACCCACTACCTTATCAGAGAGTGCTGGGCCAGCAGCCGTGATGGCAACGTTGCGACGCACATCACACACCGATCAGGAAATCACAGTTCGGTTGAGTGATGACTCTCAGTTGAATGACATCAATTACAATCAGTTCAAGTCTATATCTATGCCTGTAGGTGTGGATCAAGTACAATTCAGCATAGGAGTAAACGACAACCTTAACGTGGACGGTGATCGTGATGTTACAATAACTGCGGCTGTTTATATCCAGTCGTGCGGCTGTAGCGCCAGCGGTGAGGATGCAGGGGTGGTCAGTCAGCAGATACACATTATTGACAACGATGGTCCATCGCTCACGCTGACTTCCAGCCGCTCCTCCTTGTTAGAGGGTTCTGTAGAGGCCACTGTGCTGACCATTGACCGTAATACATCTGTTGCCGAACCGCTAAACGTTACACTCTCCAGCACTTACGACGCGGGGTTGGAATACAGTCACTCTGTGGTCATCCCTGCAGGACAACGAATCGTTAATGTTCCAGTTAAAGCCTTGTCCAACCTTAATGTAGACGACAGTTATATGGTTACTTTCACCGCCTCTGCTTCCAACCATAGCGACGGTACTTGCTGGGCCATGCTCACCGACCAGACCATGCCTGATGCAATGATCAGTTCTATGCAATTACTAACCAAAGACGGTCAGCCCATAGAAGACAACCAAGTCATGGTAGGAACAAATGTACAGGCTCAATTCATTGTGGAGAACAAGGGCGTAATCGACCTGCCGGCTGGAACTATCATTAACCTCTATCAGAACTCAGACCACGTCACGTCAATGAGCACTTCTGCCCCTATTGCACCTGGAGAGAACGCTGTCTTTACCTACACAATCACTTCCCCCGCCACTCTTGGCAACCTTAGCGCATATGCCAAGGTGAACGAAGATCAAACTGTACGCGAACTCATTTATGCCAACAACACATCGCCCACTGCCAGCGTCAAAGTGTCCGCTCCATTCTCGGCAAACATCACTATTGACAAGAATGTGATACAATATGGAGACAGCATCACCATCAGTGGATTAGTTACCAAAAAAGATGGCACTACGTGGCAAGCTGACGGCATCACGACCATCGACCTTTATCTATTGGCCGACGGACAGCGGTTTGTTCAAAAGGTGCATGTTGCCAACGACGGAACCTTTAGTTATCGGTGGGGGCCTACACGTTCGCAGATGGGACATATTGGCTTCGGTGCATGCTATCCTGACGAAGGCTTGCGTGACGAAATGGCCAGCGTGGATATCTACGGAATGCGTATCACGTCCAACAGTCAGCCTTTTTTCTACACTGTTTTGGATCAGCCATACAGCGGTACTATAAGTATACAGAACCCAGGCCGCTTGCCGTTGACAGGTTTCAACATCGTCACCACCAACAACTCAGACGAGGCCACCTTCATTCTTGATGCGCCTACAGAGATTCTTGGCGGAACCACTGCTAATATCGGATTTACGCTGACTGGCCACAAGATTGGCGGCGACAATGAATGGCAGACCGTCAGCCTCAACATTACTACGGCCGAAGGCCCCAGTCTGGAACACACCTTGTATTATTACACGCGCAACCCGGAAGCACAACTCAGCTGCAGCATCCAGCAGATTAACACTACCGTAACCAAGGGCTATTCTCGTGAATTGACCTTCGATGTGGCTAATATCGGTCTGGGGAACACAGGCATCGTCAGCCTCAGTCTGCCAAGCTGGATGCAGAGCGTCACCCCCATGCAGATGGCTCCAATGGCTCAGGGCGACACCACTAAGGTAGCTATTCGTCTAACGCCCACCGACGATATGCAGTTGAATGTGCCTGTCACGGGCCAGATTGCCATTAACTGCGAGAATGGTAACGGTTTGACCATACCTTTCCGTGTGGAACCAGTGAGCGAAAATACGGGAACGCTGGTGGTAGATGTGTGTGATGAATTCACCTACTACACTGATGAGGCACCACATGTGAGCGGAGCCACCATCACCATACAACACCCCACTACCGGAGCAGTCATCGCACAGGGTAGTTCGGACGACAGCGGATGTTACACCTTCACCCTGCCCGAAGGCTACTACGTCCTGCTGGTGACACATCCAAAACATGTCAGCTACCGTGCCACCTTGCAACTCGATCCTGGTAAGACAACCCATAAGGTGATCAACCTCAGCTTCGACGCAATCGAAGTGAGTTGGGATGTAGTGGAAACCACCGTTGAGGACGTCTATGATATTGTCACCACCGTGAAATACGAAACGAGCGTTCCCGTGCCCGTGGTCACCGTGAACTTGCCTCAAAGTATAGATGCCGATATGTTAGAGGAAGGCGAGTCGCTAATCTTCTACGCCGTGATGACCAACAAGGGCCTCATCGAGGCTCTGGACGTGCAGTTCGACATGCCCGAAGGTTACACTGAACTGAAGTTCGAACCGCTGGATTACAACGTGCCATTCACCTTGGCACCGCAACAGAGTGTCACTATGCCCATCAAAGTGACCCGCCTGCCTAAGAGCATTAAGACTATCGGGCCACGACGCGTCAAACCACTGAGCGATGACGACTGCTACGCCCAATTCCCTATGGCCTATTACTACATCTGCGGCACCGACAGGAAATACCATAAATATTGGAACGGCCTGCGCGTTGCCAAGTGCGAAGGCAAGACCATTCCTGTAAGGACCGGTGTTGAATCCGGAACCGGCGGCTGGGGCGGCTGGGGTGGCTGGGGCAGCGGTGGTGGGCTCGGAAGGCCCAACTATCCAGGTAACATCTTTGGCACGTCCACCTCAACTCAACAAAAAGTGGAATCCAATGGCGAGCCGTATGAGTGCACCCCGTGTGCTGGATTGGGACTCTACCACGCGCTCAAACTCCTGCCCATAGTAGGACCTCTTTTGGATGGAGCCGAGACTGTAAAAGACATATACAATTGTGGAATGGCTATGGCCATCGATGAAGGATGGCATGATAAACTTGCTAACTGCAAATATACCGCTGGTGCTATACAACGATACGATAACTTCATAGGAACGGCTAAGGATATCTACAACGACTTCGGCCTGGCCGTAGATGGAGCCATCGATGTGGTAGCGCTGGCTCAGAATGGTCAGTTCTTTACACAAGATTGCCTAGACGCATGGAAACAAATCTATAACGGACTTAGCGACACAGTCGACGATGCAGTAAGTTTCGCTTCTCAGGCACAATCATATGCTGATGACTTTGAAGACTTAAGTGGTCAGGTTGGCGATTATATCACCGACCTTTATGGAAAGCAACAGGTCTTTGTTGTAGGAAAAGAGCAAGCAACTTACACAAATCCATATGATGCACTCTTCTACTGGAGAGATCACCCAGATGAGGCCGACGAAATCAAATGGGAGAAAGCCCGACAAAACGTGAATGGCGCTAAGGAGTACATGAATTCCAGTATGGTTACCATGGACAATATGGAAAGCCTAATGGAAGGTGCCGTTGAAATGGCTGTTGATGGGAAAATCACACGCGAAGCCCTACATAAAAGGGGTAATGATTTCATCAATCTGGCAGGGGAAGGTATATATCATCTAAGCAAAGAGTTCGAATTGTTCAATCGCAATATGGATGCCACACGCAACTGGAACATCCTTGACTATCTTGAAACAGGCAAATGGAATCCGTATGGTAATCTTGATCATGCTTCCACTGGCACTAATTATTTAATGAGAGAGAATTTCATTGATGGAACAGCCAAACTTGCTGAGCATTCGGACGATGTGATGGATGTACTCTATTACACATTAGGCGGAT
Source organism: Bacteroidaceae bacterium (assembly GCA_017962495.1). Taxonomy (GTDB): domain Bacteria; phylum Bacteroidota; class Bacteroidia; order Bacteroidales; family Bacteroidaceae; genus Physcousia. The sequence goes on from JAGCVH010000001.1 coordinate 17,925, forward strand.
GCGATTATGAAGGTGCTGAGGACAGCTCACCATCAGACGATGACCCAAATGATACTGGCGAAGGTGGCGATGAGAACAGCTCTAGGAACATTAAAGCCCAAATGAACGACTTGCGACCACGCAAGGCTGGCGGCATTACATATCGGAACAACACTATACCATGGGAATACGTGGAATTCATTGAGAAAGCCAAAAAGGCTGCCAACTTGGTTAAGGAAAGCGCTGCTATGGAGATGGAGTTCTTCGGCGATCCTGCTTGGCTCAAGCTCAACTATTACGAAACGGCGCCCGTGGCATGGGCTATCGAGCAGGTGGAGAAACACGGTGCTGCCTTTATCGACAATCCGAACCTCATCCTCTACTGTCCAGAAAGCATCACCCTCGAAATGATGCAAAAGTTGCTGCGTCGCTGGTACAACACTTACTACGTGCCAAAGAACAGTACTGCGGTACTTATCTCCGAACCTGACGGCACCATTCAGAAAATGGATGTGGCACAGATGACTGAACTCCACGAGGAGATGCAAGAGGAAACAAGATCCATTCTCAGCGGAGGCGAGGCTTCCATCACTGCGGCGGTCACAAAGCCGCTAAGCGCCGCTGTCGGGAAGATGTATCAACGTAAGAACTCAGTTTGTGCAAGCATTACCCTCCAGTTCAACCAGACTATGACGATGACCCGTCAAGCCTTCCGTGGAACTCTTAAGGTTCACAACGGCAATGCCGAGGGTGAGATGAAAGACATCATATTACAACTCGAAATTCAAAATGCTCAGGATGGAACCATTGCTACTAATCGAGAGATTCAGATTAATGCAGAAACGTTGGAAGGCTTTGAAGGACCATTAAATCTCACTGATGGATGGACTCTGGCAGCTAACGCAGACGGTACAGCCACAATCCTCTTCATACCTAGCAAGTATGCTGCTCCCACCGAGCCTCAGGACTACACCTTTGGCGGCCGACTTCGTTACCTCGACCCATTCACTGGGTTGGTAGTTACTCGTGAACTAAGTCCCGTCACACTCACCGTGAAGCCTTCGCCAGAGCTTGACCTGACTTACTTCATGCAGCGTGACGTCTATGGTGACGATCCGCTGACGATGGATGTCGTTGAGTCCGTGAAACCTACAGAGTTCGCACTCCTTATCAATAATAAGGGTTATGGAGATGCCACCGATGTACGGATGGTGACCCGGCAGCCTGAGATTGTTGACAACCAGAAGGGTCTTCACATTAATTTCGAGCTCATCAGTTCGCAAGTCAACGGTGCGCCGGCCACCTTATCGTTCGGTCAAGCTATCACCAACAACTTCGGAACGATTCCCGCTCATTCGCAGATGTATGCGCAATGGTGGTTGACGAGCTCACTGCTCGGTCATTTCACGGACTATGATGTGCAGGCCACCCACGTGACGAGCTATGGCAACGAAAATCTCTCGTTGCTCGATCAGGTGACGATTCACGAATTGATTCATGGCTTCGACCTATCTACAAATGATCAGCAGCAGCGTGCCTTCCTGGTCAATGACCTGCCTGATAGCGAGGATCAGCCTGATGTGCTTTATTTCTCCGATGGCGAGATAGCTGGTGTGTCAATGGCTGCATCAAGTGCAGTGGAAAAGACCTCCAGCACGACATGTACGCTAACCATCGTCCCCTCAGCCACGGGCTGGAACTATGGCAACCTACTTGATCCTACTCACGGCATGGCCACCATTAAGAGTATTGTACGTCAAAGTGACGGAAAGGAGGTCGCAGCCGACAACTTTTGGCAGACCGACCGCACTCTACGAGATAGTTCGGATCCTCTCTACGAGAACCGCCTGCATTTCATTGATGACTTTGCAGGTCAATCGGCGGAGACCTACATCATTACTTTCAACCCAGTACCCGATGTACTGCTCGAAGTGGAATCCATAGCAGTCGTTCCCGATGAGGACACTGTTGCCGAAGCCCCCGTGGATCAACTCACGGTAACCTTCAGCAAACCTATCGATCCGCTTACCTTCACGGGTGACGACATCGCCTTCGTCGTGCAAGGTACGAAGCAGGATACCTCGCAGATTGGTATTACGACAGAGGATAACAGAGCGTTCGTTCTTGATTTGAAGATGCTGACCGAGCAATGTCCCAATGGTTACTATACCTTGACCGTTCAGACTGCTGATATCACTGACAACGAAGGCTATCAGGGCAAGACTGGTAAACAGGTTGGTTGGATCCTGTATCGCGGCGGTCTCGTCCAGTTGCTCACATCGGTCTATCCGTTGGAATCGGGTAGTATTCAACGTGCAGAGAGTGCCGGTGTCAAGGCTATGCGTGCTCCCGCCGCCAATAGTTCCGGAGATACCGCTGAGTATGGCTCAACCGTCACGCTGACGGCAATGCCTGCAGATGGTTATGAGTTCCTCAACTGGACGCTCAATGGCGATGTGGTTGGCATTGAACCGGAACTGGAGGCGCAGGCGATTGGCGACATGAATGTCGTGGCTAACTTCACGAAGAAGAACTATCTCGTCGAGGTGGCATCTGAGAACGGTATGGTTTCAGGTATAGCCACAGGCTACTATCAGTATGGTGACCTGCTGATCTTCACCGCTGAACCAGATGCCGATTACGTCTTCACAGGCTGGACGGTGAATGGTGAGGATGCTGGCACTGATCTCACGCTTACATTGACACTTGACAAGGTGCTTGACATCAAGGCCAACTTCATCCGTGATATCTATCACCAGAGGCTATCGCTCAATCGTGGATGGAATTGGGTGTCCAGCTACTTGAGCGAGCCGCAGTCCGTGGATGTACTCACGAATTCTTCGAGTCGCGTCCTCGCTCAGTTCGATGAACTAATCCTCGATCCAGAATATGGTATGGTCGGTGGAATCACGGCCTTCGAACCAGCTGTGGCCTATAAGGTGAATGCTTCGTCAGCTTACATCCACATTCTCAATGGTCATCTCTACGACCTCACGGCATCGCCGATGATGATGAAGCGCGGTTGGAACTGGATAGCCTATCCCTATTGGCAGACAAAGTCTGTCGACGATGTCCTCATCAACTCTGAGGAAGGCGACTTTATCACAGCCCAGACGGGCTTTGCAGAATATGCCGATGGCTATTGGCAGGGTTCCTTGACAACGCTCGAACCTAGTGTGGGCTATATGTACAAGTCTGCCTCTGATAAGGCTCTTGCTTTTGATTTCGAGGAGAAGAATGAGGCGGGAGTCAAGGACTTCAGGCATAGTAGTATGACACTTACTCCTATCGCTTCCACCACTGCCAATGTCAATATCTATCAGTATCCTAATACGATGAATATCACCGCTACGATAACGCGTAATGGCGAGCCAATGGACGATGCGGCTCTGATCTATGCCTTTGCTGGCGATGAACTGCGTGGCGTGAGCCGTTATGTGGGCAGCAATTACTACCTGACAGTCTATGGCGAGCAACCCGTGGAGATTACATTCATCGTTGAAGACACCACGACAGGTGAACTTGCAGCGGCTAATGAGACACTGACATTCCGCAACGATGTTATCGGTAGCCGCAAGTCACCCTACGCTTTCACTATGGGCGAGGCCACGGGTATCGATGTCATAGGTTTGGATGCAGGTCCGATGACCGTCTATTCAGTCGATGGCAGGCTTATTAGCAACGACGCTACCATGCAGTCCATTCAGCGTCTGCCCAAGGGCATCTATATTGTCAATGGACACAAGCGTTATGTAAAGTAAGAAAGAAAACTGAATCATGAAGACAAAACTAAAGATAACCCTTATGACATTCTGGTGCATGTTACCGTTGGGGACATACGCTCAGGAATCCCATTGGACTTGCGACGAACGCAACTTCCAATATGATATGACCATTTACATAAGCCTTGTCAGTGCGGACGGCTATGGTGTCGACCTCGCGGAGTATGAGGTGGCCGCTTTTGTTGGTGACGAGTGCCGCGGTACGGTCAGGGTGCAGACCGCTCCTGGGGGCACAGCAGCCTATGGCTATCTCCGCATTCACAGTAACGTTTCCTTTGGCGAGACCGTCACGTTCAAGGCATATTGCAAGTCTCTTGGTTTCGACCTGGCCGTCGATACCGAGACGGTCACTTTCGAAGCCAACAACGTCAAAGGGCTGCCAAGTACCCCCCTTGCGTTAGCCCTCCCATACATTCTAGGTGACGTCAACTATGACGGCATAATCACAATCGGCGATGTCACAGCCCTCGTCAACATCATCCTCGGCAAGTTGGAATACGCATCCTGTGCTCGACTCAGAGAGTGGTTTCATACTTGAGTGATAGTATATTTATCAGTTTGATTAAATGAGTTTGTATAGATTACACAATAATAGTAACAGAGACTAAATACTCTACACATCATCCGTTTTCATGCTTCTATTATGAAAATAACTAAATTATCAATTTTGCTTGCCCTGCTCGTGAGCAGGGTGGCGAGCGTGGCTTCGGTTCAAAAAGTCGAGATTGACGGCATTTATTACAACTTCAAAGACTGTACGGCAGAGGTGATTTTTGGTAGTGAAAAGTATTCAGGCAATGTCGCAATCAACGAGGAGAATTTTCCAGATGCTAATTTCCGGGCCTGGCTCCTGGAACAGCGATATGGACAGGACGAAATTCTGACCGAAGAGGAAATTGGCAGCATCACAAGGATTAACGTCATAGAGAAGGATATCAGCTCTCTGGAGGGGATTAAATTCTTTACGGCACTCGAATTTTTGTACTGCTCCTGTAATCAGTTGACTACATTAGATGTGTCGGCCAACACAGCACTCCAACGTTTGGACTGCTACGACAATCAGTTGACGGAACTCGATGCGTCGGCCAACACGGCACTCCATCGTTTGGACTGCTACGACAATCAGCTAACGTCACTCGATGTATCGGGATGTGTGGCACTCGAAGAATTGCTCTGTGACAACAATCAGTTGACCACGCTCGACCTGTCGGGATGCACGGCACTCCAACGTTTGATCTGCTATAGAAACCAGATTCGCGGTGAGGCAATGGGGAATTTGATAACAAGCCTAAACACCTGTAGCGAGGCATGGTCGGGGACTTTCTATGTCTATTACTCGGCAAGCAATGAAGGCAATGTATGTACGAAGGCTCAAGTGGCACAGGCAAAGGCGAAGAATTGGAATGTGAAGTATGTTTCTCTAAAGTATCCAGAATCTATATCAAGTCCTGAAGAATATGCAGATTACGAGGGATACGACCCGGATGAAGGGGAAATAGTTATTAGCGAGACATTCCCCGACGAGAACTTCCGCGCCTGCCTCCTGGGGCAGGACTATGGTCGGGACGGGATTCTGACCGTTGATGAGATTGCCGGCATCAAAATTATTGGAGATTGGCCTAGGAGAGGGCCCATCAGCTCTTTGGAGGGAATCAACGTCTTTACGGCACTCGAACGTTTGCTCTGCTACGGTAATCAGTTGACTACATTAGATGTATCAGCCAACACGGCACTCCAACGTTTGGACTGCTCCGGTAATCAGTTGACGGCACTCGATCTTTCAGCCAACACGGCACTCCAACGTTTGGACTGCTATAGTAATCAGATTAGTGGTGAGGCGATGGATGATTTGATAGCAAGCCTGAATGACCGCAGCGAAGCAGAGGATGGTTATTTCAATGTCTATTATCACCAGTCTCCCTACGAGGCCAACGTATGCACGAAGGCTCAGGTGGCACAGGCAAAGGCAAAGAACTGGAGGGCAAGGTTTTGCTTCTTTGATCCGGGTACTCACATGGAATTCTTTGCAGATTACGAAGGTTCCGATGCAGAGAAAAAAGACATAGCCATCGACGAGACGAACTTCCCCGACGAGAATCTCCGTGCCTACCTCCTGGAGCAGGACTATGGGCAGGACGGGATTCTGACTCACGATGAAATTTACAGCATCACAGATATTAACGTCAATGAGAAGGGTATCAGGTCTCTGGAGGGAATCAATGTCTTTAAGGTACTGCTGCGGCTGTTATGCGACGACAACCAGCTTACTTCGCTTGACGTGTCGGCCAACACGGCACTCATATATTTGTCCTGCTCCGGTAATCAGCTGACCACACTCAATGTATCGGGATGCGAGGGTCTTCAGGATTTGCGCTGTTACCAGAACCAACTTACTTCGCTCGATGTGTCGAAGAATACGTACCTGAGCGTACTGCACTGCTACCAGAACCAGATAAAGGGTGCAGCGATGAATGCACTCGTGGAGAGCCTGCCTACTAGTAGCCTACGTCGCACCATTTACATCTACAAAAATGAAGAAGGCAACGTGATGACCACTACACAAGTGGCAGCAGCCAAGGCAAAGGGCTGGACCCCGTATTACTATACAGGCAGTACATGGAGGGAATATGCCGGCAGCAAGCCAGTGGATGTAGCTGTCGACGAGACGAACTTCCCCGACGAGAACTTCCGCAACTGGGTATTAGCACAAGACTATGGTCAGGACGGCGTACTGACGGAAGATGAGATTGCAGGGGTGACGGAAATAAACGTTTCAGAGAAAAACATTGCAAGCCTAAAGGGTATTGAATATTTCACGGCATTGACGGGGCTTGACTGCCGCCTCAACCAAATTAATGAAACGGAAATGGGCAATCTGGTGGAGAGTCTGCCAGCAAATGATGGAACGTTATATGTGAAGTATTTGAACGACGCTAACGAACAGAACGTCATTACAACCGCGCAGGTGGCAGCAGCCAAGGCGAAAGGTTGGAAGGTCTATGCATATGATGGCAAATGGGTAGAGTACGATGGTGATGCATCGGGCTTTCCCACTAACATTGACCCTCTGGATGATGGTGAGGTTATCAATTTTGCCGACTTCATGGATGAGAGTGGGGTAGAGGTGCTGCCTGCGCTTGATGGCAATGTAGTGGGCAACCTCTACTTCAACATTCTGAACGATAACGGCGGTTATGACGCCGAGGAAGGCTGCATCGTCATCACCGAGTCGACGTCCGACGAGA
>JAGCVH010000009.1 GCA_017962495.1 Bacteroidaceae bacterium
AGAACGTGGCAACCTTCATCAAGGAGTACAAGGTGGCTCTGCCTGCTGGCGAGCACATGCACTTCGAGCCAGGTTCATACGCACAGATCCGCATCCCTGCATTCGACTGCATCGACTATGACAAGGACTTCGACAAGTCACTCATCGGCGATACCTACTTGCCAGCATGGCAGAAGTTCGGCCTCTTCCCTCTCAAGTGTAAGAACCCAGAGGCAACCGTCCGTGCTTACTCTATGGCCAACTATCCTGACGAGGGTGACATCATTACCCTGAACGTCCGTATTGCTACTCCTCCATTCAAGCCGAAGGAGCAGGGTCCTGGCTTCCAGGATGTCAACCCTGGTATCGCATCTTCTTACATCTTCTCGCTCAAGCCTGGTGACAAGGTCATCATGTCAGGCCCTTATGGCGAGTTCCGTCCTCAGTACGGCACTGGTCGCGAGATGATTTGGGTCGGTGGTGGTGCCGGTATGGCTCCTCTCCGTGCGCAGATCATGCACATGCTCAAGGGTCACGGCATTGCCGACGAGGATCGCAAGCGTCCAATGCATTACTTCTATGGTGCGCGCGCTTTGGAGGAGATTCCATTCCTCGACGACTTCCTCCAGTTGGAGAAGGACTTCCCGAACTTCCATTTCCACTTGGCACTCGACCGTCCAGATCCAAAGGCCGATGCAGCAGGCATCAAGTACACTCCAGGCTTCGTAGCTCCTGTCATGGGCGATACCTACCTGAAGGCTCACGAGGCACCAGAAGACTGTGAGTACTACCTCTGCGGACCTCCAATGATGGCGAAAACCGTGCTCGACCTCCTGCACTCACTCGGTGTTGAGGACGACATGATCCGCTTCGATAACTTTGGCGGTTAGCGAGAGCAGAGTGCTTTGCACTATGCAGACGGGCATGTGATGAGTATTACCAAACTCGTTTGAAGTAATACAATTCACATGAACGTCAAGCAGAGGCTCAGAGCCTATGCCGAGCGCAGCCAAAGTCAACGAGTTAACTTTGGTGGGTAATTTCGGCGGATAATCATCAACGAAGTTATTTTCGATACCTTATTATATTATTAAGCGACACTCACAATGTGGGTGTCGCTTTTGTTTACCCATTCCGTTGCTGCATTTCGTACAGCCAGACATGCATTTCATACAAACGTTATAAAAAAATATCGCAATTCGTAACTCCTAATTCATAACTATTTCTTATCTTTGCCCTTGTCAACCTCAATACTTGCGTCTTGTGAGATCAAAGTGAGGGCGACACATACATTATAGAAAGGCGTATCTGTACGCTTTGGTTTTGACGATGTAAGAACTTCGCAAACTCGAACAGTTAGTCAAGAACAAAGCAACGAAGAACGCCCAGTGGGATGTATATATACCTATTTTTATATAGGACTTTGTATATGCGTCATCGTGGGGCTTTCGGCGTTGTCTCGTTTCGACTAACTGGGCAATGCGAAGGCCTTTACATCGTGGAACGGGCAACAGACTGGCTCCACGTTTTTCTTTTTGTATGCATTAACCTTAAAAGCACTGCTTGATGGAGTCCAAGCAGAGAATTTTAATGCTATGAATTGGAGGAAAAAAATCAGAAATAAAAGATTATGGAATCCGTTTCAAAAAAATGGGGAACATCGAATTACGTTTGAGAAAGAAGGTTTTGTTTCTCATCTCTTGAACGATAACAAAAATGAGAATCAAAATTCTCAATTACTCCCAGCCTCTATAGCAATTATATATAAGAGTGAACTTGATTATATATCGCGTTGTATATTGGATTATACCAATATCGAGACGGGAGGTCAATTGTTTGGATATTGGACGGCTGAAGATGTTCCTGTGGTTCTATATGCTATTGGTCCTGGCCCTCGAGCCAATCATCAGGTCGCCTTTTTCAATCAGGATATTGACTATCTAATTCATGTTGGCAGGCCAATTGTTGAACATTTTGGACTTCAGCATATTGGCGAGTGGCATTCTCATCACCAATTAGGCTTAGCACAGCCAAGTTCGCACGACGCAAATACAATGATGTCAACTATTCAGGAGAAGCATTTGGGAAAGTTTTTACTATGTATTGGTAATTGTACAAATACGAGCAGCACATTAAACGCCTTCAATTTTTCGGAGTTCAATCAGAATTATGTGAAAGCAAAATGGTGCATAAAAGATATAAATAGCCCCTTCCGGGAAAAAATAGATAACGAATTGGCTCCATTCCTACTGCACCCCAAAACGAAAGTGGGTAATATGGACAATTTATATCTCGTGAATATACAACAGAATCTTCCACCTGAATATAAAGATTCATATTGGTTTAGCATTAAAGAAAATCGCCAGATACTAAAACAAATAATGGATACATTGGGGCAATGTACGATTCAACAAGATAAGGATGGCTTTATATATCTAATAAGGGAATATGGTGATGTAGTTGATACAATCTTTTTTCCTGACGGATTTCCACAGCAAGCCCCACGTGTTATGCGTCCTCATACTGATAATTCTATTATAGAATCAAGTGTTTCTTGGAATTATACTGGAGATATCTATAATGATTTTATTAACTATTATAATCAAACTATTGGCCTATGATGACACCAGAGAGATTACAAGCAGAAAAGGATGTTTTGAAAAGGAAATTACCTTGTTACGATTATCGTTTCTTAGATATGGAAACTTCCAAACCTTACATTGTTTTGCCCGCCAAAACAAACAGGGGTAACATTTATACAATTAGAATAGAATTAGATGAGTTTCCCAATGAGATACCTAAAGCATTTGTGACAAAGATGCTAAAAACAAAGTTGGGAAAAGAAATGAATGATTGTAGTGCCTCAATGCATACCCTAACAAGTGAACATGGCTACACAAGAATATGCCATTATGGATATAGCTCTTGGACACCAATGGTTTCTCTGTATAAAATATATGTGAAATGTCGTCTTTGGTTAGAGATGTATGAACTCCATTTACAAACAGGACATAATATGGATTACTATTTAAACCATCAAGAATAATATGGACTGCATAAAAGATTCCTTGGAAAAAAAGGGGTTACAGAAAGAAGAACTACTACTCTTTAATCCCAAAGCGCCCCAAATATATTTTAACCCAGTAACAGGCGAATTCGAGCAGATAGCAAAAGAGCTGACTCATGAAGGAGTTGTTGTTACTGAATTGACAATGAATTAATAAAAACGAAAAGTCAAAAGTGGATTTTAAATATATCATATGTTATGAACGAACAAGAATTAGAAAGATTTGGCCAACAAATCAAAAGACAGGGAGAAAATCAGGGTGGCACAATGACTCAGTTAGTATATAATCCCGTAACAGGCGAATTCGAGCAGGTAGCCAAAGGGCAGGCTCATGAAGGAGATGTTGTTACTGAAATGACGGAAAAAGGTTTTGCTTAAGTATCATGGAAGAACTACCTATTATTTACATTGATAAGGAGGAACTGAAAGAGTTCTGTTCACAGGATTTATCTGAAAAAGAGGGCATCTCCTATGAGTGGGAAAAAGAGCAGGTTGTTCATATAAAGTTGAATCCGAGCCTGCATTCCTTTGGCAGAATTGGTAAAGTCGCATTTCAGAGGGGAGATTTTCCGTTCCCCTATGGGCAAAGTGTACCTTGGATAAAAGATGAATTTTCCTATATTGTTTATGTCCTCGATGAAAATACGGCCAGAGTATTTGAAGTTGTGGAAGGAAGACTAATAGAGAAAAAATTATATTATATTCCGTCGAAGGATGATTTATATTCTCGGAGTAAGGGTATCCTTGAGGTAAACATCTTGGAATCTAAGCGTGTGATGATTGTGGGCTTAGGTAGTTTTGGCTCTCAAATAGCTATAGAACTAGCAAAGGCAGGAGTTGGTAGTTTCTCTTTATTTGACTTTGATAGGATAGAATTGCATAATCTTGCCAGACATACTTGTACAATCAAGGACTTAGGCAGATTAAAGACGGATGCTATCTATGACGCTATTGTAGGAAAGAATCCATACGCACATGTAGATAAGTTTCCAATTGACATCAATAAAAACATACCATTATTAAATGAGGAAATCTCAAAGGCTGACATAGTGATTTGTGCTACCGACAACAACAAAAGCAGATTCAATATCTCAGAAGAATTGGTAAAGCAACAGAAGTTAGGAATCTTTGGACGTGCGGTTACGAGGGCTGAAGGCGGTGACATCTTTAGATATGTGCCAGGTGGACCTTGTTATTGCTGTCTAATTGGCACTGAATGGTATGACACTTCTGCAGAAGAGATAACTAATATAGGGTCGGGAAGACGAAATGGGCAAATTCCAGCTTATGTTTCAGATGAAGATGCCGATGCCGTAGTGCAAGTTGGCCTTTCATCTGATATTGAGCCCATCTGTAATTTAATGGTTAAATTGACATTAATGGAACTATCTAGAGGTGAAGACTCCGGCATTTCATGTTTAGAAGATGAATTAGTGTATGATTATTACATGTGGGCAAACAGACGCGAACGCAGGCATGTCAATTGGGCACCGCTTCCCAATGCTGGGAATAGACCTACGATATTGCGTTGGTATGGAGCTTATATTAAGAAAGTAGAAGATTGTCCCCTTTGTTCTCATCATATTGTTCTTGATGAGGGAGAAGAATATGAAGCAAAACTTGGCGAAATGACAGACATGAAAGATGTTGATTAATTAAAAGGGAGATAATGGATTACTCAAAATTCACACCTAAGGCGAGGAGCACCATATCACGAGCCTATAGCTTAGCTCAAAGTTGCAGTTATGTAGAAGTAACTCCTTCCATATTGATGGTTGCGACAATTCAGGAATCGCGAGATATGGTGTTCTTTCTCCTACAACAGATGGAAGTCGATAAAGTGGCCTTTTGTCAGTCTGTTAGTGAAAAATTAGGAGAAATTGCCCAGCAACAGAATTGTCGGCCAGAGGCTTCCGATACATTATATGATATATTACAGCAATCATTGCTCTTGTCATCGGAAACAGGAGCAGCATTAACAGGAGTGGAACATTTGTTCTGGGCTTTTGCAAAGGTGGAGAATGAATTATTGGATGTTTTCCGCCAATATGACATTAGGGAGGCGCGAATAATAGAGGCTGTTCGTGTCTATCGTAATGGTAATATCGAAAATCAGCAAAGTATTACAGAGCAACAAGATAATTTGAGAACATTAGGTAAATATGCACGAAATCTGAATACATTAGCTGCAGATGGAAGTATTGAATCTTCTATCGGACGCGACGAGGAAGTTAGAAGAATTTTGCAGATTCTTTCTCGCAAAACAAAAAACAATCCAATACTTGTTGGCGAACCTGGTACTGGAAAAACCGCAATAGTAGAAGGTCTTGCACACCGTATTGTTAGAGGTGATGTGCCACAAGATATGCAAGGATTAAAGATATACTCCTTGGATTTATCTTTGCTGATTGCAGGTGCAAGTATGCAGGGAGAATTTGAGGAACGCCTAAAGTCTGTAATAGAGGAGGTGAAATCAGATAGTAACATTGTGCTATTTATTGATGAAATTCATCTTCTTATCGGTGCAGGTCGCAGTTCTGGTGCCATGGATGCCGCAAATATTATTAAACCAGAGTTGGCGAGAGGAGAAATAAAAATAATTGGAGCAACGACATTTGATGAATATCGGAAATATGTAGAATCGGACAAAGCCTTTGCGAGACGTCTTCAAAAGATTATAGTTGATGAGCCAGACGAAGAATCTTCCATAGCAATTATCCGTGGCATCAAGTCGAGATTCGAGACCCATCATCGGATTAAGATTCTTGACGAATCTGTAGTTTCTGCCGTAAAACTATCTATTAGATATATCACAGATCGTTTTTTGCCGGACAAAGCAATAGATATTCTTGATGAGGCTGCTTCGCGAATGCGAATGGAACGGGCTTCTGTTCCTGAGGAACTAGATGATCTTACGCGCACTATTCGATGTAAAGAGATAGAAAGACAATCTATCATACAAGATGGTGTTACAAATCCCCAAGCCGTGGAATCTTTGAATCTAGAAATTGCAGAATTGCGAGAGAAAGAGAACACTTTAAATGCCAAATGGCAAAACGAACGACAACAATTCGAATTGCTTCAGTCTCTTCAGGACAAGTTGGAGAGTTATAAGATTAACAGAGAACAGGAAGAACATATTAACCATTTTGAGGAGGCGGCAATCCTTCAAAGGCGTATTGAAGACACAAAAAGGCAAATCGATGCATGCTTACAAGAAATCGCAGAAGATGATAATCCGCTGCTAAGGTTGTCCTTAAACGAAAACGATATAAGAAAAGTCATTACCGCCTGGACGGGTATTCCCGTGGAAACTCTAAAAGAGGATGAAGCCCAACAACTTCTTCTTTTAGAAAGTAATTTGCAGCGGTCGGTTATTGGGCAAGATGAAGCGGTTCATGCAGTAGCCAATATTGTAAGACGTAATAGAATTGGTTTTGCAGATGCTAATAAGCCCATAGGCTCTTTTTTATTTTTAGGCACGACTGGTGTTGGAAAAACGGAATTGGCAAAAATGCTGGCTACTTATCTTTTTCATAGTCCTGATATGATGATTCGAATTGATATGAGTGAATATCAGCAAGAACATTCCGTATCTCGTTTGTTTGGCGCACCTCCAGGATACGTGGGCTATGATCAAGGAGGCCAGTTGACAGAAGCCGTTAGAAGAAAACCATACAGTGTCATACTGCTTGACGAAATAGAGAAGGCTCACCCCAAAGTTTTTGAAACTCTATTGCAAGTTTTGGACGAAGGAAGAATGACTGATGGTCAAGGACATTTAATAGATTTCAAAAATACAATTGTGATAATGACATCAAACTTAGGTGCAGCACTTATTGCTGAAAATATTGGGAGAGTTGATTTTATTGAGGTCATACCGACCTTAAAATATCAGATAACCCAAATGATGAAACAGAAAATATCATCCGAGTTTGTAAATAGAATTGATGAGATTGTTTTGTTTAATCCCCTTTCAGTAGAGGTGATTAAGAACATAGTTTATTTGCAATTAACAAGATTGAAAGAGAAACTTAGGAAGAACGGCATCGATATTTCTTTCGATGATAGTGTGGTAGATTATCTTGTTCAAGTTGGATATGAACCAGAGATGGGAGCAAGACCTGTCAAGAGAGCTATTGACAAGTTTGTTGTTGACCCACTTACTCAGTCTTTATTAGCAGGTGAGGTATCCAGAGACACTTCTATTAATGTAATATTATATGCTAATAACCTCAAATTTGAAAACAAGTGATGACAAATCTTAGATATAATGAGAAAACCGGAGAATTTGAGGCGATTGAAAACACTTCTATTCAAAAAATAGCTTCATCTCCCATTACAGATGCATCATATTTTTATTTAGAGGGTTACCCTCGTCCTTTTCAATATTCACAATTGAAAAGAATGAATATTCCGTCAAATATTAGAATAAGGAGAATGTTGGAATACACATGGCATAGTCTTGATTATTTTGGACTTACTGGCCTCCTCGATAGAAATAAAAGAAAAGTTGTTGCAAATAAAGCACAGGTAGAGTCTATATTTATGAGTCAAATTGTAGATTCATCATATTACTATATTGAGGGAAATTCGATTCCATACAGAGGAAATCAAATAAAACAAATGAGGTTAGCAAAAGGTGTTAAAATAAGAAAAATGCTAACAAATAAATGGAGTGTGGTTATATAATATAGTTAAAATAATGTATAGTTTGTAATATGTACTTAGTATATAATGAACAGACTGGTGATTTTGAAGAGAAACTATATAAAGACCCGCCAGAGATCACTTTTCAAATAACGAATAGTGGGGAATTTGTGTTTAAGGACGAGGAGGCTCATTTGAAATGGTCAGTCAAAGATGCCGATTCGCTTACATTAGATGGAATTGAATTGGACATTCAAAATTCCTCACAAGATATCAAATGTGATGAGGTCGGGCGCCGTGAATTTATCTTGGTTGCCAAAAATCCATGCGGAGAGACAAAAAAATCTTTATCGGTATTTGTTATTGAAAAAACCTATTTTGAGATAAGACTCTCAAAGCCAAAGCTTAGGAAGGGTAAGAATGAAACATGTGAAGTGGAATGGAATATCCATAATGCGAGCTCTGCAACTCTAATTACAGGTCGTAAAAAGAATGAAATTCCATTAAGTGGAACAACAAGCCTTTCTCCTAAAAATACAAAGGTATTGCGTTTTGAAGCGTTGGCAAATGATGGTCAAACAATCTTCTCGGAAGAAATAAAAATAGGAGTATATGAAGAGTGCTCTATACAATTATTTAAGGCCGATAAACTCTATGTCTTTCCCCAAATTCCAATTAAGTTATCATGGAATACTAAACACGCAAAACATGTATGGCTCGGTGACGAGGAAGTAAATGCAAGAGGGAGTAAAAAGATAAAGCAGGATAAGGAAACGATATATGTTCTAAAAGCGGAGGATGAATTCGGAATAAAAGAGGAACGTATCTGTGTACAGATGCTTCCCATCCCACAAGTGAAATCCTTGCTTGTTCCTACGCCACAAATTACAAATAACCTATCTGTGTCCATAAAGCAACCACGATACAATGTAAGTCTTCGGATGCCCAATATTCATGTGATGGGAGTGGATTTGCAATTGCCTCATGTACCATCACTAAAGGATAAGGGCTTGATGGTAGATTTGTCCTTACCCGAACTTAAACGGCCAGGCTTACTAAAAGAATTTAAGAGTTTGTTCAGTTATTATTACAATAAGATTAAACACGCATAAAAATGAAAAATACACATGAAACAAATCAGACTTCTATCTTCAAAAATGGAGAAAAAGTAGAGTGGGGAGGTTTCCTTAATGAATTCCTTTGGATATGTGCTGGAGTTAACCGTAGAGTCCTTCGCCAATGTCCCACGGACTATGCAAAATATGCAGGTGTAGGTGGAACTATTCTTTTTACTGCAATATTAGCAAGCATTTCAGGAGGATATGCAATTTATAAAGTATTTGCTGATGAGATTCTAAATAAGGTTACAAATATGTATGAAACAGATACTCATGCAGTCATTATTGCGGCAGTATTTGGAGTGATATGGGGCTTGATGATTTTCAATCTTGACCGTTTTATGGTTAATACAATGTATTCAGATGGAACCCATAGAATAACGTCGGAAGAATGGAAAGGGGCACGTCCCAGATTAGTCCTTGCCGTTTTTATAGGTATCGTTATTTCAACTCCGATAGAACTTAGACTTTTTAAAGATAAAATTGGTCTTGAAGTTAGAAGTGCTCAGAAAGACGCATTAAGTAAAATGGATGAAAAACAGCAATATATCAAAAAAATGATTTCTAAGTTGGAGGAACAGAAAAGTGAGAATAACCAAAGAGTTGATGAAAAGAGAGAAGAAAGAGCTAAAATAGAAGATCAAGCATATAAAGAAGCTACGGGAACAGGTGGTAGCGGCAAAGTTGGCATTGGGATATATACTAAACAATTACAGCAAAGGGCGGAAAACCTCCAAAGAGAGGTTAATCGATTACAAGATGAAGCAGACAGGGCAAATGCTGCAATAGATACACAATTGGATAAATATTATAGTCAATTAAATGAGCATACAATAGATGACAATGTTGCAGCGAAATCAATGAAGGGTTTTTGTGCCGAATTGGATGCTTTGAATACAATAACTAACCCCTTTACGGATTTTGGTCTATTCTTAGCAAGAATTTTAATTATGTTTTTGTTTGTAGCAATAGAGGTTATTCCTACTTTATTCAAATTAATGATGATAGATGGGCCATACGATGCGATATTAAAAGCGGAGAAGCATCGAGTACGAGTCCTTTCAGACAAACGAATCTCGGACATCAACGATGAGATAAACACCGAAGTACAGATTTCTACAAAGAAAAATCAAGAACGTCTTGAAGCGGAATTACTTGCCAATAAAAAAGTAATGGAACAAATCGCCACAGCCCAAGCCGAACTCCTGCAAACGGCCATTGAAGCATGGCGCAAAGAAGAACTTGCAAAGATAAAAGATAATCCATCGGAGTATATACAAACAAATAATAAGGTATAATATAATGAATACACAGCAAAATCATGCATTCTTCTATTCATTAAAAGAGTTTGATATAGGAAGTGTCCTTAAACCGATAAAGCACCTGTCTGAAGAAGGAACTCAGAAGTCAAAATTGGAAGAAGCCCTAGAGATAACAAGGCTCTGTGAATATAAAACGTATCCATCCAGACTGAGATGTATATTTGTTGCTTCTACAGAGGAGTCTGCAAACGAATGGTTTAAATCAATAAAAGCCCCATCTCAGAAATTTTCTACATTGGAATATCATTATTACGTATATGAACTGGTTACTCATGAAAATATCTACTGGTTTAATGCAGATATATTGCACGAGATTGTATACAAATTATATAAAGGGTTAGATGAAATAGCAAAAGACTATTGGGACTCATGTGTAATAGAGAACCCCAATCATAAAGATTGCAAAATGGAGGGCATCGTTAAGGGAGAAATGGAGATCCTGAAGAAAAAAAGGATGCTGCTTGATAAAGACAGAGTCTATAAGGAAATTATATAATTCAATTATGAAGAAATCAATTCCCGTCCCTGGCCTTTCTTTTTCATGGAAACGAGCACTGGGCATAACTAAACTGAAACAAAAGATTAGTCGTGCGACGGGCATCCCCATGTCTAAGGCTGGGGTTGAGAGGAAAATCGGTAGCACGATAATCAAGATAATACAAAAACATAAATAACAAATAGATGGAAACAAAGGGCAATGCTTATCAAGAAGAATGGGAGAACACGCTTCGTGGAAGATCGAAGAACGAACTGTTGGAGATTTTAGAGAAATCGGGACAATATGAAGAAGCATTTATTCATTTGGTAAGTCAGAGACTACATGATGAATTCTCAATCGAGGATTCCGAAATAGAGAATATCCTGAGAGAGCATAAAGAGCAGAAGAAGGTAGCAATAACAAGTGAATATTTAAGACAGAATACAGGAATTCACGGATGGCTCTCCTTTTTCTTATTCACTATTACAATCGGTGGATTATTTTGTGCTATAATTCAATTCGTCCACTTTGACATGCATGAGTTAATCCTATCTGTTGGGGATGTTATATACGGAGTAATTATATTTGTTTTGTCTATTTACATATTATATGCTTTTTCCTATCGAAAGCCCAATGCCGTTTTCTTGGGAAAGGCATATATTATAACAGTCTTCATTGTTAATCTGTTGACGGCAATAGGAGGGACGGATGACAAGATACATCCCTACGGTAGTTTAATATGGGGGCCAATATGGTTCTTGTATCTTCAATACTCAGAACAAGTTAAAGAAGTCATACCAAAAACTTTCAGGAAGATTGGTAAAAGGGATTATTTACTTGTAGGTTCTCTAATTGTAATACCTTTATTGTTCATCATTGTAAGCATTATGTTTCCTTCCATTGATACACAATATGAAAATGAGATATCATATACAGCGCAGGATGAAGTTTCACAAACATCATTGGCTGATAACAGATACAAACTATCCTCCTTGTCAGAAAATGAGCGAACAGATGAGCGGATAGTATTTGCGATTCCCGATGGTTTTTCTTGTGAGCGGTTAGAAGATTCGGAATCGGGAATGATAGTTTATCAGTTAGAAAGCGAAGATAATGCATCAATAAGAATTTGCAGTGGCGTGGATGAAGATAGTAGTGAAAAGAGTTTTGATGATTATGCGTCTAATTGGGAAGAAAAAGATCTAAAACCCCATGTACGTAAGCGACTTCCGAACGTACAACATGAGATTCATGATTGGGAATATCGCATTAAGGTAGTAGAATACAATGTCAATGGCTCTATTCTGTATTGGCGTTTCATTATGATGTATCATAAATCATTGTCCGTCGTTTGTCTGTTGTCATGCTATGATTATGGACAAGACAATTATGTCCATGAGATATTGCACTCTGTTCGGATATAATAAGGCCCTATCCCGACTCTTTCCTTTTCATGGAAGCGAGTGCTGGGGCAAGGCGGCTTCGGCATAAACTAATATGTGAACGAGAACAAGTTCTTCTACTATATGTATAATATTAAAAAATGATGCTATGAAAGGTTTTATTGTATATGCTTTTGCGATAATAATCAGCTGTACAACTTTTGCCCAGGATAATACTGGAACTGCAAATTATATTGTAAAAGGGAATGAATGCTATCTTGATGGAAATTATGTTTTAGCCGTCTTTTGGTATCGAAAGGCCGCGGAACAAGGAGACATGTTTGGGCAGTCAAATTTAGCCTATTGCTATGAGAAAGGATTAGGTATAGGTCAAGACTATAAAGAAGCGGCGAACTGGTATCGAAAGGCCGCAGAACAAGGAGATACTATAGCCCAAGTCAATTTAGGGTATCTATATTATCGTGGAAATGGCGTGAGACAAGACAATGAAGAAGCAAAGAGATGGTTTAGATTGGCTGTGGTTCAAGGAAGTGAATCTGCGAAGGAATCTTTAAAAGAGATAACAGAGATGGAAGGCTTATCAAAGAAATTAGGCGTAGATGTTTCTAAATATAAACCTGAAATTCCTGATGTGTCTGCTGAATTTCCAGGAGATGTTTATGAATGGCTCTCTGAACGCATCATATATCCTCAAGAATGTGTACAGAAAGGAATCGAAGGGAAAGTTTCAGTTCAGTTTATTGTTGAAAAGGATGGTAGTCTTGATAGTATAAAAGTATTGAGATCACCAAATGTTCTGTTATCTCAGGAGGTGGTAAGGCTTGTAAAGGAAATGCCTAAATGGAAACCAGCACAAGATAATGGAAAACCCGTAGAAATGAGATATGTTTTACCCGTTATATTTAGATTACCACAAGAGAAAAAATAACCATGCAACACCTACAACCAAACACCACCTTGCAGGGTGGGAAAAACAGGATAGAAAAATAGTTTATACTTTATTCGATAACTAATTTCATACATTAAACTAAGCATTTCGTACAATGAGCAGTTATATGTTGTAGTGTAGTGAAAAGAATAATATATCTTTGCGATGTGAAACTTGAGTATTAACTTTAATACATTGGAATCATGAAAAAATTTTTTACGAGTCGTTATTATCTATTATTACTTGTCAGTTCGTTATCTTTATTGTCTTGTTCCAACTCTGGTTCTTCTTCATATTCTGAAGGGGAAACAAACGAATATACATGGAGAGAATGCGACAATTGTAATGGGGATGGATACATTAGTGAAGTTTGTCCTAAATGTGATGGGCTGGGATATTCATTAAAGAAACATACCGAGGAAGGATATTCATGCCCAACATGTCATGGACAAAGTCAAAAAATATGTAGCGAATGTAATGGTAATGGATATACCCCCTGCTATAACTGTTCAAACGGCACCGTCCGATGCACCTATTGTTCTGGAAGCGGACGCAAAACAACATTTGTCATTGATGAATATATCACCACAGAGTGTGTAATGTGTAACGGACGTGGATATCAGACCTGTGGTAAATGTAACGGAGATAGGCGTATCTTTTGCAGCAGATGCATGGGTGACGGGCTTGTATCATGTCCGACATGTTATGGTTCTGGTGGAACTAAATATTCAACAGAGGTTATTGATGGCAAGAAGACATGTTCTAAATGTGATGGCTCTGGTAGTATAAGATATACATGTCCTGAATGTGATGGTAGAGGTAAAATTAAGCAATAACCATAATTTCATGTTAAAATTTGCAATTAACTGAGGACGCAGCGGCCGGTGCAATGGCAGGAGGATGTATGGCGGCCGGATGCCTCGCAAGAATTGCGTTGGCAGCATTAGGCATTTTATTTGTGTTGTGGTTGTTCGGAGTTTTATTCGGATAAACAAGATTGTGACATGGAGCACTTTCTTGTAGTGTTAGTGGGTGTTCTTGTGATTGCGATAGTAAGGACATTGATTGGCGACAAAGATTCTTCAAACGAAAAAAATATAAAACAAAAGAGTATAGAAGATAACAATAAGATGCAAATCACGCAAAGCGGCGTGGAAGTGGAAATAGGTACACGCGACTTTCTGATGCGTGTATTGATAGAAATCGGGTGTCAATATACAATAGACGAGGAGAATAGAATCTGTTTCGACTATCAGGGAGAACATTTGTGGGCGTATGCGGACAATGAATGCAAGTTCGTTGTTATGTATGATGCCTTTTGGGAGAGTTGCGAACTCTTTGATGTAGAGAAGGTTGCAAATATGAAACGGGCTATCAACAATGTAAACCTCAATGAAACCGTTACTGTTATTTACACAATAAATGAGGCTGATAACACGATGTGGGTGCATTGTAAGAAAAACTTCCTCTTCATACCGGAAATACAAAGTGCCGATGCCTATCTGCGTTCGATATTTGCATCCCTTTTCCAGGCCCATCACGCCCTTGGGGCAGAGTTGGAACGACTGAAGAAAAACGGAATGCCCCCACAGGTTTAGGATTAAAAGAATTACATACAACAAATCATCTATTTCATACAAGCAAGTAGCAGAAATGTCTACGTAAGAAAAAAAATGAAGAGTTACATTAAGAGGAGACATAGCTTATAACGAAGAATTCTATAAACATTTGCACTTGCATGAAGATGAAGATGAAGGTGAAGATGAAGATGGATATCCAAATCCACCAAATGCAGATGAAAATGAAGACAAATGGTTAGAATATTCGGACAGATCTCTACGTATAATTACTAAATATTACATAGTTTAAAACTATCTCTCACTTCCTTCACTGCGAAAAGACCGAAGTACAAAGGCATCGTGACGAAGTGAGGGATGTGAGGGATAAAAATATAAGTACATGTGATATATATCGTTCACTTTCCTGACACCTTTTGCCTTTAGTGAACGCGAATGAGACGCCGCACGCCTGAATGGAGTAGGTATGAAGAATTACGCAAGAAATATTCAAAACCCATTGTGAGAATTGAATAAAATGGAAACGAAAACGTAGAAGTTGAGGACTATGCGAAAATTTAGAAATAAACGAAATATGAGTTTCGCCAATAGGATTCTTTAAATATAAAAGGGGAGCTAAGCTATTGAATAACAGCCAATTTGCATAATTCAAAAATAAATTGTAACTTTGCAGCATGAAATATATAAAACATCCCGAGTTTAATTACATTGAACAAACCCTCTTTACTTTTCTTAAAAGATTACACATGTTCAATCAAGAAAAGTTTATGAAAGAGGTATTCCCTCACCTTCATACTAATAAAAGTTGGAGTTCGATAGAAAAGTTCGTAAACGAGACAAAAGGTTAATGTGATGAAAACAGTGTTTAAGATTCTGAAAACTCTATTCTTTAGAAGAAAAGAGTACGATGTCTCATTTACGAAAGAAGAGAATGACAGATGGTATGTCGATTTCCCTGGATGGCCATTAAGTCACGATAATCTGGAAATGGTGGCAGGAGCTGACGACCTTTTGGATTATCTCAGCATGGGGCATCGTCACATTCAGCTACGTGTTCGTGTTTCAAATAACGATATTCCTTCTACAGGGGTAAAACTTACGAAAGACCACTCCCGTTTGACACAAGGTGCCTTCTATAATGTAGTGAATGGTGGAAGGACAAAACGCCTATGGCTTTGTCCCGTAACCCTTTGCGTACTTGGGCGATACCCTAAATATATTATAATAGAAACACATAGGATTAATTAATAAATTCTATAACATTATATTTCATAGTTGATAAATTTATTATGAAGGAAACACCAGCCTTATCAATCTGGAGAAGTAACCGTAGGCAACCACAAGTCGATAATTAAAGAGTGGGAAGTAAAGACGCTCCTTGTAGAGTTGTACGGGATAGTGGAATGTAGTAATAAATTTATTAATATGCTAAAATTATTAAATATTATGAATTATGTTAAAAACAACTTATTACAAGAAACCGATGTCCGTAGTCAGATATGACGAAAATGGATAGAAGTATTTAGAACTTTTGCCAACTACTGTAGAAGGGAATAGAGCATATACAGATTATGGTGAATTGCAAATAATAAAGGAGAAAAAGGAAAAGTTGTTGAAAGTATGGTTGGAGAAAAAGATAAAATATATGAACTTAAACCATATGAAGGAAATATTAAACCGACTCCTTTAGATTATAGATTGCCTGATAGAGAAGTTGGTTAGGATATTAATAATAAAACAGGGGATTACTTAGGTAGCCCTCTTGGAAGTGGAACTATTAATATTCCTAAAATTTATACTTCTGAGCCAGGAAATACAGGAACTCCAAGTAGATGGCAAGTACATGGTTTTACAAACAAGGTAAAAGTTCTTCGTGGCAACAATGGTAATTTTGATATGACAAATCCAAATATATATAAAGTATTAATTCCAACGATTAGTGCAGGAATTGTAGCAAAGAAAGTAGCAGATAACTCAAATGATAAACAATATGACTAAAGAAGAATATAATGCTCACATTGAAATGATCATCATGTATTTATGTTGTGAAACTTTTCCTTTAAATGGGAAAGATGTAACAGATCATGATGTTGCTGGACATTTTCCATTATTAATAGGCACCCCATGTACAGAAAATATGTCAGATCATATCCTTATTACTAAGGAAATGGTATCAGACATATTTAGTGGGATACGTGATCCATATATAAGAAATTGTAACGTCATTCTTAATAAAAAGTTAAATTATAAAGAACACTCCATATTCCTTTTAAAGGAGCATTTTAAAACGATCCTTAAATATAGTAATTCTGATGAATGTAAGGTACTTGCTAACAAAGTACTAAAAAAGTTAGATCCAGATTTTATTGATGAAGAAGGAATTAAGAAGTTATATAGATTTCTTGAAGCACAAGAAGGAAAAAGTTTAGAAGGAAATACTACATATGAACAAGCTTTGAATGAAATTAAAAACGGATTGAAATTTCACTGTTGGATTCGTTATATTTTTCCACAAATGCGAGGATTGGGACAGAGTAAAGTGACGAAATTTTATGAAATTAACGGTCGTTATGAAGCAGAGCTTTACATCAATCACCCAGTACTTCGTGAACGACTCATAGAAGCTACGCGAGCCATTCTTGAGAGTGATAAGACGGTGTATGAAATCTTTGGCGACGACACCATGAAAGTCCGAGCATGTATGCTCCTCTTTTCGTCAGTTTCTGATATACCGGAGTTTAAGAAATTGAAGAACAAATATTGTTGGAAATAAAATAACATGGAATTAACTTTTGAAAAATGGGAGAACGGACAATGGTTTGTTGTTTTACCTGAATATGACGGAGACCAAGAAGACCTCGAAATGGTTGATGGAGCGGATAATCTACTTGATTTCCTAACAACTGATGGACTATACGTTACAGCAGATGTCTCTATGGAAGAAGTGACAAATAGTTTTGTGTTAAATTTAGTCGCACACGACGAAATGGGAGGGACCTATCAAATTAAAGAACTTGAAGGATTTAATCAAGATGTTTGGCTATGCAATGTTATTCACTTTTTATTTGGTAAGCATCCAGAGGTTATCTATTTTAAATTACGATAAGAGATGGAAATACAAATAACTGCGATTAAGTTTGAGACCATCAATGGTAAGAAGATTGGGAAATCGTTTATCTTTAAGTTGGATCCAAAGAAGATGGCTCAATACAAGACGGAAGCCACCGTCTGCAAGAAGATTGAGGAGTACGTGGCCAAGAGCGGCGTGTTTAGACGCGACGAACTGAAAGAACTCAAATACAACATGAAGGATTTCTTGGAGGAGTGGAAGAGACAATTGCCAATAGTCGAAGCCGAAGAATTGGCAAAGCACGAAACCTCTCCTAATAATCTTGCCAGTCGTACGACACCAGGGCGAATCACCCGACTCGGAGCAAATGAAGTTTTTGTCTTCGGTTCAAATGAACAGGGACTACACTATGGCGGTGCTGCCAAGCAGGCGGTAGAAAGTTTCGGTGCTATTATGGGTCAAGGACATGGGGTGCAAGGAAAGAGTTATGCAATTAACTCAATGAGTGGTCTTGCAGATATGGCAAAAGAAGTTGAAGCATTCGAAACATATGCAAAGGATCATCCCGAAAAGCGTTTTCTTGTCACACTCATTGGTTGTGGTATTGCTGGCTACCATCCTACGGACGTCGCACCTCTTTTCGAAGGCTGTCGGGAACTTGACAATGTATGTCTTCCCAATGAGTTTTGGGACATCATAGGAGCACCAGATGCTAAGAAAACGTACGACTAAGAACGCTTCATCGAGGCACAGGCAAGGGACTATAACACAGCACTTCAAGAACTGACTAATGGACGTAAACGCAGCCATTGGATATGGTACATCTTTCCACAGCAGAAAGGACTAGGGTATAGTTACAACTCCAACTATTACGGTCTTGACGGTTTGGACGAAGCCCGAGCATATCTCGAACACCCCATCCTTGGCGAACGCCTTCGCGAATGTTGCGAGGCTTTGCTTTTGCATAAGAGTAAGGGCATCGAGGATATCATGGGCAGTGGCATAGACGTCTTGAAACTTCAGACGAGTATGAATCTCTTCAACCATATTTCAACTAATGATGTTTTTGATAAAGTATTGAAGACTTTCTTCTAAATAAAACACCTATGTTATACAACTACAGGCAAATCAATTATGAAGTGATGGCGGACACAATGCGCCGTTGTGAGTCGATACCTGAGTTAACGGAGGCTATTGAGCACTCTATAGCCAATCAGTTTATGGTGGCAGAGGAAGACAATATCGACCAACCAATGCCCGACAAGGTGACAACAAAGTATAAAGTCTCGGGGAAGCGCAGCTTTGAGGCAGCAAAGGGATATGCTGGGAAGAAGGTCGCTGTGTTGAACTATGCCAATAATCTCTCCATTGGAGGCGCACCGTTCAGTGCAGGGGCACAAGAGGAGTCTCTTTGCAGATGCTCAACACTGCTCCCTTGTCTGAATGCGATGAAAGAACCTTTTTATCGAAAGCATCACGACATGTATGTCTCTCATCAGATGGATTTCATGGGTAATGACGACCTTATCTACACGCCAGATGTGGTTGTGTTCAAAACGGATTTGCGTACCGACCCCGTTTTTCCGCAAATGATGCCGCGCGAAGAGTGGTACAAGGTGAACGTCATTACCTGTGCAGCTCCGCAGATGCAAAGATCCGTTGAAATTCCAGACAACTACGAAGCCTGCATTCGTTCACGAATCAAGAAGATTCTCGATGTGGCGGCAAGAGAAGGAAACGAAGTTGCAATCCTCGGTGCATGGGGATGTGGAGCTTTCAAGAATCCTATTGGAATAGTGGCCAAAATGTTTGTTGAACTTGTAAAGAACTACAATTTTGAAATTGTAGAATTTGCTCTTGCAACAAGAAATGATGTCAGAAACTCTGCTTTTGCCCGAGCCTTACAAGGATGTGATTAGAAATCTAGAGACCATAAATGAATATTATTTTGTAGAAAAATGAAAAATTCCTGATAAATCGACAAAGATAATTCTTGATTATATGAAAAGATTAAAATGGACATATTTGGCGTTAATTCCATTTATTTTGTGCGTTTTGTTTTTGCGAGGGTTAGGTAAAGTATGTGGTTTGACATATAAACAGATATCAGTTATTTTCAATCTATGGATTCAAGGAGCCGTTCTCGTGATTTCTGGTTTGTTTTTGTGGGCTACCATAATATATAGGTATTTTAATAGCAATGACATATCATGGATATATGCTGCAATTCTATATTTTCCAATCGCCTATCTCTACGTTTATGGCTTTATAAAGATGTTATGTCACTATCACTTACCCTTTGATCGGGCTTTCGATCGTTGTGTCATTGATCTAAAGATGTTAGCCCTAAAGTGACATACAACTTATCAAATTGTAAACCTCATAATATTTGTAATTATCTTTTTACTTATTCTTTCTTTAAATATTATAATTGGCTACTACATTTTGAATATTACATGAATATCTCATGAATATATATAGTAAAGAAGTAAATATATAGTCAACTATTTGCATAAAACGAGAATATTTTATACCTTTGTGCTGGTATTAGAAAAAAGTGCAAAGGTAAAAATGAATTCTAAAAGCATTAAAGTAATTTATGCCGACTCGTCGCACACGCAATATGCACCGCGCATCTGCGAACTCATCTACGAATCGGCTCTGCAACGCGGCACGGGAATAGCAAAGCGCGAACCGGAGTACATCAGCAGCAAAATGGAATCGGGCAAGGGAGTCATCGCACTGGATGGCGACAAAGTAGTGGGTTTCAGCTACATAGAGTGCTGGAGCCATGGCGATTATGTGGCTACGAGCGGACTTATCGTCGACCCCGACTATCGTCACATGGGACTGGCCACACGCATCAAGAATCTGACCTTCCAGCTGGCACGCGAGCGTTTCCCCTATGCCAAGATTTTCAGCATCACCACCTCGCTTGCCGTCATGAAACTCAACACGCGACTGGGTTATCAACCTGTGACGCTGTCGGAACTGACCCACGACGAGGAGTTCTGGGAGGGGTGTAAAGGTTGTGTCAACTACGACGTGCTCTGCCGCAACAAGCATCGCGTCTGCCTCTGCTACGGCATGCTCTACGACACCAAGGAGCAAAACAAGAAGAAGAATGCCTGGTACACGCCTTACCTGATGGCCATCCGAAATTTTGGAAAGAAGATCTTCCGGCTTTAAATCGGATTTCCCGGAATTATTCGAAATTACACAGAATTACTCAAATAAATATGAAAAAGAAAGTAGTAGTAGCCTTCAGTGGAGGACTCGACACTTCGTACACCGTCATGCGTCTCAGCCAGGAGGGTTGGGAAGTGCATGCAGCATGCGCCAACACAGGCGGATTCAGTGAACAACAACTCAAGACCAACGAAGAGAATGCCTACCGACTTGGGGCTAAGCAATACGTCACACTCGACGTGACACAGGAGTATTACGAGAAGTCGCTCAAGTACATGATCTTTGGCAATGTGCTGCGCAACAACTGCTATCCCATCTCCGTCAGCTCGGAACGCATCTTCCAGGCCATCGCCATCGCACGGTATGCCAAAGAGATTGACGCTCAGGCCATTGCACACGGTTCTACTGGAGCCGGCAACGACCAGATACGCTTCGACATGACCTTCCTCGTGATGTGCCCAGGAGTGGAAATCATCACACTCACACGCGACGAGAAACTCACACGACAGCAGGAAGTGGACTACCTGAACGAACACGGTTTCCAGGCCGACTTCACTCGTCTTAAATACTCCTACAACGTGGGCATCTGGGGCACCAGCATCTGCGGCGGCGAACTCCTCGATCCGCGTCAGGACCTGCCCGAAGAGGCATACCTCAAGCACGTGACTGCCAAGGAACCCGCACAGGAGTTGACCATCACCTTCGAAAAAGGAGAAATTGCCGCCATCAACGGCGAACATTTCACGGATAAGATACAGGCCATCCAACGCATCGAACAACTTGGAGCGGCCTACGCCATCGGACGCGACTGCAACGTGGGCGACACCATCGTCGGCATCAAGGGTCGTGTAGGTTTTGAGGCTGCTGCACCCATGCTCATCATCGCAGCCCATCGCGAACTGGAAAAGCGCACACTCTCGAAGTGGCAACAGTATTGGAAAGACCAGGTGGCTCAGTGGTATGGCATGTTCCTCCACGAAAGTCAGTATCTCGAACCCGTAATGCCCGACATCGAAGCAATGCTCACCAGCAGTCAGCGCTACGTTACGGGTGACGTAACATTAAGATTGCGCCCACAAGCCTTCGACGTCATCGGAGCAGACTCTCCCTACGATCTTCTTCGGTCTCCACTCGGCGAATACGGTGAAACCCAGACGGGATGGACAGCACAGGAGGCTAAAGGCTTCATCAAGCTCATGTCCACACCGCTGCGCGTCTATTACGGAATACATAAAGAGGAGAAACGTGATTAAAATCGGCATTTACGGTGGAGCAGGATACACGGCAGGCGAACTCATCAGGCTGCTTGTCAATCATCCCTATGCCCAGATAGAGTGGGTGGTCAGCAACAGTCAGGCCGGACGCCACATTAGCGAAATACACAGCGGACTCGTTGGCGAAACCGACCTCAAATTTATAGGTGAGTTACCTTGCCTAACCAATATCGACCTACTGTTCCTTTGTCAGGGACACGGGCAGAGCACCCAATTCTGGAGCGAACACGAACGGCCAGCCTCCCTGCGTGTTATCGACCTGGCACAAGACTTCCGCGACGAAAGCGAAGGCTACGTCTATGGTTTACCCGAATGGCAACGCAGTCGCATACAGGAGGCCCAGCTCGTGGCCAACCCCGGATGCTTCGCCACTGCCATACAACTGGCTCTGTTGCCAGCCGCACAAATGGGACTGCTCACAAGCGACATTCCGGTAAATGCAATCACGGGGTCTACTGGAGCTGGCGTAAAACCATCGGCAACCACACACTTCTCGTGGCGAACCGACAACATGAGCATCTACAAACCCTTCCAGCACCAGCACCTGACCGAGATCCGACGCACACTGACAGCCCTGCAACCCAACTTGCCCAGCATCGACTTCATTCCTTACCGAGGCAATTTCGCACGTGGCATCTTCTGCACCGCCGTCATCAAGAACCCGGCTCTGGACAGCACCATCATCGATGCCTACAAGCAGTTCTATGCCGCATCACCCTTCACGCACGTCTGTGACCAGCCCATCGACCTGAAGCAAGTAACTGGCACCAACAAGTGTCTCCTGCACATCGATGTCTTCGAAGGGAAAATCCTCGTCACATCCGTCATCGACAACCTGCTGAAGGGAGCTGTAGGACAAGCCGTAGAAAACATGAACCTCATGTTCCAACTGCCCGAGGACACCGGACTGCGCCTGAAAGCCACCGCTTTTTAACACCTGTCAACTGTCAACTATCAACTATCAACTCGTCAACCGTGAACTCTCAACTCTACGACGTATATCCACTCTTCGACATCACCATCACACGCGGACAAGGTTGCCACGTCTGGGATGACAAGGGTCAGCAGTATCTCGACCTCTATGGCGGACATGCCGTTATCAGCGTCGGTCACTGCCATCCCCACTACGTCGAAGCACTCACAAAACAAGCCCAGCAACTGGGTTTCTACTCCAACAGCGTCGTCAATCCCCTGCAACGCGAACTGGCACACCGGCTATGTAAGTTTTCGGGCTACGAAGACTATAGTCTGTTCCTTATCAATAGTGGAGCAGAAGCCAACGAGAATGCCCTAAAACTCGCCTCGTTCCACACGGGTCGCTCACGCATATTGGCCTTTGAGAAAGCCTTTCACGGACGCACATCTCTGGCAGTAGAAGCTACCGACAACCCAGCCATTCAAGCACCTGTAAACCGCAATGGACACGTGACCTACCTGCCCATGAACGACATCGATGCCTGGCAACGCGAACTGGAAAAAGGCGATGTTGCTGCCGTCATGCTCGAATGTATTCAGGGCGTAGGAGGAATCCGACTTGTGGAAGCCGATTTTGCCCAGCAACTGCAAAGTCTGTGTCAGCGTTACGGAACAGTGCTTGTGTGTGACGAAATACAATGTGGCTACGGACGCAGTGGTAAGTTCTTTGCCCATCAGCACCTCGGCATTCGTCCCGATCTCATCAGCATGGCAAAAGGCATTGCCAACGGATTTCCCATGGGTGCGCTGCTCATAGCTCCCCACTTCAAACCCGTCTTCGGACAACTGGGTACTACTTTCGGAGGTAGTCATCTGGCGTGTGCGGCAGCATTAGCGGTGCTCGACATCATGGAAGCAGAACACCTGGTCGACAATGCCCGCGAGGTTGGCGATTATCTGATGCAGCAAATCCGTTCTCTCCACAATCCACACATCCTTGAGGTGCGCGGTCGCGGACTGATGATAGGTATCGAACTCGACATACTACAAAAGCCTGTTCGCGAAAAACTCATCTACGACAAACACATCTTTACCGGATGTTCTGGACAGCACACGCTGCGTCTGTTGCCTCCTCTCACCCTGAACAAGCAGGAAGCCGACTCGTTTGTCAAGTGTCTGGCAGAGGTATTACAATAATTTTATCGTAACAAACTACACATGAACATGAATATTGCCATCATAGGTGCAGGTGCCATAGGCGGTGCTGTAGCCGAAGGACTCTTGAAAGCCGATTTCGGACATGTCACCCTGAGCAACCCCACCGCATCAAAACTGCAGCGCTATGCCCGTATGGGTGCCAGCGTAACCACCGACAACCAGGCAGCTGCGGACGAAGCCGACGTAGTTCTCATTGCCGTAAAACCTTGGTTGGTGGAGCAAGTCGTCACGAGTCTCGATCTTAAAGGAAAGACCGTAGTCTCATTGGCTGCTGGCATCTCGTCGCAACAGCTATTGGATTGGATATCTCCCGATGCCGACCTTTGGCTGGCCATCCCCAACATTGCCGCATCCCTGCTTACGTCGATGACCTTCCTCGTAGAAGTGCGCAACGAACGCGATGCTCACATTAAAGACCTCTTCGATGCCATCGGACTCACCATCCCTTGCAAGGAGAGTGTACTACCCGCCGGAACGGCACTGGGTTCGTGTGGCATTGCTTACGTCATGCGTTACGTGAGAGCAGCGACCGAGGGTGGAGTAGAGATGGGATTCCGCGCACCTGATGCCCAACGCATTATCATGCAGACGATGATGGGTGCCGTGAGGTTGTTGGAAGAGACCGGACTCCATCCCGAACAATTCGTCGACCAAGTGGCAACACCCGGCGGACTATCCATCAAAGGACTCAACGAAATGGAACACGCAGGGTTCACCTCTGCCGTAATACGCGGACTAAAAGCCGGAATGTGATGAAACAGCAAAGGGTGGTCGTAAAAATCGGAAGCAACGTGCTCACGCGTGACGATGGAAGTCTCGATGTCACACGCGTTTCTGCCTTAGTGGATCAGGTTGCATGGCTACACAGACAAGGCCACGATGTCATTGTCGTTTCATCCGGAGCAGTAGCTTGCGGACGCAGCGAACTAAAAGTGGACCATACACTCGACTCCGTTGAACAGCGCCAACTCTTCTCCGCTCTTGGTCAGGTGAAACTCATCGGACTATACTACGACCTGTTTCGCGAACACAACCTCCACATCGGACAAGTGCTGACCATGAAAGAGAACTTCATCCCCGGGGAACAATACAACAATCAGCGCGCCTGCATGTCGGTCATGCTCAGCAACGGGGTAGTTCCTATCGTCAACGAGAACGATACCGTCAGCATCACCGAACTCATGTTTACCGACAACGATGAACTCTCAGGCCTCATTGCCGAGATGATGCAAGCCGATGTGCTTGTCCTGCTCTCCAACATTGATGGCGTATATACTGGTCACCCCGATGACCCTGCTTCGCAATTGCTTACGACGGTGCATCTCGACGACGAGCTTTCACAATACATCAAGGCAGAAAAGAGTGCCTTCGGACGTGGTGGTATGCACTCGAAATACGTTACTGCCAAACGTATGCAACAATCCGGAATAAGGGTGATAGTGGCAAACGGCAAACGCGAGAACGTGCTCACCGAACTCATGCAACATCCCCAGAACGTACCTCACACAGAATTTCTCTGCTCATGACACAGCAATTCGAACAAGCTAAAACGGCCAGCAAAGCAATCGCTCGCCTTACCGACCAACAGCGCAGCAACGTGTTGGAGGCATTGGCTGATGCCATCCTTAAAGAACAGGATGCAATACTGCAAGCCAACGAGCAAGACTTGGCACGAATGGAAAAGACAAATCCACTCTATGACCGTCTGCAACTAACGGAAAGCCGTCTGCAAGCTATTGCTGCCGACATGAGGAATGTGGCACATCTGCCTTCACCATTGGGACGAGTGAGCCAGCAACGAGTGCTCGACAACGGACTCCGCCTATGCCGAACGAGTGTTCCGTTCGGTGTGATTGGCATCATCTACGAGGCACGTCCCAATGTCACTTTCGACGTATTCTCACTTTGCTTCAAGAGCGGAAACGCCTGCGTGTTGAAAGGCGGGAAAGATGCTTTGGAATCCAATGAGGCAGGAGTGAGCATCATTAAAAGAACGCTTCGGGAATATGGTATTGACGAACATGCCGTAGAACTATTGCCTGCTACTCATGAGGCAACCGCCCAAATGCTTCAGGCCGTAGGTTACATCGACATTTGCATTCCACGAGGCGGACGAAAGCTTATCGACTTTGTTCGCAACACGGCTCGCATCCCCGTTATCGAGACGGGAGCTGGCGTCGTGAACACCTATTTCGACAAGAGTGCTTCGATGGATAAGGGCAAACGCATCGTACTGAATGCCAAGACTCGCAGGGTTTCGGTGTGCAACGCACTCGATTGCCTTATCATCCACCGCGAACGCTTGTCCGACCTTCCCGAACTCTGTCAACCACTTGCAGAAAAGCATGTGACACTCTATGCCGATACGGATGCATATAACACCCTGACCAACCACTATCCTTATCTCGAACATGCAACGGCAGACTCTTTCGGAACGGAGTTCATGGATTACAAGATGGCCATTCGGGTGGTCGACTCTATCGACGAGGCATTGGAGCACATATCGCGTTATAGCTCAGGCCATAGTGAGTGCATCATTACTGAAGACGAATCCGCAGCTCGACTCTTCCAGCAAGAGGTGGATGCTGCTTGCGTATATTGGAATGCTCCTACTTCCTTCACCGACGGCGCTCAATTCGGGTTGGGAGCAGAGATTGGTATCTCCACACAGAAGTTGGGACCACGAGGGCCTATGGGACTTGAGGAAATCACAACCTACAAATGGCTCATCGAGGGCAACGGACAGACGAGGGAGTAGAATAATTAAAAATGAAAAGTGAAAGGACCCTTTCCAAACCTTTCCCTTAAAGGGCAAGGATGGACAATGGAAGCAATGTCTAAATCGCAAAATAGTCAAATAAATAGTAAATAGTAAATCGTAAATTGGTTGTGAATTGAAAATATTATGAAATCATTCATCAACGTAGCCGATATCGGGCCATTGGAGAAAGCATTGGCCGAGGCTCAGGAAATAAAGAACGACCGTTACAAATATCAGCATCTGGGACGCAACAAGACCCTCCTGATGATATTCTTCAACAACTCGCTTCGCACCCGACTTTCCACCCAGAAAGCCGCCATGAATCTGGGCATGAACGTCATCGTGCTCGACGTCAACCAGGGAGCTTGGAAGCTGGAGACCGAACGCGGAGTCATCATGAACGGCGACAAAAGCGAACATCTGCTTGAAGCCATTCCTGTTATGGGGTGTTATTGCGACATCATTGCCGTACGCTCCTTTGCTGGACTGAAAGACCGCGACTACGATTATGCAGAGACCGTAGTGCAGCAGTTCATACAATATAGCGGTCGTCCCGTTATGGCTATGGAGACGGCAACGGTTCATCCTCTGCAAGCCTTTGCCGACCTCATCACCATCGAGGAATACAAGCCGCAGCCACGTCCCAAGGTCGTACTGACCTGGGCTCCTCATTGCCGTGCTCTTCCTCAGGCAGTTCCCAATTCCTTTGCCCAATGGATGGCGGCTGCCGATGTTGACCTCGTCGTTACTCACCCCAAAGGCTATGAGCTCGACCCGAAATTCACCGCAGGAGCGAAGATTGAGTACGACCAACGCAAAGCCTTCGAGGGCGCTCACTTCATCTATGCAAAGAATTGGAGTTGCCCAGGTGTGACGAATCCCGAAGACTATGGTAAGATACTGACCGACGACCCCACATGGACGGTGGACACCGAGCACATGAGTTGGACCGACGATGCCTATTTCATGCATTGCTTGCCCGTTCGTCGTGGTCTCATCGTGACTGATGATGTCATCGAAAGCCCCCGTAGCATCGTCATTCCCGAAGCTGCAAACCGAGAGATTTCGGCTACGGTGACGTTGAAGAGAATGCTTGAGGCATTGGTTTAATAGAAACAATCTATGGAGCAGAAAATCAGCATAATAAAGATTGGCGGTAATGTCATAGATAACGAATCGGCATTACAATCTTTCTTGCGAGACTTTGCCTCTTTGCCCAATCCAAAGATACTGATTCACGGTGGTGGGAAATTGGCTTCACGCTTGTCCGAAAAATTGGGTATCGAGACGAAGATGATTGACGGACGCCGAATCACCGATGACCAGACCATCGACATCGTCACTATGGTTTATGCCGGTTTGGTCAACAAACGCATTGTGGCAAGTCTTCGTGCGCTTTCCTGCCCTGCTTTGGGCTTATGTGGAGCCGATGCCAACGTCGTTCCTTCCCATCTGCGCCCGAAGGAACCCATCGACTTCGGTTGGGTGGGAGACATCAGTCACGAAGAGATAAACACCGACTTCATTGCGTCGCTTCTCCAACAAGGCATTACCCCCATCTTCTGCGCCATCACTTGCGACGAGGAGGGTCATCTGCTCAACACCAATGCCGACAGCGTGGCTACGGGAGTCGCATTGGCTTGTTCAAAACTCGGACGTACAAGCCTCATCTTCTGCATGGAAAAGAACGGAGTGCTTCAAGATATCAACGACCCGGAATCCGTCATCCCGCATATTGACCAAGACACATTTACAAACTTACTTACGCGTAAGTTAGTTCACAGTGGTATGATTCCCAAAATCGAAAATGCCCTCAAGGCCATAGATGGTGGAGTGGGAGAGGTCATTATTAAGAATGCCGACAATCTATTAACGGATTTGGGTACGGTGATTGGCAGATAGGATAAATGGACAAATACATTTCATTATTAGACCGACTGATTGAGACGCCCTCTATCTCTCGCACCGAAGATAAGACGGCAAGCATATTGGCTTCTTTCCTGCAGGAGCAAGGCGTTCGCGATGTCCATCGAGACATGAACAACGTGTGGGCAACTTGTGCCAACTTCGACGAGAAGAAGCCCACCTTACTGCTCAACTCGCACCACGATACCGTTCGCCCTTGTGCTTCGTACACTCGCGACCCATTTAAGGCCACACACGAAGGCGGTCGCATCTATGGTCTGGGGAGCAACGACGCAGGAGCATCTGCCGTAAGCCTTACGGCAACCTTCTGCCAACTCTACGAGGCAGAGCTTCCGTTCAACCTCATGTTAGTCCTCTCGGCAGAGGAAGAGGTGACAGGCGACAACGGCATCCGCCATCTGCTACCCCTATTACCCAAGATTGATATGGCCATCGTGGGAGAACCCACTTGCATGCGTGTGGCTTTGGGCGAACGCGGACTCATGGTTATGGACGGAATAGCGCACGGCGTTAGTGGTCATGCGGCACGAAACGAAGGCGTAAATGCCCTCTATCTTGCCATCGACGACATCAACACTTTGCGGAACTATCAGTTCGACAAAGAGTCCTCGCTTTTAGGTCCTATCAAGGTCTCGGTAACGCAGATACAAGCCGGAACGCAACACAACGTGGTTCCCGACGAATGTCGTTTCGTTGCCGATGTCCGCACCACCGATGCATACACCAACGAGGAGACGGCGGCTCTCTTGCAACAAGCCGTAAAGAGCCAACTCACGCCTCGTTCCACACGCATTCACGCTTCTGCGATTTCGGAGGACCATCCTCTCGTGGTGGCAGCACGCCGTCTTGGGCTTGAGACCTTCGTATCGCCCACCACCAGCGACATGTCGCAGATGCGGTGCCCTTCCATAAAGATTGGTCCAGGCGACTCGGCACGAAGCCATAGTGCCGACGAGTGGGTGGGCATAGAAGAGATAAGGCGAGGGATTGAAACGTATGTGGAATTGATTAAAGGGTTAAAAGGTTAATCGTTTAATAGTTTAATAGTTAATTTTCCCCCTCGGGGGAATTAAAGAGGGGTCTTTTTATGAAACTTTGGGATAAAGGTTACGACATTGATTCGTGGATAGAACAATTCACCGTTGGCAACGACCGCCAACTCGACATGCAGATTGCACGCTTCGACGTAGAAGCATCGATGGCCCACATTCGCATGCTTGAAACCATCGGCCTCCTCACTGCCGAAGAACTCCAGATTCTGCTCTCCGGTCTGCAACAGATAGCCGACGAGATAGCACGCGGAGAATTTGAGATTGAGGATGGGGTAGAAGATGTCCATTCGCAAGTGGAACAACTACTCACCCAGCGTTTGGGCGACGTAGGAAAGAAGATACACAGCGGTCGTTCGCGCAACGATCAGGTGCTTGTTGACTTAAAACTCTTCTATCGCGCCCAGCTTCGTGAGATAGCCGACGATGTGTCGAATCTCTTCGATCGCCTTCTGCTGCTGAGCGACGAACACAAGGACGTGCTGATGCCCGGTTACACCCATCTGCAAGTGGCTATGCCCAGCAGTTTCGGGTTGTGGTTCGGAGCATACGCCGAGACACTTGCCGACGACATGCGCTTGCTCGCTGCAGCTCACGACATTGCCAACCAGAACCCTCTCGGTTCGGCAGCAGGATATGGGTCGAGTTTCCCCTTGAATAGGACCATGACCACCCAATTGCTCCACTTCGCCGACCTCCACTACAACGTCGTTGCAGCCCAGATGAGTCGCGGCAAGACCGAGTTGTCACTTTCCTACGCCATCGGCGCCCTTGCCTCCACGTTGGGCAAGCTGGCAATGGACATTTGTTTGTTCAACAGCCAGAACTATGGTTTCATCCGCTTCCCCGATGCTTACACTACGGGTTCGAGCATCATGCCGCACAAGAAGAATCCCGATGTTTGGGAGATTATGCGCGGACGTTGCAATCGCCTGATGAACACCTCCAACGAGGTAAGCCTCCTCATCTCCAACCTGCCACACGGCTATCATCGCGACATGCAACTCCTCAAGGACATCACCTTCCCAGCCCTCTCGCAACTGAAGGAATGTCTGCGCATGGCCGACTTCATGCTGCAACACATCATCGTCAACAAGGACATCCTCTCCGACGAGCGCTACAACTATCTGTTCACGGTGGAGGACGTCAATCGTCTGGCTCTCTCCGGCGTACCCTTCCGCGATGCTTACAAGCAAGTGGGAATGCAGGTTCAACAAGGCACATACAAGCCCACGAAGAGCGTTCACCACACCCACGAAGGCAGCATCGGCAACCTTTGTAACGATAAGATTCGCGAAAAAATGCAGAAGATATTAAAAGAATTCGTAACTTTACCGGCGTAAACTCATCGTTAAAGGCCATGAAAC
The DNA here is from genome assembly GCA_017962495.1 of Bacteroidaceae bacterium. GTDB lineage: Bacteria > Bacteroidota > Bacteroidia > Bacteroidales > Bacteroidaceae > Physcousia. The sequence continues at coordinate 31,292 of JAGCVH010000009.1, forward strand.
GTTATTTCTTGCTCCTGCTTCTGCTCGTCGCGCTACCTGTTCTGGGACAAAAACACCAGCTCAGGAAGGATGGTCGTGTCTTGGCTCATAGTCTGCAGTTCAATCCCAATCACATCAGCGACGACATGCCCGTTGGCCTGCAGGAGATGCTTCGCGTCTATCAGACCAAGCCCCGATACGCCGAACGCCAGCGAGGCAAGGCAGTTAGTCCGTTGTTGAAGACGCGTCGCCATCAGGAAGACCCCTTCAATCGCAGTTGCCCCTATTACATCTACGACGACGTGCATACGAGCAGCACGCGCAGCATCTCGGGATGCGTTGCGACTTGCATGGAACAAGTGCTGACCTTCTACCGATATCCCGAAGCCCTCATCGACACGCTTTTCGGATGGGAGACGGAGCATTACAAGATAGAGACGGTGATGCCCGGAACGCCTATCGATTGGGCTCACGTTCTCGACGACTATAGTCACGGATTCACCGATGAAGAGGCGCAGGCAGTAGCCGACCTTACCTATTATTGCGGAATGGCGGCACACATGAATTGGAGTCCATCCAGCAGCGGTGCCAATCTCGGCAGAGCGTTCGAACCCCTCTGGCGCGTATTCGATTACAAGACGTTGGCATACGTCTCACGAGCTTTGTATTCCACTCCCGCGTGGAATGCTATGCTCCGCAACGAACTCGAGAGCGGGCGACCCATCTGCTACACGGGTCACAACATGGCACTCAGCGGACACGCATTCAACATTGATGGTGTCGACGAGGAAGGCTACTATCATCTCGTATGGGGATATGATGGTATGTACGACGGCTATTTCGACCTCGACTACCTCAATCCTTTCGAAAGTCTGGGCAACGAGACCGAAGTAGGGCAGAACGAAGGATTCTTTTCCAATCAGACGGCACTCTTCATCCATCCCGAGGACTTCGTAATCGACATCTTCGACACGCTTCGTTCCGAGGTAGCCTTTGCCGGAGTGGTTGTCGAGGACATCGCTTTCCGTCGCCAGCCCGACTCACAAGGCTATGTCGTAGCCGACTTCTCGATGAGGAACACCTCAGCCGATAGTCTCAACTTCACCTTCGAGGTACTGACCTATCTTCCCACCGACACCGCCATCTTCGAGCAAGCCGACTACGTGGCACTCTCCGCCGTCAACCTTGCTCCGGGCGAGCGTAAGACGTGGCCCGTCTATTGCCAATTCACGAAGACGGGTAAGCGCATCCTTGCCTTCTCTTCCGACGACGTCACTCTGCCCTACAAGATGGACGTTGACATTCTGCAAGGCACCGCCTCCAAACTCATTTTCGGAGAAGTGGAATACGAGTTGTGGTCGTATGCCGACAATCTTGTGGCGCAGCTCTCTTTGGACATCACCAACAACGCCACATCAGGCTTTGCCGGCGACCTCGTCACCTATTGCCTGTTCCCCGAAGGGAGCAACATCGACGAGCGCCACTGGGAAGTGCTGTCATTAGCCGCTGGCGACACCCACAAAGGCACGATACGTTTCCAGCACCTCGAGGACGGGAAGACCTACACCCTTCGCGTTCGCTCTCCTTGGACCATCCGCAAGGAATACACGTTCACCGTCAACAGCCAAGAAGCGGCGGACGGAATAGAGGGGATTGCCAGTTCGGAGTCCAAAGTTCAGGGTTCCGAGTTGTATGACCTTGCAGGCCGCAAGCTCACTTCATCACCCCACCACTCCGTCATTTCTTCGTTCCCAAGGGGAATCTACATCAAGCATGGTAAAAAGATTCTCATTCCATGACCCCCGAAACCCTCATCCATAAATATTACGCCGCGCAACCTGAGTTGGAGGACATCCTGCTCCGTCACAGCCGTCAGGTAGCAGATATGGCACTTCGCATCTGCCAGGCACATCCCGAACTCGAGCTCGACCAAGATTTCATCTACGAGGCAGCCATGCTCCACGACATTGGCATCATCCGATGCGATGCTCCCGGCATTAAGTGCTACGGCACAGAACCCTATCTCCGTCACGGACAAGTAGGAGGGGAGATACTTCGTCAGGAGGGACTTCCCCGACACGCCAGAGTTGCTGAGCGCCACACGGGAGCAGGCCTACCAGGATGGTTGCCCGAAACCTTGGAAGAGCAAGTAATCTGTTATGCCGATAAGTTCTTCTCGAAGTCACGAATCGACCACCCGAAAGACTACGAAGGTGTAGTCAAAAGCCTGTCGAAATTCGGCGCAGAGGGCGTCGAGCGCTTCCGCCATTGGCACGAAATCTTCAGCGTATAAACGGTTGGATTGGACGATTTGACGATTTGACAATTGCACAATTTGACCGCTCGGCATCCCGAAGGGTGACGCGTTCTTTCAGTCGCTTCGCTTGGTGTAATCGACTCTGTCGCTTGCCTAAGCAAGAAAGCATCGCAAGCGCTGAGCGGCGTAGCGCAGAGGAGCAAAAATTTAGTTAATGTACATTTTTTTTTCATATTCTTGAAAGGAATTAGCACTTTGGGGTACTAAATGTTTGAACAAACCCCTGAAAAGATGAATGAATTAGAGTTAGAATTCACGAAATTGGTTCGAGATTACCGCAAGACGATCTACACGGTATGCTATTTCTTCTCGAACAATCCAACCGATGTTGAAGACCTTTTCCAAGAAGTGTTGGTCAACCTCTGGAAAGGCTTTGCCAAGTTCCGTGGCGACAGCAGTCCGAAGACGTGGATATGGCGTGTAAGCCTGAACACCTGCTGTAACATAGATCGAGGCAAGAGGCGGAATGTACCAACCGTTCCGTTGCTTCTCGACAAAGGTTTGATAAGTGATTCTGACGAAGGAGGTCGGCAGATCAAGATGCTGTATGACAGAATCAATCGCCTCGAACTGTTCGACCGCGCCATCATTCTTCTGTGGCTCGAGAGTATGCGGTATGATGAAATTGCTGCGATAGTGGGCATTTCCACAGCGGCAGTCACCAGCCGTCTGTTCCGCATCAAGGAACAACTCAAGTCGATGTCAAACACCCCCGAAGTTTAACCATTAAAACGCAAAAGCTATGTCAGAGAATATGAACGAGTTCCAGGAACTTGAAGAACTGAAAGCCACTTACAACCTGATGGACGAAAGGTTGGACGGTCAGGAGATAGTCTCGGAAGAGCAACTCCGCGAAGCCATGTGCCGCAACTTTTCCTTCATTCGTCAAAGCACCAAGGATAGCATCATCTGGTCCAATCTGGTCTGCATCCCCATCCTGGCTTGGTATTTCTGGGCCAATGGTCCCATCTCCACGTTAGGTCTCGTCGTGTTAGGCCTCTATTGGCTCGCGTCGCTGGTGTTCAGGTTCTTTGTCCTGAAGCGGATAAGAAAGTCGGATTATGGCAACTACGACCTGAAGACACTCCTTGAGCAGAGGGCGCGGTACAACAAAAACATGCGGCTCTTTGGCATCATCAGCATGGTCTCCGTCCTTTTGATTTTTATCCTGTTCTTCTGGGAGAAGGGGCGAGGCGGTATGATAGCCATCGCCATCCTGCTTTTGACCGTCCTTGTACCAACCATCATTCGCAAGTTGGTGATAAAGTACCGATACGGCGGTCAGTCCATCGACCCCGCAACAGGCAGTCCTCGCAAGCTTGGCGGCAAATATTCGCTGATAGCAGTCTCTGTCTTCATGGGTCTCAGCATACTTCTTGTGATAGCAGGGACTGTGATAGACATCACACGCCACAATGGGATATCGAGCCTTTTGCATGTAGTCAACGCCGTATCCATAGTTATTGCGGTTACAACATTCCTGCTGGGCATCTTCCACATGAGAAAGAAGATCACCGTTTCCCGCCGGCTTCTGGTCATCCTCACCATAGTGGCGATACTACTTTCCCTCTCCGTCATCGGCATCTCCATGCAGCTGGGCATTGCAGAGTTTGCCAACAACCCCAACATCCTGCTCGGTACAGCCTGCATCTCTACGATTGGCCTCTCATTCCAAAGAATGAGGAAATAACCTGCGACAATCAGGGACTTTTAGATAATAAGAACCGAGAATCCCACGAGGGTTCTCGGTTCAATATTGAGGCTGCGCCTCGCGCTCGGCGACGTTAGAAGACGCTTGCGTAGCGCAGAGGAGCAAGAAATCGTAAATCGTAAATTATTAATTGCTCCGTTACGGAGCTGTACATTGTACTATTTTTGAATTATTCTCTCGTCTTTAGATTTATTTCACACTTCGAATAGCCGTTATTCCGAGAAAAAGCAGTATCTTTGAGGCCAACTATGGGCTCAAAGATACTTAGGTATCTCACCCCACTTGAGTAGAGACAGGCAAGAGTTGAAACAGAGACTACTGACAACGTGGATGCTGGTGAGCATGCTGTGCATGCTTGCCTATGCCGTCGTTCCACCCCGACAGCAGATGACGAGGAGTAGGGGAGAGGAGGACACGACAGCAAGGGATACGATGCGTGATTCCGTTGCCGACTCTGTTCCCGTGCGCGTCCGACAACTGACGGTGGACAGCGTGCTTTCCTCTTACAACGCCGACAGCATCATGGCCATGCTTGCCGAGAACCGCGTGCTGGAGGTGGCGCCTGACACGTCGAAGATGGACACGACGAAGCACGATACCCTCCGCGTCAGCAAGAGCGCTCTGGAGGAACCCGTGCACTACAGCGCCAAGGACAGCATCACGTGGGACTTCTCGACTTCGTGGGCCAACCTCTATGGCGACAGTAAGGTCAATTACCAAAACCTGGAACTGACTGCCGACCACATCAGCATGAACCTGGACTCGAGCATCGTTCACGCCGTTGGGCGCGAGGACTCTTTGGGAGTGGTTACGGGGGCGCCCGTCTTCAAGCAGGGTGACGACGCCTACGAGCCGGACAGCATCAGCTATAACTTCAAGTCGCAGAAGGCCTTCATCACGAATGTCTATACCGAACAGGGCGAAGGCTTCCTCATCAGTCAGGACTCGAAACGCGACTCCACGGGAACGCTCTACCTGCAGAGCGGAATGTACACCACCTGCGACGCACCGCATCCGCACTTCTACATGAAACTGACGCGGGCTAAGGTGAGACCCGGAAAGAACGCGGTGTTCGGTCCTGCCTACCTCGTGGTGGAGGACGTGCCGTTGCCACTCGCCATTCCCTATGGTTTCTTCCCCTTCTCGAAGCACTATTCCAGCGGATTCATCATGCCCACCTTCGGCGATGAGACGCGAAGGGGCTTCTACCTGCGCGATGGTGGTTACTACTTTGCTATCAACGACAACATCGACCTCAAGGCCTTGGGCGAAATCTACACCAAGGGTTCGTGGGGCGTGTCGGCACAATCGAACTATCGCAAGCGCTATAAATTTGCCGGCAACTTCTTCTTCAGCTTCCAGAACACCAAGGAGGGCGAGAAGAACATGCCCGACTACTCGGTGGAGAAGTCCTTCAAGGTGACGTGGAGCCACAGGCAGGACGCAAAGGCCAATCCCTCGCAGACCTTCTCTGCCAGCGTGAACTTTGCCACATCGAGTTACGAGCGTAACAACCTGATTTCGATGTACAATCCGGAGAACTACACGCAGAGCACGCGCACGAGTTCTATCTCGTATTCAAAGAGTTTCCCTAGCATCGGACTCACGCTGTCGGGAACCTTCAACCTGAGCCAGAACATGCGCGACAGCACGATATCGGTCACGCTGCCCTCGCTCACCATCAGCCTGGCTCGCTTCTACCCCTTCAAACGCAAGAAGCCGGTGGGGAAGGAACGATGGTATGAGAAGATTTCGGCGAGCTACACGGGTGTGCTGTCCAACTCTATCACGACGAAGGAGGACCGCCTGCTGAAGTCGAACCTCATCAAGGACTGGCGCAACGGTATGCGGCACTACGTGCCAATCAACGCTTCGTTCTCGTTGTTCAACTACATCAACATCACACCCCAGTTCAACTTTACCGACCGCATGTATTCGAACAAAATCATGCAGTCGTGGGACACCGACCGGCAGCAGGTGGTGCGTGACACGATATACGGCTTCAACAACGTGTATAACTATAATGTATCCTTGTCCGCCAACACCAAACTCTATGGATTCTGGACACCTCTCCCGTGGTTCGGCGGCAAGAAGATTCAGACCATCCGCCACGTCTTCACGCCCACCGTCAGCTTCTCCTATGCGCCCGACTTCGGGCAATCGCGCTTCGGGTACTGGGATTCGTATGTGAAGACCGACAAGGACGGCAACGTGTCCACCGTGATGTACTCGCCCTATGCTGGTTCCCTCTACGGCACGGTTTCGCGAGGAAAGACGGGTAGCATCACACTCGACGTCTCCAACAACATCGAAATGAAAATCCAAACCGAACGCGATTCGACCGGATACCGCAAGATAAGCCTCATCGACGAACTCGGAGCAAGTATGTCGTACAATATGGCGGCTAAGTCGCGTCCTTGGAGCGACCTTTCGATGCGTGTCCGCCTGAAGTTGACGAAGAGTTACACTTTCAGCATGAACGCCGTCTTTGCCACCTATGCCTACGATATGGACGAGAACGGGAACGTCTTCGTGAGCGACCACACGGAATACTCCCAGGGGCGTTTCGGACGCTTCCAGGGTATGTCGCAAAACCTTTCCTACACCATCAACAACGACACCTTCAAGAAACTCTTCGGAAAGGGAAAGGACAAAAAGGCGACGGACGAAGAGGAGGACGTGAACGACGAGGATGAGGAGACTGACCCCGAGGCACAGAACGTTGACCCCGACAGAGCGCGTTCGCGCAATTCGGCAAAGGACGACGGGAAAGGCGGACTCGACGAGGACGGATATGTGCGTTTCACCTTGCCTTGGAGTCTGACCGTGAGTTATGGTGTGTCGATGCGTGAGAACACGGGCGGACGCTTCCACACGAGCCGAATGCGCTATGGCTACAAGCTCACGCACACGATGAACTTCTCGGGCAACATTCGTCTGTCGAAGGGTTGGAACATCAACTTCTCCTCGGGTTGGGACTTCAACTACAAGCGTCTGTCGATGACAACGGCAAGCGTCAATCGCGACCTCCACTGCTTCAACATGGGATGCTCTATGGTTATCGCCCCATACCGCTCCTACAACTTCAACTTCGCCTGCAACGCCGGTTCGCTTGCCGACGTGCTCCGATGGAAGAAGCAATCGAGCTATTCGAGCAACATCGAATGGTATTGATGTCACTTATTATTTAAAGATGTAAAAAAAAGGGTGAAGACCGAAGCGTCAGAAGAGGAACATCTGACGGCTTTCGTCGCGCTTGATGGCTTTGATGGGTCGCTCTTCCTCACGAGGAATATCGATGAAGAGGTCCATCTGTACGGCAATATCCTGCCTCAGCGCATACTGTCCGCGATGGAGGTGGAGGAAGGGACTATGGCGTTGCTGCGACTGATAATAGAGGTAATGGCGCACCTGACTGTAGAGCGCATCATAGACAACGTCGGAAGCAAAAATGCCACTATGCAGATTATAGAGGCTACGAGCCAGACGGCGCACGTTCATGCCTTCGCGACCACTTCGCAAGAGCATGTCCATAAGGTCATTATGATAGGCGTTCTTCATATCTCGCAAACCTCTTGGGAGACAAAGATACGAATAAGAGAGGAGAAATGCAAAAAATAAAGTGATATATTGCATTCAAAAAAACAAAAAAAGCTTCCCAAATGGAAGATGTAAAATGTAAAATGGAAGAGTCTTTAGCGCTTTTGACAACCCATTGGAAATGTTTTTCAATGATTTTGTTAAATAATATTTAGATAGGCTACACCTCTGAAATAAAAACAAGGATTTGTTTTGTATTTCACTCGAATTGCACTACCTTTGTGCACGAATAAATAAGAAAACAATTAATATAAATCGACTATGAAAAAGTTCCTTTTATTGGCCGTTGCTTCGGCAACGATCCTTTTCACTTCATGCAACAAGGAGAGTACTTACCACACGTTGGGCATCGTTTATCCCACACAGTTTTCATCTGCAGTAATCTATGCCGACCAGAAAGTGGACTCCATCACCTTCCAGACAACCGACGAGGTTCGGTTAGACCCTACGAACAACTGGATTTTGATTGACGATTCGTTGCGCCACATTCAAGTGGAAAACTATTATCGTCTTGTTTATGTTCTCACGCTCCCCGTTCGCTTTGCAGCCAACACAACGGGAGAAATCCGTCAGGGGGAGGTAAAAGTGTCATCTACGGGCGATAATGACTGGGATCAATCGGCTTATGCTAGCTACACGCAATTACCTTGGCACAAGATCCAGCGCCCTGCACCGGCATACGCCTATGAGGACTACCAGATTAAGGGTTGTAAGTTTGAGCTTACCGACTCAGCAAGTCAGGCATGCGATACGCTGCGCTTCACCACCTACGACGATTGGACGCTGACCGATGCCGAATTTGCTCACCCCACAAAGCTTTCTGGTAAGCCTGGTTATCAGATCGTGCTCCTTTCCGTCGACCCGAACACTACTGCCGAAGAGCGCACCTCCACAATCACGTTGGAAAGTCGCGGTGTGAAGACCAACATCTTTGTTAAGCAAGAAGGGACGAAGGACAATTGACCGCTCGAGCTCTGCTCGCTTGCGTAGAGCAACGGAGCAAGAATGGACCGCTCGAGCGATGAATTATGAATTATGAATTGTGCATTAGGTATGAAATCCCACTTTCTGACCGCATTTTTAATAGTGTCGCTCAATGCTTTTGCGGCCATTCCCGATTCAGTGTTCATTCGTCCCATCGGACTTCCGCAGGGTGGGGGATTAGGCATCGAATGGTCGAGCGACGGACAACGGTGGCAACGACTTACGCAAGGACGCATTCTCGGAAGCGACTTCGGGACATGGGGACCGGAGAAGAAACTCTATAACCCAAGTCTTACGCAAGGTGCCGACGGTCTGCTGGTGCTCGCTTTCCAAGTGAACGAACGTTCGCCTCAGTTTGCCATTACCACAACTCGCGACCTCATCCGCTGGCGTCCGCAAGACTATCCCATCATGCAGGGAGTGGGGCAATGCCTCAATCCCATCATCACTTGCGATGGCGAGCGCTATCTCGTCACCTTCCATAACAGCGAAGGAAAGTACTTCCAAACAAGTTCGGCGGACCTTGCCCATTTCACATCGCCCAAGACGGTAAACTCGTCCCCACAATCCTCACCACTGCGCGTTCCTTATACGATGTTGCAGGCGCTGAAGGACAATCAGGTGGCGGCTTCCGCAAAGTCTGCGCGCGAAGGCGAACTGGCACGCGACAATGAGGAGCGTTTCGCCCAAGTGAAAGACCTGCGGGCAGAAGTAGTCGTCGATAGCAAACAGATGAAGCCAATCAGCGACAAACTGATGGGCATCTTCTTCGAGGACATCAACTACAGCGCCGACGGAGGACTGAACGCCCAACTCATAGAGAACGGAGACTTCGAGTACGACCCGCACGATAAGAAGGGCGACAAGAACTGGAACACATTGACTGCCTGGAAGGTAGAGGGGAACAACCTTAAGGTGACGACCGATGTCGAAGGCGTAAGCCAGAACAACCACCATGCTGTAGGCTTGAAACTCGAAGGAGGACACGATGGTTACTTCCAGAACTCGGGTTGGGACGGCATCGTCGTGAAAGCACGCGAGAAATACAACCTTTCGATGTACGTGAAGGGTGGCAAGGTGAAGGTGAGCCTGAAGGACGGCGAGAACACAATAGCCTCAACTACAATCGGTAGCGGAAGCAAAGATTGGAAGCAAGTCAACGCCGTACTGAAACCCTCATCCGCCGCAAATAATGCCCACCTCTCCATCCAGCCCGTGAAGGAAGGCGAGACGGTGTGCATCGATATGGTGTCACTCATTCCGCAGGACACCTACAAAGGTCACGGACTTCGTCGCGACTTGGCAGAAACGCTGGAGGCCATGCATCCGCGCTTTATGCGCTTCCCAGGTGGGTGCGTCACTCACGGCGATGGAATGGGAAACATGTATCGTTGGAAGGAGACTATCGGTCCGCTCAAAGACCGCAAGCCCTTACGCAATATATGGGGATATCACCAAAGCCGACAGATTGGTTTCTATGAATTCTTCCAGATGTGCGAAGACATGGGTATGGAACCTCTGCCCGTTCTCGCTGCTGGTGTGCCTTGCCAAAACTCAAGCGACGGAGGTGACGGACAGCAAGGAGGCATTCCGATGGAAGAGATGCCTGCATACGTTCAGGAGATTCTCGACCTTATCGAATGGGCCAACGGAGACGCCTCGACGGAATGGGGTAGGCGCCGAATCGAACAAGGCCACAAGAAGCCCTTCAACCTCAAATACATCGGCATAGGAAATGAAGACCTCGTAAGTCCTACCTTCATCGAACGCTATCTGATGATTTGCAAAGCCGTAAAGGAAAAGTATCCCAATATCACCGTTTGCGGAACGGCAGGCCCCTTCTATCAGGGTAGTGACTACGACGAAGGATGGCGCATAGCCAACGAGAACAAGGATGTAATCACGCTTGTCGATGAGCATTATTACGTTTCACCAGGTTGGTATATCTACAACCAAGACTTCTACGACAACTACGACCGCAAAGGACCGAAGGTTTATCTGGGCGAATGGGCAGCACACGGACCAGGTCGCAAGAGCACCATCGAGACCGCCCTATGCGAAGCGCTGCACTTCTGCACTCTCGAACGCAACGGCGATGTGGTGGAGATGTCGTCTTATGCCCCTCTGCTCGCCAAAGAAGGACATACGCAATGGAATCCCGACATGATTTACTTCAACAACACGGAAGTGAAGCCCACCGTCGGGTATTATGCCCAGAAGATGTGTGGCGAGAGTCAGGGCAACTATTACATTCAATCCTCCATCAGAGCAAACAGCAGGGTGCAGGGCGTGAATGAGCGTCTGGCGGTGAGTACGGTATTCGCCAACGAGGGGAAGTATTATCTTAAACTCGTGAATGTGTTGAACCACGATGTGAAAGCCCATCTCGTGCTGAAGAATATGGTCAGCGGCGAGCAAACCTGCAAGCGCACCATATTAAAAGGCGCCTATGACAGCACGACGGCTCGTCCCTTTGAGGACAAAATTACGCTCACGGAGGATTGCGAATACATTATGCCCGCCTATTCGTTCACCTTAATAGAAATCCCCTCGCTAACGACAAGCAAAACAAAATAGAAAAACTATGAAGAAGTGCCTTGTAGCCCTCGCTTGCTGTCTGGTCATTGCATTATTGGCCGTTCCGGCAATCTACCTGACAAATTGTTATAAGTCTGATGAGCAATCCATTATCTTTGTCAGAGAAGGCGATACAACAGATGACGTGCGTGCAATGCTCTCAAATGCCGGTGTCCGCACAACGGGTTTCAACCTGCTGAAGCGTGTGTTAGAATATCGTGTGCGCCCAGGGCGGTATGTGATATCGAAAGGCGAGAACATACTCTCCCTTTTCCGCTCATTACGCAACGGGCAGCAAGAGCCCTTCAACCTTACCATCCCATCGGTTCGAACAATCGACCGCCTTGCCTCGTATCTGGGCGAACACCTCATGATAGACTCTGCAAGCATTGCCGAAACGTTTCGCGATAGCATCGACCTCTTCATCCCCAACACTTATGAGGTGTATTGGACCATATCGGCTCCCGAACTGATGGCACGAATGCAACGCGAGAACCGAGCCTTCTGGAATTCCGAACGCGAAGCAAAAGCCAAAGCAATGGGAATGACTCACCGAGAAGTGATGACGCTGGCAAGCATCGTGGATGAGGAGACCGCCAACAAAGCCGAAAAACCGATGGTTGCAGGTATGTATATCAAGCGATTGCAAGTGGGAATGCCTCTGCAAGCCGACCCAACAGTTAAGTTCGCAATAGGCGATTTCTCCCTGCGGCGCATCTGGGAAAAGCATCTCTCGGTAGATAGTCCCTATAATACCTATAAGAATACGGGGCTACCTCCTGGTCCCATTCGCATTCCTTCGGTAGATGGAATCGACGCCGTGCTAAACTATGTTCACCACGACTATCTGTATATGTGTGCAAAGGAAGACTTCTCCGGTACGCATAACTTTGCTCGCACTTATGGCGAACACTTGCAGAACGCCCGACGCTATGCGCAAGCGCTTAATCACAGAGGAATTAAATAATAATAATGGAACGCATCATGAAGCAGACATTTATCACTTTTCTGTTCCTTCTATCCACATCGGTTCTTTATGCACAACCGATTACCCTTAACCTGAAGGATAGCCTCAACAAATCGTCATATTACACCTCCGTTGCCGTTCCTGACGGGAACTATCGAGTGACGGTTACTCTCGGTGCGAAGAAACAAGCAGGAAGCACTACGGTTCGAGCCGAAAGCCGTCGTCTCTTCATTGAGAATGAACCCACACGAAAGGGCGAGGTGAAACAAATATCCTTCCTTGTCAATAAGCGCACGACACGCATCAATGAAAGGGAAAGTGTGCGTATCAAGGACCGCGAACGCACGAAACTTAATTGGGACGACTTCCTCACTTTAGAGGTTACGGGCGACCGACAAGTCGTGAGTCAAATAACAATTGAGCGCGATACCGTTGCCCCCACCGTTTTCCTTTGTGGAAACTCGACCGTAGTGGATCAGGACGATGAACCTTGGGCTTCGTGGGGACAGATGATAACCCGATGGTTCAACGATTCCGTTTGCTTCTGCAATCTTGCCGAAAGCGGCGAGACGGCTTCCACCTTCATCGCTGCTGGCAGACTGAAGAAAGGATTGTCGATGATGAAGGCAGGCGACTACATCATCATGGAGTTTGGGCATAACGACCAAAAGCAAAAGTTTGCTGGCGCAGGAGCTTACTATAACTTTGCAACCGCCCTCAAGACCTTTGTCGATGAAGCCCGCCAGCGCGGAGCCACACCCATCTTCATTACGCCTACGCAACGCCGTTCGTTCGACGAACAAGGCCGAATCAAAGAGACTCACGCCAACTATCCCGAAGCTATGGCATGGGTGGCTGAACGCGAAGGATGCAAGCTTATCGACCTCCATTTGATGACTCGCCATCTCTTTGAGGCTATGGGAGTAGAGGGGAGCAAACGTGCCTTTGTGCATTATCCTGCAGGCTCCTATCCCGGACAGACTACGGCATTTGCCGACAACACCCACTTCAATCCCTATGGGGCTTACCAGATTGCAAAGTGTGTCATTGAAGGTTTGATAGAGAAAGGAGTCGATTTCACGCGTTTCCTACGTCCCGAGTACCCTCGAGGCTACAATCCCAAGCATCCCGATAACGTTGATTCTTTCCATTGGGTTGAAAGCAAACACGTTGACCTCGTAAAGCCCGATGGGAATTAAAAAGACATATCGCCGATTTCGCGAGTTCGGAGGACTTAATCTCTTTCGTACCTATTGGCGCATGGGTGCACTCGGCACTGTTGCAGGCGAGATTACGCGTTATCTGCTGGGACGGAACAATGTGAACAGGATGTATTCACGCATCCAACAACGCATCGACCCAGAGCTTCGCAAGCAATACTATCCGCTTCTGCTCGCGCTCAAAGAGAAATACCAAAACACCGCACTTGAGCAAGAGCAAAGTAACAAGGTGTGGTTCTGTTGGTTGCAAGGACTCGACAATGCCCCCGAATTAGTAAAAGCGTGTCTGCGTTCCCAACAGAAGTTGCTCACCGATAGGGAAGTCATCGTCATCACACTCGACAACTACACCGATTACGTGCAATTGCCCGACTTCTTTGTCGATAAATACAAGCAAGGACATATTCCTCATGCACTATTCTCCGACCTCCTTCGCCTCGAACTACTTATCCGCTATGGGGGAACGTGGATGGATGCTACACTCCTTGTTACCAGCACTAACTATCCACCTAAAGCACTCAACTGCCCGCTCTTCATGTTCCAATATTATACGGGACACGAGCGGCGTCCTAATGGTATTTCCAATTGGTTCATAACGGCTTGCACCAACAATCGGCTTTTGCTCATCCTCCGCGACATGCTTTATCAATATTGGCGCGATTACGATTGTACGGTCAACTATTATCTCTTTCATCAGTTCTTCTCTTGGATAGCAAGCGAACATGCGGAGGAGTTTCTTGCTATGCCGCGTGGCTCGAGTTATGTAGCCATAGAACTTGGCAGGCGAATGGAGCACGGCGAACCTTTCGATGAAGAATGGTTCAATGACCACCTCCAACGGTGTTGCTTCCACAAGCTATCTTATCGCCTTCCTAAAGAGGTGCTGCACGACGCCAATGGCTATTACACCCACATTATCGAGGTGGCTTATAAAATGTAAAAATCGATTATTCGATTAATTTTTCTCCTTTAACTTTTAATTTTTCTCTTTTAATTTTTCTCTTTTAATTTTTTCTTCGTACCTTTGCACTCGGTTTTGAAAGAACCTGCGTGAGAACTCTCGCAAAAAGCCGAATTGGCTCAGTTGGTAGAGCAACGCATTCGTAATGCGTGGGTCGGCGGTTCGAGTCCGCCATTCGGCTCAAAAGTTGAAAAGAATCCCCGGAAGACATTAAAGTCGGTCGGGGATTTTTGTATTTCAAGATTTATTCGTATCTTCGCACCATAAAACCCTAAATGCAAAAAACTATGAAGAAAATGGTGTTAGCCCTCACCGCTTTGTTTGCAAGCGTGGGCATGATGGCTCAAGTAAGTTACAATGTAACTTTGAAAGGCCCAGAGAACGGAGTTAAGGTATATCTGCACAACTACGAAACGGGTGCTGTGCTGGATAGCGCCGTAGTAAAAAACAACACCGTATCCTTCCGTGGTGAATGTGCGGAAGAGATTGTGGCTTCGCTCGAGCAGCTGAAGCCGGAAAAGATGACACTCCTTCAGTTTATTGTTGACGGAAGCAGGGTTGTGGCAAACCAGCATGAGATGACTGAAGGTAGCGCCCTAAACCTGCGCTTCTATGAATACCAGAGTACAGAGAAGGAATTGGAGCGAGATGCGATGGGACTGATTGGCGAATACCGTCAGTTGTATGACACCCATAATGGCAAGGTACCCGAAGCTAACATGAAGGATATCGAAAAGCGTTATGAGGCAATTGCCAAGCAGAGCACGGAGTTGAACAATCGCGTCTTGGACGAGAACCCTGACAACCTGATTCCCCTGCCATACCTTATTCATACGGCAAATGCCATTGGTTATGGAAAGGTTGGTGACTTCCTGAAGACTTACAAGTATGCCGATCGTGCCTCCCTGAATCCTTTGAAGAAGACTTTGGAGGCAGAGGCTTGCAAACTGCCTGGTGC
This sequence comes from Bacteroidaceae bacterium, assembly GCA_017962495.1. Taxonomy (GTDB): domain Bacteria; phylum Bacteroidota; class Bacteroidia; order Bacteroidales; family Bacteroidaceae; genus Physcousia. Next base: position 46,566 of record JAGCVH010000009.1, read on the forward strand.
AAAGGTTATCGACTTTGCTATGGAAGACCTCGAAGGCAAGACCGTTCACCTGACCGATTGGGTAGGTAAGGGCAATTATGTGCTGGTTGACTTCTGGGCATCATGGTGTGGCCCTTGCCGTCAGGAAATGCCCAACGTTAAGGCCGACTATGAGAAATACCACCCAAAGGGCTTCGAGATTGTAGGTGTGAGCCTTGACAACAAGCGCGAGGCTTGGGAGAAGGGTGTAAAGGACCTGGGCATCACTTGGCCGCAGATGAGCGACGTGAAGGGTTGGCAATGCGAAGGCGCAAAGCTATATAACATTCGTGCCATTCCCGCAACACTTCTGTTTGCTCCCGATGGAACAGTAGTTGAACACGGATTGAGAGGTGAGAACTTAAGTAAGAAATTGGCAGAGATTTATGGCGAGGAATAGAGAAGAACTGCAACATCTGGGTAATCATACTGAATATAGTCAGAACTATGCTCCCGAGGTGCTGGAAACCTTTGAAAACCAGCATCCCGATAATGACTATTGGGTAAGATTCAATTGTCCTGAATTCACAACGCTATGTCCCATCACCGGGCAACCCGACTTTGCGGAGATTCGCATCTCGTATCTGCCCGATAAACGCATGGTGGAATCAAAAAGCCTGAAGCTTTATCTGTTCAGTTTCCGTAATCATGGGGATTTCCATGAGGATTGCGTGAACGTGATAATGAAGGACCTCATCAAGTTGATGAATCCCAAATACATAGAGGTAACAGGGCTGTTCACCCCACGCGGAGGTATCAGCATTTATCCTTTTGCCAACTACGGGAGACCTGGCACGAAGTACGAGAAGATGGCCGAACACCGCTTGCTCAACCACGATATGTAAATTGGGATAAAGTTGCTCCACTGAAAGGATAAGGCCATAGGTTTTTGTATATAGGTAAATGAATAAATACGCTGACCTGTTCATAGACTTCGACGATACGCTCTATGACACACATGGCAATGCCAATCTGGCTTTGTCGGAATTATATGAACATTATCAGTTGGGGCGCTATTTCGAACGCGAGAAAGATTTCACAGAACCTTACTGGTATGAGAACGTTCTGCTCTGGAGTCAGTATTCCAAAGGTGAAATTGATCGCGATTACCTCATAGTAGAACGCTTCCGCCGACCTCTGAGCATAGGCATGGGGGAAAGAGTAACAAAGGAGTTTTGTTTGGAAGTGAGCGACTGGTTTCTTGAATGCTGTGCCGATAAGCCCGGTGTCATAGAAGGCGCATATGAGTTGCTCGATTATCTGAAAAGCAAGGGTTATCGCATGCACATTACCAGCAATGGATTCCACGAAGTGCAGTACCGCAAACTCAGGGCAAGTCGCACACTCGAGTATTTCGACACTATCATATTAAGCGAGGATGCTGGCGCCAACAAACCATCGAAGGCTTATTTCGACTATGCCTTCAAGGTGAGCGGGGCAAAGAAAGAGACGACACTGATGATTGGCGACAACTTCGTTACCGACATAATGGGAGCAAAGGAAGCAGGACTGGATGTCATGTTCTTTAATCAACATCCCGAGAGTTTCCAAGCTACAGCACCCGTTAATTTCGAAGTAAACAAACTGACGGACATTATCAAATATTTATAATAAGTATTAAGAATAAAGATTAAAGTATAAGAATAGGGGAGTGATGATATGGGATTGAGGCTCAAGAACTTAAAGTTAGTTGAAAGTAGGCAGGAATTGGAATCGTTTCCACGGGAGAAAATGATGATTAACACCATCAATGCTCACTCCTATAACGTGGCACAACGAGATGAATTGTTTGCCGAGGCGTTGATGGCCGACAAGTTGATTCCAGATGGAGCAAGCATCGTATGGGCTTGTAAGTGGTTGAAGGCTAAAAGCCGACCCAAAGAGCGCATTGCCGGATGGGACCTCTTCATAACGGAAATGAATCGAATGAAGGAAGGGCAGACGGTGATGTTCATGGGCTCTAGCGAAAAGGTGCTGGCATTAATTAAGGAACGAGCCCGCAAGGATTATCCCGACCTGAAGGTAGTCACTTACTCACCCCCCTATAAGGCAATGTTCAGTACAGAGGAAAACAATGCCATAGTGGAAGCCATCAATACGGCTAAGCCCGACCTTCTGTGGATAGGCATGACCGCGCCAAAGCAGGAGAAGTGGGTCTATGAAAACTGGTATGCATTGGACATCGATTGTCACGTGGGTGCCATTGGTGCTGTATTTGACTTCTATGCGGGAACGACCAAACGTGCGCCTGAGAAGTGGCAAAAGTGGGGTGTGGAATGGCTTTACCGATTGCTGAAAGAGCCTCGTCGCATGTGGAGGCGCTATCTGGTGGGCAACGCCAAGTTCCTATATAATATAACGAAGGAAAGATTCTAAGATTACGGTTATGAAGTGGGGTGTCCTGATGCTTATGCTATTTGTTTTAAGTTCTGCGTCTGCGCAGACACCCGACACATGCTTCATAGCCAACCCCATTCCCGATAGCATATTCACGCGGATGCAAGGCCGAAGCTACAAGGAAGGTTGCCCTATCCGTCGTAGTGATTTGCGCTACCTACGCCTTTCGCACCACGATGCCGAAGGGAAAACAAGGGTAGGGGAAATGGTTTGCAATAAGGCCATCGCCCAAGATCTGATAGACATCTTTCGAGAATTGTGGAAAGCCGGTTATCGCATCGAACGCATGCAACTCATCGACGAATACGACGGCGATGACCAACGTTCGATGGAGGCTAATAACACTTCTTGTTTCAACTACCGAACCATTGCTGGCTCGTCCACTATTTCCAAGCACGGCAAAGGGATGGCCATAGACATTAATCCGCTTTATAACCCATATGTCAAAGGAAACCGGGTAGAGCCAAAAACGGGACGCAAGTGGGCATTCAGGCGTGGGCAAAGGAAAGACATCCCATACAAGATTGACCACAACGATCTCTGTTATAAGCTTTTCCAAAAGCACGGATTCCGATGGGGAGGCAATTGGCGGTATAGTAAGGACTATCAACATTTTGAACGATGACAGACAAAGAGCTTTTCTTCGAACTCCTAAGGGCTTCGCTCGGAAGGCCTAAGGCCTTCACGCGGAAGACCTCAGGTGCGGAATGGGAAGACCTATATTCCGAAGCCCGAAGGCAAAGCGTCATCGGCGTGTGTCTGCAAGCCATACAGAAGGACGACGGGAAGTGGGGAGAAGAGAACGGATTGCCCATCGACCTGAAACTTAAGTGGATAGGAAAAGCGGAGAAGATTGCCGACGAAAACAAAAAGCTCAATCAGCAATGCCGTCAACTAACGGAGAAACTAACACGTAGTGGCTACTGGAACTGCATACTGAAAGGACAAGGTATAGCTATGCTTTACCCACACCCCGAATGGAGGCAAAGCGGAGACATCGATATCTGGGTGGGAGGCGGACGAAAGCGCGTAGTTGAGATGACGCGCAAAGTCACAAATCGGAAGGAGGAAGTAACCTATCACCACACCGACTTCCGCGTCTTCGATGATACATCCGTAGAGGTACATTTCACGCCAACATGGATGTTTAATCCCTTTACTAACCGACGTCTGCAACGATGGATGGAAGAGCACAAAGGCATCAGGGAAGGGAATGGGTTCCCTTGTCCAACAATCCAGTTCGACGTTCTCTTTATCCTCATACACATCTATCGACACATCTTCGACGAAGGCGTGGGCTTGCGGCAAATCATCGATTACTATTATGTGCTAAAAGCCTACAACGAGCTGGGCGGAGGAGACTTTTCTAATACGCTTAAATCCCTGAACCTGAGCAAGTTTGCACAAGGACTCATGTGGATATTAACGGAGAAATTGGATATGCCCGTCGAATGGATGATAGCCAAAGCTGACAGGAGGGTGGGAGAGTGGCTCTTGAGAGAGGTGGAGGAAGCAGGAAACTTCGGCCATTTCGACAAACGCAACGAGGGCATTTACCACAATAGTCCACGCCTTAAACGGCTATGGTGGAGAATCAAGCGCAGCAGTGAGCGCATCACATACTTCCCAGAAGAAGCCCTTTGGGAAATGCCTTGGAGAACATGGCACTATCTGTGGAGAATGAAGAATGGTTATTTGTAAATAATATAGCACTAAAGATTATGTCATCAACACTTAGATTCCAGGTCGTGGGTGAGGCATTCAAGAAAAAGCCCATCGAAGTACCCAATCGCGAAGTTCGTCCCAGCGAGTTCTTTGCCAAGTACGTCTTCAATCGACAAAAGATGCGTGCATTCCTATCCGAGGACGTGTTCGAGAAGATGTGCAACGTCATGGATAATGGTGCGAAACTAGACCTCCAGACCGCCGATGCCGTTGCCGAAGGCATGAAGCAATGGGCCATGAAACTTGGGGCTACGCATTGCACCCACTGGTTCCAACCCTTGACTGAAGGCACAGCTGAGAAGCACGACGGATTTGTCGAACATGATGGCAAAGGTGGCATGATAGAAGAGTTTACGGGCAAGCAACTTGTACAGCAAGAGCCCGATGCCAGCAGTTTCCCTTCAGGAGGTATTCGTAGCACATTCGAGGCACGCGGATATTCGGCATGGGACCCTGCAAGCCCCGTCTTCGTGATTGGCGACACGCTGATGATTCCCACCATATTCATCTCTTATACTGGCGAGGCTCTCGACTATAAGACTCCGCTGAAGAGGGCATTGAAGGCGGTGGACAAAGCTGCTACGTCTGTAGCTCAATACTTCTACGATGATGTTACTAAGGTGATTTCCAATTTGGGTTGGGAGCAGGAGTATTTCCTTGTCGATGAGGGACTTTATGCTGCTCGACCTGACCTGGTAATGACAGGTCGCACGCTGATGGGACACGATTCGGCAAAGAATCAGCAAATGGACGACCACTACTTCGGAAGTATTCCTCGTCGAGTGGCCGCCTTTATGAAGGATTTGGAGATTCAAGCGCTGGAACTGGGCATTCCCTGCAAAACCCGACATAATGAGGTGGCACCCAACCAATTTGAGCTTGCTCCTATCTTTGAGGAAACGAACCTTGCCGTAGACCATAACATGTTGATGATGAGCCTGATGCATGATGTGGCTCGCAAGCACGGATTCCGTTGCCTACTTCACGAGAAGCCCTTTGCCGGTATCAACGGAAGCGGTAAGCACAACAACTGGAGCCTTTCGACAAATACAGGTATTCTGCTCCACGCTCCTGGTAAGACGGAACTCGACAACCTGCGTTTCATCACCTTCATCGTGGAAACACTGATGGCCGTACACAAGCACAACGGACTACTAAAAGCAAGTATCATATCGGCAACAAATGCCCACCGTCTGGGAGCAAACGAGGCACCACCTGCCATCATCTCTTCATTTATCGGAAAGCAGTTAACCGACTTGCTCACGGCACTCGAGGAAAGCGATGACGATAAGCTATTTATCATAAAGGGCAAGAAATCGCTCTCGCTCGACATCCCGCAGATTCCTGAGATTCTGCTCGACAATACTGACCGCAACCGCACTAGTCCCTTTGCCTTTACGGGTAACCGATTCGAGTTCCGCGCAGTAGGTAGTCAGGCCAACTGTGCCGCAGCCATGATTGTGCTGAATACTGCTGTTGCCGAAGCCCTAACGAACTTTAAGGAGCGCGTGGACAAATGCATCGAAGAGGGAATGCCTAAGATTAAGGCCATCGTGGCAGTTGTTCGCGAGGACATCAAAACATGCAAACCCATACACTTCGAAGGAAACGGATACTCCGATGCCTGGCGCGAGGAAGCAGAAAAGAGGGGACTCGACGTGGAAGCCAACGCTCCGCTAATTCTGGACAATTACTTGCGTAAGGATAGTATCGAGATGTTTGGCAAGATGGGTGTGATGACAAATGCAGAACTGATTGCTCGCACCGATATCAAGTTGGAGACCTACATCAAGAAGGTGCAAATCGAAGCTCGCATCTTTGGAGACTTGTGCATAAACCACATCATTCCCGTTGCCACACGCTATCAGAGTCAACTCATCGACAACGTCCACAAAATGAGCGAGATATTCCCTGCCGACGAGGCTAAGGTGGTCAATGCCAACAACCTGAAACTCATTAAGCAAATCAGCGAGCACGCAAGCTTCATCACGGAGAATGCCGACCGACTGATAGATGCACGCCGAGTGGCAAACCGCATAGAGAACACTCGCGAGAAGGCTATCGCTTATCACGATACAGTAGCTCCACTCATCGAGGAGATACGCTATCACGTCGACAAGTTGGAACTAATAGTCGACGATGAGATTTGGCCTTTGCCTAAGTATAGGGAAATGTTATTTATCCGTTAAGCGCAACTGCCAGAAAGCAACGGCAGAAGCAGCAGCCACGTTTAACGAGTCAACGCCATGCGACATGGGGATGCGGACAACATAGTCTGCGTCCCTAATTGTTTCCTGAGCAAGCCCATCACCTTCCGTTCCCATGATTATGGCCAATCGTGGTTCGGAAGCAAGTCGAGGGTCGTCAAGTGTTATGGAATCTTCGGTCAAAGCCATTGCCACCGTGCAGAACCCTTGCTCGCGAAGACTGCTTACAGGTTCGTCTATCCACGTCCAAGGCACAAGAAACACAGAGCCCATGGAGACGCGAATGGCCCTGCGATTAAGCGGATCGCACGACTGACGAGTAAGCAAGACTGCATCAATGCCTAAAGCGGCAGCAGAACGGAAGATAGCGCCCACGTTCGTACTATCCACCACGCCATCAATTACCACGATGCGACAAGCCTTTCGGCAAACATCTTCGACAGAGGGCGCTTGTGGACGCTTCATTGCGCACAAGACCCCGCGGGTGAGTGTATAACCTGTGAGCTGGGATAGTACTTCCCGCGTGCCGGTATATATACAAGCATCACCCATTGCTTGGGCAATCTCGCGGGCATCGCCGGTTATGTGTTTCTCTTCACAAAGAAGGCTCAAAGGAACCAGACCGGCATCAAGTGCGGTCTGGATAACCTTTGGGCTTTCTACTACAATAAGTGCTTCGTCGGGATGCAGGTTGTTACGCAACTGACGTTCAGTTAGTTGACTGTAAACCGCAAGTTCCGGCAGACTAATGTCACTTATTCTAATTACGTTCATTTACAAGATTACTGGCGGGTCATAGCCCAACCGAGTTGCAGGCCATTGTAGCTCGAAAGAATCGACGACAGGGCAGAGGTCTTGGCAACACTGGAAAGCGCACCAAAGACGGAGAGCAGTTTATCGGCCTCGAAGAGCATATACATCTGGTTGCCCATAACAGTCACGTAAGGAGTAACCGAAGCCACGCCCAGAGCGCCCTGAATGGTCATCTGGCCCGTCTGCTGACTGTAGGTGTAAGTACCATTATATGCCTTTCCTCCACGAATCATCTGGCAGTTGCCCTGATTGTCGAAGGCCAATGTGGTCTTACCTGCCTGGAAACCAAGCTTTTTGAGTTGAGAGTCGAGTGTGGACTCAATCTTGGAACTGGCTACACTCGAACCGATCTGTGCCAGCACGTTCTCGGACTTGAAAGTAACCTTAGGCTGACTATAGACCCATGTACCAGCAATTGTGTTGGCATTGGTCGTAGCATTGCCCAGCAGGGAGGAAAGAATACCGCCCAGAATACCCGTACCAGCGTTAGCAAGTGTGGAGTTGGCGTTGCCAGCATTACCCAGCATGCCTCCGGTATCGTTGCCCTGTAGGCCAGCTGAGTTGCCACCCATCATGCCACAGCCACTGAGCATAATCGTAAGGCTCAGCAAGGATGCGAAAATAAGATTTTTCTTCATAACTAATTGTATTTTAATGGTTTATAAATAGGTTTAAGAAATCAGTCGGGTAGGGGGTCTCAAATTCCATCCGTTGCCCAGTGACAGGATGATAGAGGAAGAGACGATAGGCGTGGAGACAGAGACGATGGAGTGGATTCTGCGTGCTGCCATACTTGTCATCGCCACAAACGGGATGTCCAAGATCGGCCATATGCACACGTATCTGATTCTTTCGTCCCGTTTCCAATCGAAGTTCCACAAGTGTGAATTTCTCATTTTTATTCAGCACTCGGAAGTGCGTAATAGCCAGCTTCCCACCGTTATCAGTAGGACTGCTAAATGTGACACAAGCATTGTTGTCCTTGAGCCAAGATTCTACCGTTCCGCCTTCCTTGTCCATCTCTCCACCCAAAACGGCAATATATCTGCGGTCGAAGACGCGTCCTTTCCAATCATTCTCCAGACACATGGCAGCCTCTATCGTCTTAGCATAGACCATCAGTCCCGAAGTATCACGATCGAGACGATGAACCACATGAGCGTGGCATTTGAAATGACGACGCTGGAAATACTCATCGAGAATGGTCTTCACGCAGAACTGCCCACCTGTGGAAGCAGCAGAGAGAATGCCTGGCTGCTTCTCGATGACGATTATATCCTTATCTTCATATACAATACGAATCCAACGAGAGTCAAGTTCTGTCTTGCGACGATGCTTGCTAACGCGAACCACCATGCCGGGCTCGAGGGGATGGTCGTAACGAGTCACTAATTTCCCATCCACAGAAATACCACGTCCTTGCAGGATGTCCTTAGCCTTGTTGCGACTGATGCCGTGAATCTCTTGCATCAGGAACTCAAGTAACGTGGAGCTTTCCCGCACGGTGTACTCGTTGTATTTAGTTGCAGCATATTGTTCGCCTGATAGATTCTTCATAAGATTTCAATAATTCATAGTTTTGTGTGAGAGGCTAGGGCTTACTAAATTCTCGATTAAACATAACGCAGATTCCAATTATTTGGTATAGAGATTATAGTCTGAGGCTTTATAGATATTAACCAGAGGCTATAGAGACACCTCGGATAAGCTCAAGACGAGATTTCAGTTGCGTCGCTTCGCTCTGACGAATTTGCAGAATGAGCAGGCACGTCATCTCGAATTGTTGACTCAGCACGCGTGGATTCATTTCCTTAACGACACGCATAACTTCGTTCATGAGCGGATACTCGAATGTCACGTTGAGAATCTCGTCAACTGTTCGTTCCTCAATCTCCGCATTCTCCAGCGCTTCTATGGTCGCTTGCTTGTAAGCATTCGTCAGTCCGCTTGTCCCTAACTTAATGCCACCGAAATATCGAACCACGATAACCAGCGTATTAGTGAGATTATATTTCGTCAGTTGTCCGAGAATCGGTTTTCCTGCAGTTCCCGAGGGCTCACCGTTGTCTACAGCACGGAATTGGTCATGAAGATGCCCGAGCACATAAGCGTAGCATACATGTCGGGCATCGTAGTATTCCTTTTCATATTTCTGCACCAACGTCTTCACTTCCTCGGTGTTTTCAACGTGGAAGGCAAAGGCAAGGAATTTTGAGCGTTTCTCGCTATATTCGCCTGTGCTTGAGCCGTTTATGGTGAGATATGAATCGGTCAATCGTATGGTTTAACGGTTAAAGTGTAACGGGCAATTGCTCAATATTGAGCTTATGCCTCGAGACCTCAATCCAACTTATGCACCACAAGTCCGCTGCGCAGTTTTGGCTCGAACCAAGTGGCCTTTGGAGGCATAATCTTACCGCTGTCGGCAATATTCATGATTTCCTCCATGCTTACGGGATAAAGCGCCAAAGCCATCACCATCTCACCAGAATCCACACGGCGCTCCAGTTCATCATAACCACGCAATCCACCTACAAAATCGATTCGATTACTGCCACGCAAGTCTTTGATATTAAGCAACTTATCGAGGATGAGATTGCTACTTACACTCACGTCGAGGCCCCCTATCGGATCTGTGTCATCAGCCAGACCATCATGGAGTTGTAGACGATACCAATACCCGTCGAGATAGAGCGAGAACTGATGCTTCTTCTGCGGATGGCGTTGCTCTTTGCCACAGCATTCGATATCGAAGTCCTCGCCCAATGCAGCCAGGAACTCCTGTGGTGTGCGTCCATTGAGGTCGCGTACTACCCTATTGTAATCCAGGATTGTGAGTTGACTTGCAGGGAAGCAGACTGCCATGAAGTAGTTATACTCCTCGTCGCCCTTGTGGTTGGGGTTCTGCTTGCGCTTCTCGTCGCCCAACAGAGCTGCTGCAGCCGAACGGTGGTGTCCGTCGGCGATATACATATAAGGTATACGCGCGAAAGTCTGAGTGATGGTGTCGATGTCCTGCTTATCCTTCACGAGCCACAATTGATGGCGGAATCCGTCGATGGGAGCAATGAAGTCGTACTCGGGTTCGGTCTGTGCATAGCGAGCCACGATGCTGTCTATCACCTCGTTATCCTTGTAGGCAAAGAAAACGGGTTCCATGTTGGCATTAGTGGCACGCACGTGCTTCATGCGGTCTTCCTCCTTATCGCGGCGTGTGAGTTCGTGCTTCTTGATGACGCCCGTCATGTAGTCTTCCACAGCAGCAGCCACAACCAGTCCAAACTGCGTCTTCCCGTTCATGGTCTGGGCATAGATGTAATACATCTCCTCGCCATCTTGCACGAGCCATCCTTCCTGCTGGAACTTCTGGAAGTTCTTCGTTGCCTGCTCATAGACACGCGGGTCGTACTCGCTAGTGCCTACGGGAAAGTCTATCTCGGGCTTGATGATGTGGTACAGGCTCTTCTCGTTATCGCCTGCCTCAGCCCTTGCCTCTTCGCTTTCCAGCACGTCATAGGGTCGGCTCTCCACCTGCTCAACAAGTTCGCGTGGTGGGCGCAATCCCTTGAATGGTTTTATCGTTGCCATGATTAGTTCAACTTAAATTTCGTTATTCCTTGCTCGAGGAAACCAACGATCTGGTTGGCGGCAGCAATACCTGCGTTGACGTTAGCCTCTGCTGTCTGAGCACCCATCTTCTTGGGTGTAGCGAAGTAGCGTCCAGCAGCTTTTTCGGCAAACTCAGCGTCCATATCGGGCTTGATATCGGTCAGGTACTTCAGATCGGTGCGTTCCTCCATGAGAGCGAGCAAACCAGCCTCGTCGATGACTTCCTTACGGGCTGTATTGACGAGAATACCACCCTTCTTCATGCGTCCCACGAGGTCATGGTTTATGCTCTGACGAGTCTCGGGTGTGGCAGGGATGTGCAGGGAGACGATATCACACTCGTCGAAGAGTTGCTCCTGACAGTCGGCAGCCTCTACCCCAGCCTGCTCGATGACCTCCTTCGGGCAGTAGGCATCATAGGCCATCACCTTCATACCGAAACCATTGGCGATGCGAGCCACGTTGCGACCCACGTTACCGAAGGCCAGAATGCCCAGTTTCTTACCCAACAGTTCCGTTCCGCTTGTGCCGTTGAAGAAGTTGCGTACGCCATAGACGAGCATGCCGAACACGAGTTCTGCCACCGAGTTGGCGTTTTGTCCGGGAGTGTTCATAGCCACCACGTTGTGGGCAGTACAAGCTTGCAGGTCGAGATTGTCGAATCCTGCGCCCGCGCGTACAACTATCTTTAGTTGCTTAGCAGCTTCCACCACTTCGGCATCTACCTTATCCGAGCGAACAATCAGGGCGTCGGCATCCTTCACAGCCTCCAGCAGTTGTGCCTTCTCGGTATATTTCTCCAACAGTGCCAGCTCGTAACCAGCCTTGTCTGTCACCTCACGAATGCCATCCACAGCAACCTTGCTGAATGGCTTTTCTGTAGCAATAAGTACTTTCATAATACAGACCCCTACCCTATCTTCCCCCCACGAGGGGAGGGCTTTGATTCATTTTAGGGATTAAGGGGATTTAATTTTGTTAATTACTTAATATCTTTGCTTATTTACGCTCATCCCCTACCCACTCCCCTCTCTAAAAGAGAGGAGCCGGGGGGAGAGTCTTTTTAGTGCAATTTCTCAAACTCCTGCATGGCAGCAACGAGAGCATTGACGCCCTCCATGTCCATAGCGTTGTAGCAAGAGGCACGGAAACCGCCTACCGAACGGTGGCCCTTGATGCCCACCATGCCGCGCTCTGTGGCGAACTGCATGAAGTCGGCCTCCAGTTCCTTGTACTCGTCCTTCATCACGAAGCAGAGGTTCATCACCGAACGATCCTCCTCAGCCACTGTGCCGCGGAACAGCTTGTTGCGGTCAATCTCTCCGTAAACCACCTTGGCGCGCTCAAGAGCACGACGCTCCATTTCCTTCACACCACCACACTTCTTTATCCACTTCAGGGTCTGCAGGGCGCAGTAGATGGGCACCGTGGGAGGCGTATTGAACATAGAACCGCCCTTAATGTGGGTGCGATAGTCGAGCATAGTGGGAATCTGACGGCTCACCTTGCCCAGAGCGTCATCCTTCACAATCACGAAGGTGACACCAGCCATAGACAGGTTCTTCTGAGCACCGCCGTAGATGCAGTTATACTTGCTGACGTCGATAGGACGCGAGAAGATGTCGGACGACATATCGGCAATCATAGGCACGGGACTATCCAGTTCCTTACGGATTTCCGTTCCGTAGATGGTGTTGTTGGTTGTGATGTGGAAATAGTCGGCATCCGTGGGAATCACGAAGTCCTTGGGGATGTACGAATACACGCTCTCTGCCGAGCTTGCCACTTCCACTACTTCGCCGAAGAGCTTAGCCTCTGCCATAGCCTTCTTAGCCCACACGCCCGTGTTCAGGTAAGCGGCCTTGTGCTCGAGGAAGTTGTAGGGAACCATGCAGAACTCCAGACTTGCGCCACCTCCGAGGAACAGCACGCTGTAGCCTTCGGGGATGTCCAGCAGCTCCTTGAACAGGGCAACAGCCTCGTCCACGACGGGCTGGAAGTTCTTGGCTCTGTGGCTCATTTCCATTAGTGACAAGCCGCTGCCTTCGAAGTCGATGCAAGCGGCTGCTGTGGCCTCCATCACTTCGCGGGGAAGCTTTGAAGGACCGGCATTGAAATTGTACTTTTTCATCGTCAATTCTTTATTTGGGGTTATACTTTTTTTATTTGCACACAAATGTACGGAAAAAAGCCGACCCGACCAAACTTTTTAACAAAAAATGACCCACTTCTACTTGTCCGGTCCCCACAGCCGATAGCGAATCCACACATGCAGCCAGGCACGGGCTATCGAATCCACGGCATCGGCCATCAGTTTCGAGCTGTACTCCTCGAAACGCTTTGCCTGCTCCGTCTTCTTGTACTCCGTCCAACCCGTGTCGACAAAGTCCTTAGGGAACATCTCGTAAGCCAGCAGGTAGGAATACTCCGTCACGGCACTCATGTAGTCCCAAGTGCTGTAGTCGCTGTTGCCCCAGTTGTAGACGAATGGCCGCTCCAGAATCTTCCTCTCCACCGTCTCCATCAGGCTTGCAATCTTGTCCGTCCGCAAGGGATAGCCATTGGGGTCGTAGAAGAAACGATTGTTGTCGTCGTCTATCTCATACGACTTTTTCACCCCATTCTCCCACTGCGTTTCCACAGCCGCATGAATCTTTGCCAGCGAACGCGCATCGCAGTGCAGCGGCATGTGAGCGTCGGCTATGTAGTGACTCATGATGAAGAAACGCATCGCCATGTGCGTCGAGGAGGGCGCTATCGGGTTGCCCTTATCCTCACGGTACTGAATCTTGAAGTTATCTACGATGGTGTGAGCCATGGCGTCGCAACGGTCACACAGGTTACCCTTGTCGATGACGAACTGCCTTCCGTACAGTCTCGACTCCTCCATCATCAGCTGCCTCACCTCCATGGTCGCGGGCAGAACCTTGAACGAACGAGGTTCGTCGCTAATCTCATCAGGCACATACTTCACGCCGTGGCTCAAACCCTGGTCGGAGAATACCTCGTCAGGATACCACGCCCCCTGAACCACAAAATCGCGGTAGTTCTTAAACCATCGCACGAGGCTCTTGGCAAACCTCTTTACCTCCACTGTCGACTTCCCCGTGCCTTCCGTTTTGGGCAGTGCGGCTTGGTCGAGCCGCTTCATTGCCATAAAAGCCAACCATGCATGCGTGTACTTTTTCATAGTAGTAATCGTTTAAGTTAAGCTTTACGAAGCCAAATTTAAGACTAAATTTCCAATTCACAAAAGAAACAGAGCGGAAATTGAGGAGAAAAAGCGAGAGGAACAAGGAGGAAGAATCCTTAATATTATATCTTGAGGCCCCTCCTAAGAGCAGATAGAGGGACTTATGCTTGTACTATCTGGGCCTTTGGATTGTCCAACCTGGCGCCTTTGCTTGCCCAATTCATTGGAAAGTTGCGACAAATGGCTTCCACCAGTAGTGACAATTGGCCCTTGTTACCCCCACTTTCTGCAACGAGGTTAGCCATTTGACCACATGGTTCCTTCCAAGTGAGGTCGGGGTACTGAAATTCCGAACCACTAATGTGAGCGCCAAGTATAGGAAAAAACATCGGAACAAGGGGTTCATGCATGTCTTTTGAGGCCTGTGAGAGGAGCAATTTGATGCATTCTGTGCCTTTTCCGAGCTTCGGCATCTTAGGCGCAGAGGGTTTACTGATATCGTATCTCATTGTATTACAGCTTTTTAGATGAATAACTATTGATTGATCATTTCAATTTCAGTTATTTCAATTAATTATCAGAGGGTGTCAATTCTTGTATTTCTATATATAACTAATTAATTATTAATAAGTTATAAGATATAAGAAAGCGATATCGAAACAATATTGATCAACTGAAATAACTGAAATAACTGAAATAACTGAAATTCACTCTTCTTCTACAAGGCCTTTAAGCGCTTTGCGCAATTCGTTACACACTCCGATGGCATAGGCGTCCACCGAGAACTTGGCGATTAATCCTTAGAGGGTTCAGAAATCTCATAAGAGATTTGCAAGATTGCAGGATTTTTGTTATCTTTGTAGTCGAAAACTAACTGAACCTACTAACCAATTAAGCTATAACAATCAAAAAGACCATGGGGTCGCTATGGGCTTTACCAAACAAAAAAGTGCTATGAACCACAGACTTTTTACCATTCTCTTTGTCATCGCATTCTGTGTGACCGCAAAGGCTCAGACGAATGATTTGCACAACCGTGCCTTGTGGGCCAGTATTAACGGTGCAGACAACGCTTCGCTGGGCGATTACAAACAACATACGGGTAAGGTGCTTGTGACATGGCGAATGCTTCCGGGAGACGATGCCACGACTGGCTTCGACCTCTACCGAAAGGTAGGAACGGGAACTGAAAGGAAGATTGCCTCGAACATCCGCAACCGCACCTGCTATCAGGACGCTTCGGCAAGCAAAACTGCCGACAACCACTACCGCCTCACCTATGCAGGAAGCACGGAGACTCTCTCCGCCTTCACCCTAACGAAGGCGCAGGTAAGCGGCGGTCTGCCCTACGTCAGCATTCCGCTTGCCGACACGAAAGACGTGTATGAGAATACTGACAAGGTAGTCTATACTGCCAACGACGTGAGCATAGGCGACCTGGACGGTGACGGGGAGTTCGAACTGGTGGTAAAGCGACTGCAGAGCGTGAAGGACGCCAACGGAAACGTCATCAGCGACGGTTCGGGTGCCGACTACTCGCAGAAGGATTGCCTTTGGGCTGTCATCTGGGATGCCTACAAGCTGGACGGAACGCTTTTGTGGCGCGTCAAGGGCGGTCCTGGTGTCATTCTGGGCAATTCGTCGAGCTTCGCCATAGCCGACTTCGACGGCGACGGATGTGCCGAAATGGCCATTCGCACCTGCGAGGGTACGGTTTTCGGCGACGGGCAGCAGATTCCAGACACAAACGGAGATGGAAAGATAGACTATCGCACATGGGGAAATCAGAACTCGAGCAGTCCCGGATGGGTGGACCACTACAACTCTGCTGGACCTGAATTCATCAGCATCATCGATGGAAAGACAGGACGCGAACTGGCACGCGACAACTTCATCAACCGCGAGACCAGCGCTTCATGTGGCGACGATTATTGGAAACGCGCCTGTTCGTTCCGCGTAGGTGTAGGTTGTTTTGACGAGACTGGTCTGCCCTCCGCCGTCTTTGGGCGTGGCGTCTATGGTCACTCCGTCATCGAGGCATGGGATTGGCGCAACGGCCAACTGACGAAGAAGTGGCGTTTCGACACCAACGACAAAGGTACTGGCAAGGATGGTAAAAAGCATAGCACCTATGCCGGACAGGGCAACCACTCGCTCAATGTGGCAGACCTCGACGGAGACGGGCTGGATGAGGTGATGTATGGCTCGATGGCTGTGGACCACGACGGCATCGGACTCTGGAACACCCGCCTGGGTCACGGAGATGCCAACCACGTGGGCAAGTTCCTGCCTGGGCGCGAAGGCTTGCAGGTGTTCCACTGTCTGGAGACTGGCAAGACGATGGTGGCACTGCACGATGCCCGCGACGGAAGTGTAATCAGGAAGAAAGATGCCAGCGAGGACAACGACATGGGACGCTGCATGGTGGCCGACTACTCGCCCTCGACACCAGGGTGTGAGTTCTGCTACTACAAGAGTTCCCTCTTCGATCAGGACGGCAACGCAACAAGCATCTCCACTGCCAGCGACTGGAAACTCGGCTTTGCCGCCGCCATCTGGTTCGACGGTTCGCTCTCGCGTCAAGGCCTTTCAGAGGAGGGTGTCATCCAAAGCGTTCCCACCGGAAGGACATTCACAATATGGCGCTATAGCATGACCATGATAAACGGCACAAAGGGCAATCCCTCGTGGTATGGCGACCTCGTGGGCGACTGGCGAGAAGAGATAATCCTTCCCGATGCCACACGCCTGCAGGACATCAGGATATTCAGCACCTGGTATCCCACCACACACAAGTTCCCATGGCTGATGACCGACCATTGCTATTGGCTGAGCTGTCTGAACCAGAACATTGGCTATAACCAACCTACCAACACGGGCTATTATCTGGGAAGCGACATCAAGAAGGACGCCGACGCATGGGCAGAGGCAGAGAAAGTGCAGAACCTGTGGATTACGACGGGTATCGAGGATATTCACGATTCATCGCTCTCGATTCCTAATTCGCAAGGGGCAACTTATGACCTCATGGGACGTCGCGTGACTACGCCAAAGCCTGGTCTATACATCAAGAACGGAAAGAAAATCATAATAAAATAAGGTATGAAGCGGGCTCTTATTTGCTGCATAACGGCACTGTTCGCTCTAAGTGTGCAGGCAGTTGAGAGAGTGAAACTCAATTTCAATGCCGACTGGCGCTTGTGCATCGGCGACTTCAGGGAAGCTGCAAGCCCCGAGTTCGACGACTCAGCCTGGAAGCAGGTAACCCTACCCTATGCCTTCAACGGCGAGGAGGCCTTCAAGAGGGATATCGTGGACCTGACGGACACCATCGCTTGGTATCGCAAGACGTTCACGCTGACAAAAGCGGATGTTACAGGAAAGGTGTTTATCGAGTTCGAGGGTGTGAGACAAGGGGCCGACTTCTACCTCAATGGGCATCATCTGGGAATGAGCGAGAACGGAGTGATGGCCTGTGGTTTCGACCTGACATCTTATATAAAAGAAGGTGAAAACGTGCTGGCCGTGCGATGCGACAACAGTTTGACATACCGCTCGCGCAAACACGACAGTCGCTACCAATGGAACGACCGCAACTTTAACGCCAACTACGGCGGCATTCCGAAGAACGTATATCTGCATATCACAGACAAACTCTACCAGACTCTCCCACTCTACTCCGACCTCGGAACAACGGGAACATACGTCTATGCCACTAACTTCGACATCAAGGGCCATAAGGCCACGATACACGTGGAAAGTCAGGTAAAGAACGAGGACACGCGTGAGCGAAAGTTCTTCCTGACCGTAGTGGTAAAAGACGCTGAGGGCAACAAGGTGGCAGGTTTCAACGGCAACGAGATTTACACTCTTCAACCTGGCGAAACCGTGATTGCCAAAGCAGAGAAGGAACTGAAAGGCCTGCACTTCTGGTCGTGGGGCTACGGTTATCTCTATACCGTGGAGACTTACCTGAGAGATAAACTGGAAACGGCTACTGCCGCAAACGATATGGTTGTCACCCGAACGGGCTTCCGCAAGACTCGCTTCGGAGAAGGCAAGATATGGCTCAACGACCGCGTGATAATGGTGCACGGATATGCCCAGCGCACTTCGAACGAGTGGCCGGGAGTGGGCATAAGCGTTCCCGCCTGGCTGAGCGATTACTCTAACAATCTGATGGTGGAGTCTGGTGGCAATCTGGTAAGATGGATGCACGTGACCCCATGGAAGCAGGACATCGAATCGTGCGACCGCGTGGGACTCATACAAGCTATGCCCGCAGGCGATTCCGAGAAGGATGTGGAGGGTGCACGCTGGACACAACGAACAGAACTGATGCGCGACGCCATCATCTATAACCGGAACAACCCCAGCATTCTCTTCTACGAGTGTGGAAACGAGAGCATCAGCCGCGAACACATGCTGGAGATGAAGGCCATACGCGACCAGTATGACCCCTACGGCGGACGAGCCATTGGCAGCAGGGAGATGCTGGACATCGACGAGGCGGAGTATGGAGGCGAGATGCTGTACATCAACAAGTCGAAGAAGCACCCCATGTGGGCTATGGAATACTGTCGCGACGAGGGGCTGCGCAAGTACTGGGACGAGTGGAGCTATCCCTATCACAAAGAGGGCGAAGGCCCGCTTTATCGTGGCAATCCGGCAAAAGAGTACAACCACAATATGGACCAGTTTGCCGTTGAGATGGTGCGCCGTTGGTACGACTATTGGCTCGAGCGCCCTAGCACGGGAACACGCGTCTCCTCGGGTGGCGTAAAGATTGTGTTCTCTGACACCAACACTCACCATCGGGGCGAGTCGAACTACCGCACCAGTGGCGTAACCGATGCCATGCGACTGCCCAAGGACGCGTTCTTCGCCCATCAGGTGATGTGGAACGGATGGGTAGAACCTGACGAGCCAAAGACCTATATTGTGGGGCATTGGAACTATGGGAATGAAGAAATAGCTGGCGCTTCATCAATGCAACTAAAGAAACCCGTATATGTCGTTTCTACTGCCGACGAGGTAGAACTGTTCCTGAATGGACGTTCGTTAGGCAAGGGAAAGCAGAGCTATCGCTATCTCTTCACCTTCGAGAATATTCCCTTTGAGGCTGGCACACTCGAGGCCGTTGGTTCAGACGGCAGCAAATACAAGTTGGAGACTGCAGGCGAACCCTATCAGTTGAAACTTACCGCTATCAAGAATCCCGAAGGCACTAAGGCCGACGGCGCCGATATGGTGCTCTTCCAGGTGGAGGTGCTCGATAAGTCGGGCCGTCGTTGTCCGCTGGACAATCGAATGATTCATTTTAACCTTTCAGGCGAAGGCCAATGGATAGGCGGTATTGCCACGCACGACAATAAAAAGTTGCAACGCCCCGACGAAAACCGTTCTGAGGATTTACTTGATGCTGCTGCCACAAGAAACATCTCCGACAATTATGTTGGTGCTATGGACCTGCCTGTGGAATGTGGCGTCAACCGCGTCCTCGTGCGCACTACCCGTAATGCTGGCGACATCCACCTGACAGCCTATGCCGAAGGCGTAGAACCCGCCCAAATCGATGTGAAGAGCGAAGGTGTGGATATAGAACAATATCTGCCACAACGCACACTTAAAGGTCATCTGGGACGCGGAGAAACGCCAACAAAGTCCTCCTATAAAGAACTGGCTCGAGGGGTGAATATCGTTTCTGCAACAGCGGGTTTTGACAACGCCAACGCCACACGCAGTTTCGATGACAACGAGCTGTCCGAATGGAAAAACGACGGAGGACTTTCCACAGCATGGATTACCTACAATCTCGAACAAAAGGCAACTATCACCGACATCTGCCTCAAGCTCACGGGATGGCGCATGCGCAGCTATCCCCTCGAGATATTTGCCGGTAAGGAACTAATCTGGAGTGGTGAAACGGAGCGCAGCCTCGGCTATGTCCACCTAAAGCCCACCAAGTTTGTGAAGACTAACGAAATCACCATTCGCCTCAAGGGCGCAGGCAAGGACGAAGACGCCTTTGGAGGCATCGTGGAGGTAGCAGAACCCGCAGCAGGAGAACTGGACCTCTACAAGGCCAAGAATGGTAGTGAAACGAAGAACGAATTACGGATTGTGGAAGTAGAATTCCTTACCGCTTCTCATAAACCTTAATCCAATCCACACGGAGTTCCGAAGGCAGTTGACCAGGCTCACTCACTGGCCCAACCCACTGTCCGCCAAGCTGATTGGAGAGAATGATGTAGAAGGGATAGTCGGGCCAAGGAAACTGATATTCCTTATCGGCAATACGGGGATAGGTCATCGTCTTCTTCCCGTTGATAAAGAAACAAATGCTGTCGTTGTGAATCTCAGCAGCATAGGTGTTCCAATCGTTAACCTTTATATCTGAGGATACGGAATGCTTCGGTTTGTTGTCGTCCTCGATATGGAGCGAATAATGCGAATGAACGGTCTGGTAAGCAATCGTTTCGGAATTGAGATGCTCCATGATGTCTATCTCGGCATAATTGGGTGCAGGCAGACTCACGTCGGGCATCAGCCAAAGCGCAGGCCAGAAGCCTTGGACATGATTGAAGCGAGCACGAATCTCGACTCTCGCCATACGGAACGATTTCTTATGATGACTCCATATACCGCCTGTGACAAAGGGCGTAGTTTCCGTTCCTGAGTGGTCGTTCACCTTACCCAAAAGCACCAGTTGGCCATCCTCCACATAAGCCAGATCGGGGCGTAACGACATCATATCGTTCCAGTCCGAACCTCCCCTGCCAATTCGTGACCAAACGCTTTCGTCGATTTGCGTTCCCTTGAAGTCTTCCTTCCACACCTGTTTCCATTCCGAACGATGGGCGGCACAGCCCGACAAGAGCATCAAAGCAAGCGACAGCAGTAATGCAAACTGACTCTTTCTCATACGCAACTCCTTCATTATTAATTACTGGGCAGGAGTGATTACACGATAATTGCCGCTCAAGTGCATGAATGCGAAGAGACGCAGAAGCCCGTCGTAGTAGGCATCAAAGTATCCATCCTCGAAAGGCACGTGCTTCGCGTTCCAAAGCGCATCGACAAACTCCTTGCTCTTGTCGTGGGAACACATAACGGAAGCCGCAGCCGTGGTGGCGACAAGCCCTATGCTATGGCGCAACTTGCGGAACCCTCCTGCACCCAGAATCTCGTTACCCTCGGGAATAGAACCATCCTTGCGATATTGGTCGAGGAAGGTATCGATACCCTGGCTGTAGAAGAAGTTCTGAATCTTCTCGCCATACTGCCGTTGCCACTCGCCATCGGCACAACTCCACTCGTAATCAAGCGCCATATTCATAGGCACACGCCACGAGTCGTAACGGAAATTATTGCTGCCGTTCCTGCGCGGGGTACCACCCTCTTGCATACCTGGGAAACGAGGCGATTGCATTTCCGAACCATCATATTGGCACATATCACCATTCAGTCCCGTTTTCTCATCGACGCATTTGTGCATGAACTCGCGACTCTTCCGAGCACACTCCAGCCAATGGTCCGCACGTCCGTCATCGCCCCACTTTGCCCAAACTTCATAGAAGGCGGGAATGTGATAGCTGGGGTCGGTATAGCGCTGTCCAAAGCCATCGGGGGTGAAGGTAATTAGCTTCGTCTCTGGGTCGATAAGGAACATCTTCTGTGGTCCAGGCTGTTGTCCTCCGCCAAAACCACCACCAAATCCACCGGGACGAGGCGCGGGTGTGTATTCGCGAGGCTGTATGCAATTGAGGATGTGCTGAGCCTCGGCCTTATAATTAATGCCAGTATCATCACCCCAACGATTCGAAGCAAAGATGAGTGCAGTAATGAAATACAGTTCTCCATCGCTGGCTGCTCCGTCGCTGTTGTGCGTGCCATCGGTCTTGCAACTCCAGGCAAAATATCCCTCACGATTGCCGCTCTGGTGCTGCATATACTTCTTGCTCCAACGCCACAGGCGGTCAAAGATATCCTTCTCACCAAACTGCACGGCAATCATCAAGCCATAGGACATACCCTCCGTACGGGCATCGTGGTTTTTGATATCGCTGACGTAGGCCATTGAGTCTCCTACCTCGAAATAGACCTTATTAGGTCCGCGAAACACGTCATTAAATACTTCTTTAAGTTTGCTATCAACCTCGGCAGATGGGTAACCCATTTCCACAAACACGTTACGATACTTGCCTGTCTCGAAGGCACTTTTAGTCCAAGGGGTGTAGGCCTTCACCTGTCCTGCCAAAGCGACAGCGGCGAGCAGAGCGGTAAGATTCTTAACTTTCATATATTCTTGTGATTAGGTTTGTTCTTTTATTTCTATTGGTAAGTAATCTTCTGGACAATCTGTCCCGGGTCTATTATCGAGAGCGTAATAATGTGCTCACGACGATTTTTGTCCAGCGGCAGGGTCACGAGGAACTCTTTACGATTCTCGAGCACTTGCAACTTCCACTCGCGTCCCCATTCCTTAAACTTATTCTCACACACCTCTGCTTTGCCCCCATCGACACTTACGGCGAAACGATTGCTACGCTCTGTGGATACCGGCCACATGGGGACTACGGAAATGCATAGCGAAACGGAGTCGGTGCTTGTAGCAAGCGTGTTGTCAGGGATGGGCAAGTCTATGCTCGAGGTTATACAAGCGTCGTCGAGAGGTTGCCCAAGCTGGAGCGCCTTCCAGTCCGTGCCTATGCCATCGAGCAAGCGGAAAGGCAATGATACAGATAGGGATGAAAGGTCGAGCTTGTGCAAGAGTTCCGGATGCCTTTGGTTGTCGGGAAGACGGTATGCGTCAGTTGGTTTATCTGTGAATTCAGGCATATTCTGATATAATGACTTATAGCCTGGAGGCACTTCCGACATCATCTGATTCCACTTGCCGTCGAGCTGCGTGTTGTATCGTTCCAGCAGTCTGTCAATCTCGCGACAAGCCTCCTTCGACATTTCGGCATACAAGGTGTTGCCCGTCTCGTGATTGGCCTGCGCATAGAGAAACTTACGATTCATCTGGTTAGCGGAATGGACAGCATAGCCCAGCATCTCGAAGAGTGCAGGTCGCTGTTCGGGCGATAGTTCCCTTTCGGTGGCGTCGTAGGCAAAACAGATGTCCTGATACTCAGTAAGTCGCCTCTGTGCCGTTCCCGTCTGGAAAGAGAAATCGGTATCGTAGATGCGCGCATACTCAGGCGTGTCCCAATTCATCTCATAGCCCATGAACTCAGGTTTGCGGTCCCACGCCAAGCGATAGTAGTTGTCGAGGATAAACTGGAACGTGGGCAGATACTTGTTGCCAAACTGTTTAGCCAACCATCCGGCCTGATAGGTGTTAGCGTTGTCGTAACTGAACGAGTCGAAGTTGTAGGCCATATCCATAAACATCTGCATCTCTATCTCCATAGGCTTGATATCGCCCACATTGAGCAACCAGTAACGGTCGGCACCTGCAGTATATGCCTTCAGCATCTCCTCGTACATCAGCATGGGGGCAGTGGTGGCTATCCACAGGTTGTCGTGGGGTGTTCCACAATAGCTGATGTGATAATACACGCCACTATGGCCACTCCGTCGCTGTTCCTCCGAATTGCTCACACGCTTCATGTAGCTGTAGTTGTCGTCGGGCCATACAAGTGTGATGTCTTCTGGCACACGCAGTCCTGCGTCATAGATGTCGAGCGCCTCCTTATAAGGAACAAAGATTTGTGGAATCAGCACGGCCTTTTTATGCTTATATTTCTCCAGAATAGCGCGTTGCTTGGCCATGACATCCTCAAGGGTACGAGCACGAACAACTGGGTCCTTGCTACCCTTCATAGCCTCGTCGTGAAGACCGCGCAGACCCGTGGTATATATGTTGTCGTACTGGGCTGTCTCGCGAATACGGTTGTCCAGTTTCTTCAGGATGTTCTCGCTATTGGTCTCGTAGTTCCATTCGCCATCTACCTTCTTATCCCATTCCAAGGTGGAGGCATTATTGAAGAGCAAAGGCTCGCAATGGCTGGTGGTAATCATAATGCCCCACTTGTCGGCCATCCGCTGGCTCTCAGGATGAGTGTAGAAAGGGCCTGTGCAAGAGTGCATGGCGGGAGCAAGCATGTTACCCTTCAGACGGAGGATGAGCTCGCAGACGCGGTCGTAGGTCTTGGGACCTATATCGCCCAACTCCTTTTCAAACGTCTTTGCCGACCAAGTCTTCAGTCCCCAGTCCTCATCATTAATAAAGATGCCACGATACTTAATGCTGGGCGAAGCGCTAACGTAGTTCTCCGAATAGTTCTGCACTCGCTTGTTGGACTTATCTACTGGTACATCAGCAAACCAATACCAAGGACTCACGCCTATGGCCTCACTCACATGCAAGACGCCATAAGCCAGACCGCGAGCGTCAGAACCTGTGATAAAGACATTGCCGTTCTTCGTGTCGATGGCATAGCGCTCCCAAGTGTTCCGTAATTCGCGATGAAGTCCTGTCTGTTTCGTCGTTCCAATGGAAACGATAGGTCCCTTCCCTTTCTTAGTACTTACCTCTGGCCTTGCTCCCGCTACACGCTCGATGTCATCCGCCAGCACCTGAGCCATATGCTTCACCAGCGGAGCGTCGCCTTCATGATAAACGATGGTGGCCTTCGTCAAATCCACTGAGGACGTGCGCTCCTGAGCACTAATAAAGCCTATCATCAGGAAATATGCAACGAATAATGTCAGTGTTCTCTTCATGACCTTTCTCCTTATAAATATCTAAAGCACTGGCACAAAGTTAAGGTTTTATTTGGCGACTGCACAACTTTTATTTTTTAATTTTTAATTCTTAATTAATTATTTATTCGTATCTTCGCACCACAAAAGAAAAAAAGGAGCAAGCTATGGCTATAGGAAAATGGATTGGAGGCTTCCTGGGACTGATGAGTGGCGGACCGCTTGGGATGCTGGCAGGCATCGTGCTGGGAGCAATATTTGATGCTGTTTTCGACGAGAACAATTACTTTACGCCAGAGGAACAGGCTGCACAAGAGCAAAGGCAATACAGCCGTCAGCAGGGCGACCGCAACGGATTCCTCTTCTCCCTGATGGTGCTTGCGGCAGATATCATACATGCCGACGGGCGCATCATGCATTCCGAAATGGAGTTTGTAAGGCGATTCCTACGAACGAACTTCTCCGACGTGGCAGAGAAGGAAGGTGAAGAGATTCTGCTCAAGCTTTTCGATGAGAAGAAACGTATGGGCAATGTGGCTTGGCAACGCCAAATCGTGGCGGTGTGTCAGCAGATTGCGTTCGCCATGCCTCAAGAGCAACGCTTGCAACTGATTGCTTTCCTGTGCGAGATAGCCAAAGCCGATGGTACCATACACTCCCTCGAGCGCGAGGCTCTGAAGGAGATATGCCAAAACATGGGGCTTGAAACAGGTACGGCAGAGCAGATGATGGGATTAGGAGGTAAGTCACTGGAGGATGCCTACAAGGTGCTTGGCCTGCATCCCGATGCCTCAGACGAGGAGGTGCGACAGGCCTACAAGCGTATGGCTCGTGAGAACCATCCCGATCGTGTGGCTTCGCTTGGCGAAGATATCCGACGTGCTGCAGAAAAGAAATTCCAAGAGATTGCAGATGCTAAAGACCGCATTTACAAGGAAAGGAATATGAAATAAAGACTAAAGGAAAAACCCTTAGGGGTTAATCCAGAACCCTTAGGGGTTATCGCAAAAGGCCTAGGTTCAATGACGAATGAACTTAGGTTTGATGATTAGTGAACATAGGCTCGATGGGAAACAAACAAAGGTTCGATGGAGAAAGGCCTTAAGGCTAAAGTAAAATCGAGATTATAATCGTCAAATTGTTCAATTGTTCAATTGTTCAATTGTTCAATTGTCAAATCGTCAAATTGTCAAATCCCCCAGTCTACCCCCTTATAACCTCAAACAAAGTTTTGATGCCCTTAATCTTTTGACCTTTGATTCGTGATAGTGTTTCGCGGAGAAGGGTGCGCTTAATCGCTACATAACTTTGATGCTGGCGTACTTCAATCAGACCTATGTCTTCTGGCGACAAGCCTCCCGTCTTCATGAGGAAGCCCGCAATATCTCCACGACTTAGCTTATCCTTCTTTCCTTTGCCTATGTAAAGGGTTTCCCACTTGGGGGATTTTACTGACGAAGGAGCATGTGAAAGCGAGAATTGTTGAATCGCCGAGTCCTCAAGCTTTTCTTCCGGACCAACGATATAAAAGACATGTCCTTCGCGATCCCAACGGGCAGTACGCCCATTACGATGAGTACGCACATCCTCGGATAGTGGCAAATGATAATGAATTACATTATCCAAAGCGGGAATGTCGAGACCTCGGCTTGCCAAATCAGTACTTACCAATATGTTGCATGAACCACTGACGAAGCGAAAGAGGTTACGCTCACGATCGCGTTGTTCAAGTCCTCCGTGCAAAATCGAAGCATAGAAGCCCTGCTCGTGCAGGAACTTCCCTACCCTTTCCGCACTCTCGCGAAAGCCCACAAACACGAGTGAACTCTCCTGTCCGCACACACGAAGCAGCTTATCCAGAGTCTCCAACTTGTCCTTTTGAGGCGAATCAACTCGCCACTCCTGTATGCGCTCGCTTACGGAATCATCGAGATAGTCGAGTCGTCGATATTCGGGCAGAAAGCGCGTAATCTCAGGATTGTCAGTAGCAGAAAGCAACATGCGCTTCGTCACGTTGGGCAGATGGGAGAAGATTGCTGTCATCTCTTCGCGAAAACCCAACTCCAAGCATTTGTCGAACTCGTCGATAATGAGCGTTCGGACGGTACTCGAATCGATATTTCCCTTAGTCAAATGGTCAAGCAGGCGACCTGGAGTGCCGACAATAAGCTGCGGTTTGCTTCCGAGTATAGTGCGGTGTTCATCCATAGCTGGGCGCCCACCATATACAGCAAGGGGACGAATGTCGGCATTGGCTTGCCGAGCAACAGCAACCGTCTGCATAGCCAGTTCGCGACCTGGCACAATCACCAAAGCCTGAACCTCCTCCACCTTAGCGTTGAGCGATTCAAGCAAAGGCAATAAATAAGCCAAGGTCTTGCCGCTTCCCGTAGGACTAAGCAAGACCAAGCTATCATGTCGACGAAAAGCCTGTGCAGCATCTTGCTGCATGGCATTCAGCCCGTCGATTCCAAGTTTCGTTAAATCAATCAAAGGATTTCGAGTTCCTTAAATACTTTCTTTAGTTTCACCACCGACTCATCCACCTGCTCATGGGTGTGATTAGCCATAAGTGCATAGCGCACAAGCGTGTCCTGAGGAGCACAAGCGGGAGGAATGACGGGATTGATGAAGACGCCCTCGTTAAAGGCCATAGCTACGGCCTTGAACGTCTTCTCCGTATCACGCACATAAAGCGGAATGATGGGGCTTTCTGTGTCGCCAATCTCGAAGCCTTCCTCACGGAAACGTCCAAGCGCATAATTGGTAACATCCCACAAAGCCTGCAAGCGTTCAGGCTCTTGCTGAATAATGTGCAAAGCCTCGCGTGCGGCAGCAGTGGCAGCAGGCGTACAGCTGGCAGAGAGATGTAGGTGCGAACGGTATGACGCAACCAGTTGATGATGCTCGAGTCTGCAGCGATGAAGCCTCCGATGCTAGCCAGTGACTTAGAGAATGTACCCATGATGAGGTCCACATCCTTCGTCAATCCGAAATGGTCACAAACACCCCTACCCTGACGTTCGAAGACTCCTAATCCGTGAGCTTCATCAACCATAATGGCAGTACCGGGATACTTCTTCTTAAGTTCCACAATCTCAGGCAATTTGCAAAGGTCGCCCTCCATAGAGAATACACCATCCACAATCACCCACTTAATAGCATCTGGCTCGCAACGCTGGAGATGCTTCTCCAGGTCAGCCATATCGTTGTGCTTATATTTCAGTTGTGTGGCAAAGGACAGACGGCGTCCGTCGACAATGGAAGCGTGGTCGCGATCGTCACAGATGATGTAATCGTTCTTGCCTACGAGCTGACTGATGACACCACTATTAACGGTAAATCCAGTAGCGAAGCATAAAGCCTCTTCCTTGCCTACAAACTCGGCCAACTCTTTCTCCAACTGAACATGAATGTCGAGTGTTCCATTTAAGAAACGGCTTCCGGCACATCCGCTACCATACTGCTGCATAGCAGCACAACCAGCATCAATAACGCGCTGATCACCCGTCAAACCAGTATAAGCATTAGAGCCGAACATAAGCACACGCTTGCCATCCATAATGACTTCTGTGCCTTGTTTGCCTTCTATTTCACGAAAATAAGGATAGATACCCTGCGCCATAAATTCCTGTGGCAGAGTGTAATGTGATAGTTTTTCCTGTAATAATCCCATAATATTTCTTCAATACAGGCTGCAAAGATACAATAATTAATTAAAAGGAGGAAATTAATAGTTAAAAAAATGTAGCGCTGTGCTATAAAATAATAATTCATAATAGGTATTTCGCAATTATTAGTTATCTTTGTCGGCTGAGCTATGAGACGACGTGTAAGATTTATTGTAAACCCCATTTCGGGTACTCGAGGAAAAGACTCCATTGTGAAACTCATCCCCGAATATCTCACTACCGACAGGTTTGAGTACGATATGGTGTTTACAGAGCGTTCGGGACATGCTGCCTTGCTTGCAACAGAAGCGGTGGAAGAAGGTTTCGACATCGTTGTTGCTGTGGGCGGAGACGGAACAGTCAACGAGGTAGCACGCTCGCTGGTGCATACTCCTGCGGCACTGGCCATTATCCCTTGCGGAAGCGGTAATGGCCTTGCGCGTCATCTCTTCATCCCCATCAATCCCATCGGCGCGCTGAAGATCTTAGCGGAATGCACCATTGAAACGCTGGATTACGGCAAAATCAATGGTCAACCATTCTTCTGCACCTGTGGTATCGGCTTTGATGCCTTCATCAGCCAGAAGTTTGCCGAAGCAGGAAAGCGAGGACTGCTTACCTATGTCGATAATACCCTTAAGGAAGGATTAACCTATAAGCCCGAGACCTATCATATCAGCATCGACGGGCAAGAACAAACCTACGAAGCATTCCTCATTGCTTGTGCCAATGCCAGTCAGTATGGCAACAACGTGTTCATCGCACCTGCGGCATCGATGAACGACGGGCTAATGGATGTGACTATACTTGAACCCTTCAACCTACTGGAGGCGCCACAAGTGGTCATGCAACTTCTGAACAAGACTATCGACAAAAACAGCCACACACGAACCTTCCAATGCAAGCGTGTCCACATCCACAGGGAAGAGCCAGGTGTAGTACACTACGACGGCGACCCGATGCAATGCGGAACGGACATCGACGTGGAGCTTGTAAGCAAAGGCATTAACGTAGTCGTGAACACGCAAGAACAAAAGATTGCACTACCCTTGTTCAGTACTTTCACAGACATATACAACAACATGCAAATCGAGATGGACAGACTGAAGACCGATATCCAGAACGACTTCCGTCAGACCAATGAACGCATCAAACGTATAAACACAGAACTACTAAACAAACTAAAAATATAACGACCCATGTACATCATAGGAATTGCAGGAGGAACAGGTAGTGGAAAGACCACTGTAGTCAGGAAAATCGTTGAGGCTTTGCCCGGCGACAAGATTGCACTCATTCCACAAGACTCGTACTATAACGACACCACACACCTGACGATGGAAGAGCGCAGGCGCATCAACTTTGACCATCCAGATGCCTTCGACTGGGATTTGCTGACCCATCAAATCGAGGAACTGCGCAATGGAAAATCTATCGAGCAACCCACCTATTCGTACATAGAAAGCAACCGACAGGCCGAAACCGTACATGTAGAGCCATGCGAGGTTATCATTATCGAGGGTATCATGGCTCTGTTTAAGAAAGAACTGCGCAATCTGATGGACCTGAAAATATTCGTTGATGCCGATCCCGACGAGCGACTGATTCGTGTCATACAACGAGATACCGTAGAACGAGGACGCACAACACAAATGGTCATCGACCGCTACCTTGAAGTATTGAAGCCTATGCACGAGGAATTCATTGAGCCTACAAAGCGCTATGCCGACCTTATCATTCCTCAAGGCGGAAACAATTCGAAGGCTATCGAGATTATGCGAACCTACATTATCCATCGCCTACGTCCCGGACAAATTTAATCCTTCTGAACTGTCTCTTCCTTGTAGCCTGTCACAAGAACGAGGAAGAAAGACTTTCTTCTGTGTTCAACGATACGGAGGAAGCCGATTCCATGTCTTATGCTTATGATTTAAGAGATATTGAAGAATCAGGTGAACTAATATGCATAACTCTTTCAGGACCTGACACTTATTTTGAGTTTAGAGGAAAAGGATTCGGGTTTCAAAACGACCTTGCAGAAGCCTACGCGCACCAGATTGGAGCACGCCTTCGAATGGAGGTTGCACACGATACGGCTGAGATTCTCAATCGCTTGCAAAATAGAGAAGTCGACATCGCAACTATGCAATTACCCTCCTCTCCGGGAACTATACAATGTGAGAACGGATGGCTCGTTCATCAAGAAGCAAGCCAACTGGCTCAATCTATCAACGACTGGTATTCGCCGGAACTAGTACAACAATTCAAGAACCGTCCTAAAGCAACAGTTGCCGTACAACGGCAAGCAAGACCTGTAATGCTTAATGCAAGTACAGGACAAATATGTCAATACGACGCCCTACTCCAGCGCCACGCATCAGCCATCGGTTGGGATTGGCGATTGCTTGCAGCACAATGCTATCAGGAATCTGCTTTCGACCCGAGGGCCGTTTCTTGGGCAGGGGCTCAAGGACTTATGCAAATTATGCCGGGAACTGCCGCACATCTGGGTGTAACCGGTAACATCTTTGACCCTGAGACCAATATCGAAGCTAGCGTAAGGTATTTGAAGGAATTGAACCAAACTTTTGCCGATATTCCTGGGCAATCGTCTCGCATTCCCTTTATCCTTGCGGCCTACAACGGAGGAGTAAATCATGTGCGCGACGCTATGGCTCTCGCCAGAAAGCATGGGCGAAACGAAAAGGCTTGGCGCGATGTTGAGCCTTACATCCTGCACTTAAGCGAACCGCAATACTATCGCGATCCCGTGGTCACGTCGGGTTATCTGCGAGGGAGTGAAACCTATGGTTATGTGCGAAATATCATGGATCGTTGGGGACAGTACTGCGGAAAGGCTCGCAATTATAGCAAGGCCAGCACGCCACAACCCTCGAAGCACTCGAAACATCCTACCCAAGTTCAGCGTCCCGACCTATTAAACGGGCTTAACGACAAACCTGCCCCCACTCCCACCGATTCCGTATGAACTACGCCAATGACTTATATCAGGAGATTCGGGCATTACTCACGGCAAACGAAGACTTAATCATCAGGTATCGCCGTCTAGGGCGCTTGCTCGACAGAGCCCTCAAGGAAAGGACAGAGGGAGACAGCATCGCCTATCACGGACTTATTCCCCGTATCTATCTTCTGTGCAAAAGATACAATCTCGACCATAAGTCGCTTTGTATTCTATATGGCAACATAAGGAAGGCGAACGAGGGTTCGTTCCTTCCCGAACAAGAGGACTTTTTCTATGACGCAAAGGCTCTCTGCCAAGCAATTGCCGAGTTCTACAACGAACCCATTCCTCTGTCAATTGCCGACATCTTGCCTAAGAAATGGCGAGCATGGGAAGGCAAAGCATTGGAAACAGGCCAACACCTGCGACTTACCGTTTCGGAATGGGATGGGAACACCATTCAAGGGTTCGACGAATACGGAGAAAAACAAGTGGTAAAGTATGGAAGCGAATGGAGTCTCAAGGAGCAACTCTATCCCTTCGCCACACTTAACCTGCTGGATATCAATATAAACGAGGACAAACAATTATGTCCGAAGTTCATCATCCTCGAACCCGATTACCTGATTGATATCACAGCAGTTTGTCAATGCGTGAAGGATTACGGGAACTCGCCTTTGCACTATCTCATGAACAAGTTCCTGCCTCGCGAGGAGACGCTGGCCATCCAACTGGGTAATGCCGCCAACCAGTTCCTTGACGATGCTGTACGATCTGAGGACTCGTTTCTCGATTCCATGAGGAAGAGTTTCCAAGACTACGCACTCAATTATTGCACGTTGGAAGGCATAGATGAAAAATTCTTCGCACAATGTCATGAGCAACACAAGAATATCAATCGCGTTGTCAAGGACATCTTCCCCCAAACAGGCATCAACGTAGTCGAGGATGGAGCTTTGCTTGAGCCCAACTTTTTCTGTCCGCTTTTAGGATTGCAAGGGCGCATGGACTTGCTGACAAGAAATGAAGATACCATTGTGGAGTTAAAAGGAGGCAAGCGCGACGAATTCCACAACACCTTCAAGCTCGAACATGCTTGGCAGATGGCTCTGTATAAGGAAGTTCTGCATTACAATCTCGGGAAGTCGAGGAGTCAGATTCGCACGCTTTTGCTTTACTCCCGTTATCCTCAGATCTACGACATCAGGCTTGGGCAACAAGCAATCGTGGAAGCCCTGAACATGCGAAACGGCATCATACACGTCAACCGCATGCTTCGAGAGAACCCGAAGGAGTTCCTGCTTTCGCTGAAGGAAGAAGATTTCAATCCGTTACATAGCACAGGGAAACTCTATCAAGATTACGTCCGACCCAGGGTTCAGGAGTTCCTTGGTACGATACAAGGCGCTTCGCCACTCGCCTTCGATTACTTTTGCACGATGGTGGCATTCCTCGAGCGAGAACAATTCCATGCGAAAGTGGGCGAAAACAGGCCCGATAGCGATAGAGGATTTGCCCAAGCGTGGTTGTGCGACGATGAGACGAAACTCATACAAGGAAACATCATCACCGACCTCCACCTACAACCTATTGTCAACGAGCGAGGTATGCTCACCCACATCGAAGCCCACTTCGAGCCAGACAATCAAGGACAGCCCAACTTCCGAGAAAACGACTCCGTCCTGCTCTATGAGCGGGAAAGCGAAGGCGATAACATCACGAACCGTCGTTCCATTCGATGTCAGGTGGAAACTCTCATGCCTGACACCCTGCTTCTGCGTCTCATCTTTCCCCAACGCGACGTTTTCTTTATTAAGGAAGATGGTCTATACGCCATCGAATCCTCGCACGGCGACGGCATCTTTGCTCAACAATACAGCGGACTCTATGCTTATCTTGCTTCAGGTCTGTCTCCTATGTCGCCACCCATCGACGTCAAATTGCTGATAGGCCCGCCCGGAAGCGGAAAGACCAGCGTTGCCTTGCGCAAGATGGTAGAAGAGGGATTGGAAGGAGAAGGGAACATGTTGCTTATGGCCTATACCAACCGCGCAGTGGACGAGATTTGCAAGATGCTAGAGTCTTTGCCCGGTTCACCTGAATATGTTCGCATCGGACAAGAGACATCATGCGAAAAGCCATACAGACATAGGTTACTGCGAAACCTGATTGCAGATTGTTCCAATCGTAAACAAGTGCTCGAACGCCTTCAACCCATACGTTTGGTGTGCGGGACAGTTACGAGTCTTGCAGGTGCAACCAATCTTCGCAAACTGAAGCACTTCCGTACCGCCTACCTTGATGAGGCTTCCCAAGTGCTCGAGCCCCAGCTTTTACCCCTGCTTGATGCCTCTCCCCGATGGGTGATGATAGGCGACCAGAAGCAGTTGCCTGCCGTTGTTGTCCAACCCTCAAGCGTAAGTGAGGTGAAGAGCGAACTATTGCGTGAGATAGGTCTCACGGATTGTCGAAACTCCTTCTTCGAGCGCCTTCACACGCTCATTCGTGAAGGCAAAATCGAAGGAGAGGAAGAGATGCTGGAACGCCAAGGGCGCATGCACTCCGAAATCAATGCATTTGTGGCCAACCGCTATTATGAAGACCGTCTGCAAGTGGCGCCTCTACCCCACCAGACAGAACCGCTTCCTTGGAAGGTTTCCAGCAATGCCGACCCCTTGCTCATTTATCTGGCTACCCATCGCTTGGGTTGCTTTAACGTCAAGAAAGATTATACTATCGGCAACAATAAGATTAACCAACCTGAGGCTCAGACTATAGCAAGCATCGTCCAATGCTTGTACAACCTCCACAAACAAGCTGGGCAACCCTGGACGCCCGATAGTGCAATCGGCATCATTGTGCCTTTCCGAGGTCAGATAGCACAGATACGACAGGAACTCGCCCGCCTCGACATTCCCCAATACGAATCCATCACCATCGACACCGTCGAACGCTATCAAGGAAGCCAGCGCGACATCATACTCTTCTCCACAGTCGTGAGCCAGCCCTATCAAGTTTCCATCCTCTCAGCCCCTGTTGTAACGGACGGAAGCCCTATTGACCGCAAACTGAATGTCGCCGTTACGCGAGCTCGAAACCAATTCTTCCTTGTGGGCAACCTTACACTTCTGTCCCAAGCGGAAGATTATAGGGCGCTCATCGACTATATGAAGGCCTATAATTTTGATTAGAACTTTGTTAAATAAAGTTTACTTCTTTGTCATTACACAAAAAATGGTTATCTTTGTCGGCCATTAAATAAAAATATGTAATGTAATGAGAAAGAAATACTTACTCTTAATCTCGATATGCTTATCCGCACTTTCTGTCACTGGGCAAGAAAGGTGGACTTTGCGCCAATGCATCGACTATGCGCTGGAGAACAATATCCAGATACGCAAAAGCCGCGTAAGTGAGGAACTGGGAGAAGTAAGCCTGAAGCAAGACAAGGCTGCACTTTTACCCAGTCTTTCATTTGCCACAAGCCAGAGTGTCGGTTATCGTCCCTTCGAGGAAAACACGGCTATCGTGCAGAACGGTCAGGTTACAAACACCTCGAAAAAGGTGACGGAGTCTGGTTCGTATGGGTTAAACGCCAGTTGGACACTATGGAACGGAGGCATAAACCAAAAGAATATTGAAGCACAAAAGTTGCAAAACCAAATCACAGAATTGGGTACCCAGCAGAGCGAACAGAGCCTGCAGGAACAGATAGCCCAGCTATACGTGCAGATCCTTTATAGCACTGAGGCCAAGAAAGTGAACGAGCAACTTGCACAAACGGCTAAGAAGCAGTACGAACGCGGACAAGAGATGCAGCGCCAAGGCCAGATGTCGAAAGCCGACGTGGCTCAGTTGGAAGCACAATGGAAGAGTGCCGAGTTCGATATTGTCAGCACGGAAACCCAGATACAGAACTACAAGAGGCAGTTGAAGGCCTTGTTGGAGTTAGACATTTCTTCGCCTTTCGATGTTGCAGGGAATGTGCCAAGCGACGAGCAGGTGCTGTCCCCCATCCCATCGGCTCAAAGCATCTACGAGCAAGCGCTTGCCACGCGTCCTGAAATACGTAGTGCCGAGTTGAGCATCGATGCGGCGAACATGAATATTGATATCGCACGTCGAGGCTATTATCCCAACATCGGTTTGAGCGCAAGCGCAGGCGACAGCCACTATAGCGCCAGTCCGAACGGAGTGGGCAAGCAGATGAAGCAGAACGTGAACTTGAGTGGTGGTGTGAACGTGAGTGTCCCCATCTTCGACAACCGCCGAAACAGAAGCGCTGTAGAGCAGGCGAAGCTGCAGAAACTGAACAGCGAACTCGACTTGCAGGACAAGAAGAACGCACTCTCAAGCACGATTGAGAACTATTGGTTGAACGCCAACAGCTATCAGCAACGCTTCCTCTCGGCAAAGGCAAAGGTGGAGAGTGCCGAAACAAGTTACGAGCTGCTCGACGCCCAATTCCGCAACGGACTGAAGAACATCGTGGAACTGCGCCAAGGCTATGACAACCTCATCAGCGCCAAGCAAGACGTGTTGCAGAGCAAGTACATGACCCTGCTCAATATGCAGTTGCTGAAGTTCTACGGAGGAGACATCATCGACATGTAAATCGTCATAAAGTAAGAAACAAAATAACACAATAAGTATATGAAAAGGCTATTCTTTGTAGCGCTTGCAGGGCTTCTGATGGTTGGTTGCAAGCCAAAGGCAGAATTCAAGTACACCACAGCGAAAGTGGAAAAGCAAAACGTGACCACAAGCGTTACGGCTACTGGCACCATAGAACCCGTCACAAGTGTGGACGTTGGTACGCAGGTGAGCGGTATCGTGAGCAAGTTGTATGTCGACTACAATAGCGTGGTGAAGGCAGGACAAGTGATTGCCGAGCTCGACCGCACCAATCTGCTTAGCGACTTGGCAAGTGCTCAGGCCAACTTGCGCAGTTCCCAGAGTGACCTCGATTACCAGAAGGCCAATTATGAACGATACAAGAACCTCTTCGACCAAGGGCTCATCAGCGCCAACGATTACGACCAGGCCCGCCTGAGCTATGTTCGCGCACAGCAAACAGTTGCACAACAACGTGAGAGCGTAAGGCGTGCAACGACCAACCTTGGTTATGCGACCATCACCAGCCCTATTGATGGCGTCGTCCTCTCGAAGGAGGTGGAAGAGGGACAAACCGTTGCATCAAGCTTCAACACGCCTACCCTGTTCAAGATTGCTCAGGACCTGACCAACATGCGTGTAATTGCGGATGTCGACGAAGCTGATATAGGCGAAGTGAAGGAAGGCCAGCGAGTGACCTTCACCGTAGATGCTTTCCCCAACGACATATTCGAGGGGTCTGTCACACAAGTGCGCCAGCAGGCAACCACAGAAAGTAATGTTGTCACTTACGAGGTAGTCATCAGTGCGCCAAACAACGACCTGAAGCTGAAGCCAGGCTTGACGGCTAACGTCACCATCTTCACCCTCGAACTCCACGACGTGCTTGCAGTACCCTCCAAAGCCTTGCGTTTCAGACCTAACGAGGCTATGCTCAACGAAGGGGAAACCATTACCGACGTCGAAGGCCGTGAGAAGTTGTGGGTGAAAGAAGGGACGAACATCAAGGCAATAGCCGTGGAGACAGGAATGACTAACGGCACGCTCACGCAGATTACTCGCGGTGGAAAGGAAGGCCTTGAGGTGCTGACCGACGTACAAGGCGGCGAGGAGCCTGAATTGGAACAGGCTTCAGGCGGAAGCCCCTTCATGCCGCAACGCAGAAACAGGAACGCAGCAAACAACAGGCCAAGGAATAATTGATAAGACTTAGGCCTTCGTGAATAAGCCATAGGCGTTCGGAAATAAGGCCTAAGGTACAAAAGAATCGAACCTAAGGCGCAAAAGAATCGAACCTAAGGTGCAAATGAATCGAACCTAAGGTGCAAACGAATAAGACCTAAGGTGCAAACAAATCGAACCTAAGGTGCAAATGAATAAGACCTAAGTGTCATTGGAATAAGAATTAATGATGGCTGACAAAGAAAGGAAAGTGGTTATAGAACTGCAGGACGTGAGACGCGACTTTCACGTAGGCAGTGAAATCGTCAAAGCCTTGCGCGGAGTGAGTTTTAAGATTCATGAAGGCGAGTTCGTAACCATTATGGGTACGTCAGGTTCGGGCAAGTCAACGCTGTTGAACCAGCTTGGATGTCTCGACACGCCTACGAGTGGCGAATACATTCTGGACGGAGTGCCTGTAAGGAAAATGCGCCGACGCGAAAGAGCCGTATTGCGCAATCGCAAGATAGGATTCATCTTCCAGAACTACAACCTGCTCGCAAAGACGACGGCTGTGGAGAATGTGGAACTTCCACTTATGTACAACAGTGCTTACTCGGCCAAGCAACGCCGCGAGGCCGCTATCGAGGCACTGAAATCTGTTGGACTTGGCGACCGCCTCGAACACAGGTCGAACCAGATGTCCGGTGGTCAGATGCAACGTGTGGCTATTGCTCGTGCTCTGGTCAACAATCCTGCTGTCATCCTGGCCGACGAAGCAACGGGTAACCTGGACACACGCACAAGTTTCGAAATACTTGTCCTCTTCCAAGAACTCCATCGTCAGGGACGCACCATCATCTTCGTCACCCACAACCCCGATATTGCCCAATACAGCAGTCGCAATATCATGTTGCGCGACGGAAAGATTTGCAGCGACGTTGAGAATGACAACATACTGAATGCAGCAGATGCCCTTGCCGCTCTGCCCAAACAAGACGACTAAGACACACAAATGAACCTAACCAATCTATTAAAGGTGGCCATAACGGCCATCATGAGCAATAAGTCGAGAACCCTGCTTTCCACGTTGGGTATCATTATAGGTGTGGCAGCTGTCATCACTATGATGGCCATCGGACAAGGTTCGAAGGAAAGCATCAGAAAAGACCTCTCGAAGATGGGAACAAACTTGCTCACCATCCGACCTGGAGGAGAGATGCGTGGTGGTGTCAGGCTCGACCCGTCGGCCATGCAGACGCTGAAGATGGCAGACTACGAAGCCATACAGCAAGAGGCAAAGCTCATCACCCATGTAAGCCCAGAAGTGACTGCCGCCGGACAAGTTATCTATGGTGCCAAGAACACCAATACGACGGTCTATGGCGAGAGTCCCGAGTACCTCAACATTAAGCTCTGGGAGATTAAGGACGGATTCTGCTTCACGGAGGAAGACATCAAAAAGAGCTCAAAGGTTTGCGTCGTTGGAACCACAGTAGTGGAAGAACTCTTTGGCGACAAGAACTATGATGCCGTAGGCAAGACCATTCGCTTCAAAAGCATTCCGTTCCGCATCATCGGCATACTGAAGTCGAAGGGCTACAACTCTTGGGGTATGGACCAGGACAACGTGATGATTGCCCCCTACACCACCGTGATGAAGCGCATTGCCGCACAGACGTACTTCAACAGCATTGTCGTTAGTGCCTTGCGAGAGGAATTAAGCGATGATGCCATCGACGAACTGACAGCCATCCTGCGCAGGAATCACAAGATTAAGGAAGAAGACGACAACGACTTCACCATACGTTCTCAACAGGAGATGATGGAGACGATGTCGAGTACCATGACCACCCTGCAGACCGTGCTTGTGGTAGCAGCAGCCTTCTCACTATTGGTAGCAGGCATCGGCATCATGAATATCATGCTGGTTAGCGTTACGGAACGCACGAAGGAGATAGGCCTTCGCATGTCGGTAGGCGCAAGAGGCATCGACATCAGTAGGCAGTTCCTGCTCGAGAGTATCATGATTAGCCTCTCCGGAGGCGTCATCGGCGTAGGTCTCGGATACTTATTCACCTGGGGAGCACAAGCTATCGGCTTCCCTGCCACCGTTCCCCTGTGGAGCGTGTTGGTAAGTTTCGGAGTCTGCGCACTTATAGGCCTCGTGTTTGGCTATCTGCCTGCCCACAAGGCAGCAACGATGGACCCCATCGAAGCCCTACGTTACGAATAACACAAAACAATATATATTATGATGAAGAAATTTATTTTCAGTGCATTAATGATGGTTGCCATTAGCGCAACAGCAGCAGACGACACCAAGTATCTGGCAGGTGCAGTTCCCGAGCAAGATGGAATAGTCACCTTCACCAAGTCGTTCAGTGTTCAAGGAAAGAGCCAGCAAGAAGTTTCGGCAATCATGAGCCGCTTCATTGGCAAGTTAGTGGATGAGTCGATACCTGCTCCCGGCAACTACGCACGTATATTGGGAGAGAACCAAGACAGCATTGTGGCTCGTGTATGCGAGTGGATGGTCTTCAAGAAGAAGCCCCTCTTCCTCGATCGTACCCGATTCCGCTATCAGATAAAGGCTATCACCAGCGGCAACAAAGTTACGCTCTCTATCAGCAACATCACTTACTACTACAGCGAGGACATGGAAGGCAACAACGGCATGCTCTTCAAAGCCGAAGAGTGGATAAGCGATAAAGAGGCATTGAACAAGGACAAGACAAAGCTCTATCCCAAGAGTGGCAAGTTCCGTCGCAAGACAGTGGACCGCGCAGAAGAACTGTTCGATGCAGCTATGGACGCTTTCGAAGTACCGGCATCCGTTCCCGCTCAAAAGATACGCATTGCTGTTAGAGAAAACTAAAGCATGAGTACTCTGCAACAACAGAGCGAAGCCGAACAATACTATCAGTTGGGCAATAAATACCGTCAGCAAGGCGACTGGCAACACGCCATAGAGTGTTACAACGAAGCCATATCGCTTGACCCCGCATCGCCTGCCGTCAAGGCAAAGCAGATGCTGGATAACATATTGTCCTACCGATGCAAGGATATGTATAACCCCTAATTTAACATAGAAGAATGAGAGGAGCAATTGTAGTTGATACGGAACGTTGCAAGGGATGCAACCTTTGCGCTGTGGCCTGTCCTCTGCACATCATACGATTAACTCCGAAAAGCGTGAATCGCAAAGGTTATCCTTTTGCCGAGCAAGTCGTCGAAGGCATGTGTACCGGATGCACGAGTTGTGCCATCGTATGTCCCGACGGATGCATTACCGTTTATCGTAAAAGATAATGAACATGGAGGAAGAAAAGAACAAAGAAATACTGCTCATGAAGGGTAATGAAGCCGTGGCCCATGCTGCTATCAGGTGTGGATGCGACGGATATTTCGGTTACCCCATAACACCCCAAAGCGAGATACTGGAGACGCTTACCGTCGAGAAGCCTTGGGAGACCACAGGAATGGTAGTGGTGCAGGCAGAAAGCGAAGTGGCATCCATCAATATGGTATATGGCGGAGGCAGTGTCGGCAAACGAGTAATGACCTCTTCGTCGAGTCCAGGCGTAGCCTTGATGCAGGAATGCATCACATACATGGCAGGTGCAGAGATTCCAGGTCTCATCGTCAACGTACAGCGTGGAGGCCCAGGACTTGGCACCATCCAGCCCAGTCAGAGCGATTACTTCCAAAGCACACGAGGAGGCGGCAACGGCGACTATAACGTCATCGTGCTTGCACCGGCAAGTGTGCAGGAGATGGCAGACTTTGTCGACCTCAGTTTCGAACTGGCTTTCCGCTATCGCACTCCAGTTATCATGCTTAGCGACGGCGTTATCGGACAAATGATGGAGAAGTTGGTATTGCCACCCTTCAAGCCTCGTCGCACCGACGAAGAAGTGCGTCAGCAATGCCCTTGGGCAATAACAGGAAAGAAAGGACGCAAGAACAACATCATCACCTCCCTCGAACTCGACCCCCACATTATGGAAGACCATAACGTGCATCTGCAGAAGAAGTATGCAGAGATTAGGGCAAAGGAAGTTCGTTATGATGAATACCTGACAGAAGACGCCGACATCCTTATCGTTGCCTTTGGTTCAGCATCCCGTCTCACACACAAAGCCATCGAACTCTGCAGGCAGGAAGGCTTGCGAGTGGGAATGCTTCGCCCCATCACCCTATGGCCTTTCCCCACGGAAGCCATCAGGGAAATGTCGACTCGCGTCAAGGCCATCCTCAGTCTTGAGATTAATGCAGGACAGATGGTAGAGGACATACGCCTTGCTGTGGAGGGACGCTGTCCCGTTCATCAATACGGACGCATGGGAGGCATAGTTCCCACGCCAGAGGAGATTGTAGAGCAAATTAAAAGAATAAAATAAGAAGATATGGAAGACGTCAACGAAATGCTTGCCGAACAGCAACGCGAGTTGGAACGCATACGCAAGAAGCGTGGTGGCAATCACAACACCGAACGCATACGTCAAATCCTGAACATAGCCTTCATGATACTTGCATTAATAGGCATTGCCATCTATTTTGCCTATCCCGACCGCCATGTTACAGGACTCTCCATTATTGCAGCCGGTATGGTGCTGAAGATAGTGGAGTTCTTCATCAGATTTATGTTTTAAGGAATCATGACTAATCAAGATATCATACAACCCGAAAACCTCGTTTACAAGAAACCACGCCTGCTCAACGACAACCCCATGCACTACTGCCCGGGGTGCAGCCACAGCGTGGTGCATAAACTTATTGCAGAAATCATCGACGAGATGGGTCTCGAAGAAAAAACCATAGGCATCTCCCCCGTTGGATGTGCCGTATTTGCCTACAACTATATCGACATCGATTGGATAGAGGCGGCTCACGGAAGAGCTCCTGCCGTAGCTTGTGCTGCCAAACGCCTATGGCCTGGCCATCTGGTATTTACCTATCAAGGCGATGGCGACCTGGCTTGCATAGGAACGGCAGAAACCATTCACGCCCTGAATCGTGGCGACAACATCGTCATCATCTTTGTCAACAACGCCATATACGGAATGACGGGAGGCCAGATGGCTCCTACCACGCTGATGGGAATGAAGACGAGCACCTGCCCCTACGGACGCCAAGCCGACTTGCACGGATTCCCCTTGAAGATTACCGAGATAGCAGCCACCCTCGAAGGCACTTGCTTCGTCACTCGGCAGGCTGTAAGCAAAGTGGCTTACATCCGTCGCACTAAGGCGGCTCTGCGCAAGGCTTTCGAGTATTCCTTGCAAGGCAAGGGCAGCAGTCTTGTCGAGATTGTAAGTACATGCAGTTCGGGATGGAAGATGACGCCTGAGGAGGCCAACGAATGGATGGAAGACCGCATGTTTGGATACTATCATCTGGGAGACCTGAAGGACGTGAAGAGTTGATAGATAATAGTTAATAGTTTAGAGATAATAGTTAATAGTTTAGAGATAATAGTTAA
>JAGCVH010000010.1 GCA_017962495.1 Bacteroidaceae bacterium
ATTTATTTGTACCTTTGTCCACAAACACTAATAATTTTGCTATGAAACGGTGCTATTCTTTCATGCTTACGTTGTTGGTTTCTATGGCTATGATGGCTCAGGAACCCATGACCAATTATCTGTTCGTCTATTTTCCTTCGAACACGGAAGAGACCATTTATTATGCCATATCGGATAATGGTTTCGACTATACACCCATGAATGGCGGGAATCGTGTGCTAGCTAACGATACGATATCCATAAAGAAAGGCCTTCGCGACCCACACATCTTGCGCGCACATGATGGATGGTTCTTTATGGTGTGTACGGACATGAAGTCGGTTGAAGGATGGAACTCGAACCGAGGTATTGTGCTCATGAAGTCGAAAGACCTCATCCACTGGCAACATTCAACAGTGCACTTCCCTGATAAATACAAGGGTACGACTTTTGCCAATGTCATACGAGTGTGGGCACCAGAGACCATCTACGACCCTGTTGCCGGCAAGTATATGATATATTATTCCATTTTGACCAACGATGGTGTCGTCCGTTATGACAAAGTATTCTATAACTACGCCAATGACGACTTTACCGACCTTGAAGGCGAACCTACATTGCTGTTCGATCGTGGTGCTTCGACCATCGACATGGACATTGTCTTTCACGATGGGGTGTATCACGGCTTCTATAAGAATGAGAACGATGGAGGTATCAGTAAGGTTACGGCAACTCAGCTGACAGCGCCTGCTGGGCAGGAGGGTAGTCAATGGAGTAAGCCTTCGGGCAAATTGCAACAAACCGATGTGGCGGTTGAGGGTGCAGGAGTGTTCCAACTTATCGATGGGAAGACATGGGTGCTTATGTACGACTGTTATACAAGCGGATACTATCAGTTCTGCACCAGCACGGACTTGGAGCATTTCACCTTCAAGCAAAACACCGTTACCAGTGGAGCCTTCACTCCCAGACACGGAACCGTTATCCCTCTTACGAGAACTGAGGTATCTCGCCTTGAGGCGGTATTCGAACAAAAACATCGGCGGGAAGTGTTT
This sequence comes from Bacteroidaceae bacterium, assembly GCA_017962495.1. Lineage (GTDB taxonomy): Bacteria > Bacteroidota > Bacteroidia > Bacteroidales > Bacteroidaceae > Physcousia. The sequence goes on from JAGCVH010000010.1 coordinate 1,035, forward strand.
AATGAAATGATGCGCGAAGTTGATTACGCAATACAGTTGGGTGTGGATGTTTCCAGTTTTAAGGAACTTATAGACTCCAGTCACCAAATGACCATAAGTGAGATGGAACAGACCATAGCGAACCTGAAAGTGGCCGAATACGAACATGTTACCAGTTGTTATACCGATGACCAAACCACGCTGTTGGGAACATGGACTACAAGTAATCAAACTAGTAGGAGTGGACAACATTACGACGGCTCTTCCACCTCTTCTTATTGGGAACAGCGTGATGGATGGGCTAATACATCGTGGAGTATGAGCATGAAACAGTCTGTGACTTTGCCTGCAGGCAATTATATGCTTAAGTGTGCCGGACGCAGTGCTTCCTCATCCGTCGATGCAAAAATGACCGTTGATGACGCCAGCGTTCGTTTTCCCACAAAGGGAGATGGGGGTTATGGTATTGATACAAGTGGACGAGCCAATTTCTCTTCTTCGGGTCAGTATGCCAACGGAGGGAAAGGTCGCGGATGGGAATGGCGTTATCTGCCCTTCACCCTTGAAGAGAGTCGTGAAGTAACCATCACCTTGTCGGCTTCCGTAGATAATGCATCGGCACAATGGGTAAGCATGACCTCACTTTCTCTCTTGCGTCTTCCTGATACAGATGATGTCCAAGCAATCTCAAACGCATTGACGCCTACTCAAACCTATGACTTGTCAGGACGCCCAATGACAAAGAAACGTGGTCTGCATGTAAGTAAAGGAAGGAAATTCCTGAAAAGATAATAGTTCTTGATAAAAATGAGAAAGAGAGGCATTAACCTCTCTTTTTCTGTGATTCGGAAGGGGCTCGAACCCTTGACCCGCAGCTTAGAAGGCTGCTGCTCTAATCCAACTGAGCTACCGAACCATCCTTAAAGCGCCTGCAAAGTTAGTGAAAAACGGCGAACGAAGCAAATATAATATAAAATTTATTCATTTGTCCTCCCACACAAGCGGCGGAAGTCACAATATTGACAATTGTCCTTCTTGTGTGCAGTAGGCAGGAAAGGAAGTTCTGGATTATAGATTTCTTCCAACACCCGTTGCAGAACTGCTGTGTATTCGTCGGCTATATCACGAATGTCGTTGATGGGGCGTGTTCCCAAAGAGAGTTGAGGATTGTATTGGTCGGCGTCTGTAGCCGAGAGCACATAGAAGAGGCAGGGGACAACAGGAAGTTGTTGCTCTCGGCTCATGATGAGTGAGTAAAGCAGGGTTTGCATGTAATAGGCGTGGCTATTCTTTGGATTGTCGACGAAAACGTTTTCCATAGTTGTCGGCTTGTCTTTTTCGCGTCCAGTCTTGTAATCTACAACACGCAATGCCTCTTGGCCGTTGACGTGCATGATGTCCATCCTGTCAATGCGCCCTCCTATACTTATCTTTATGTTCTTCTCGCCAGAGGGAATAGTGAATTGTATATAGTGGCTATGCTCCATTTCATACATCGTGAAGGGCGTGTGTTCCATATCCCAACGAAGCGTCTTCCTGACAAGTTGCAAGATGACATCTCGAATAATCATGTTCACACCTGTGAAGTGGCTTTCGACATTTCCATCATAAAGCATACTCACTTTTCTGCCCAATTCCTCTCGGCTTGAACATTGCTCGAAGGGAGTCATAAAGGCTTCACGTTCCTTTGGATGGTTGTAGCTGTCATATTCCACACCTTGGAAGTAATCGACCCAGAAGATGAGGTCGAGATAGGCATTAAGCAATGGAGTGAACAGTTGGTCGAAGTCGCTTCGGAGTACTTGCTTGCGTCCTGTCAGATGTCGAAGATGTTTATATATGATTTCGCATGTGTCGTGGAAGATTGTACCAAGGCGAGCATTGTCTATCCCGTCCTGGGGACGGTCAGGCATACGCAGATTTGCCACTTGCTGATAGTAGAAGCGAAGCGGACAAGTGATGTACTGGTTGATGGCGGTAGGCGATAGCGAGCGCTTGGCTTGTAATATCTCCATAGTGCGCTCATCTTTCTCGATGGAAGCCAATGGAGTGGGGAAGGTTGGTGTCCCATTCTCCGAAACCATCTGCTTGATGTGTAACGGGGTCTCCACCAACAGTTGACGCAAGAATCGGCTTTGTTCTCGTTGTGACGTTCCACTACTATTAGCGTTATACACAAGTGTGATGTCTTGTGCGCGTTGAAGCAGTCGATAGAATGAATAGGCGTAGACGGCATCTTGTCGTTCTGTCGTGTCGAGACCGAAGTGTGCACGAAGGATGTAAGGAATAAGTGAGGCGTCGTTGGAGCGTCGTGGAATGATTCCTTCGCCTACGGAAAGCATGATGAGGTGTGTGAAGTCGAGGTTACGAGCCTCAAGAAGTCCCATGATTTGTACACCTTCGTCCATCTCTCCGTGGAAGGGAATGCTGGCAGAGGACATCGATTGCCGGATGAGTCGTCTCAATGTCTCTGGTTGCACGTTCAGGGTACCATCCGTCACGAGCCAACGGAATTGGTTGAGGATTCGATAAAGTTGGAATGCTGCCTCGATGTAGAGCGGTTCTTCCAGTGTAGCGGCAAGTGCCTCAATGGCTTGTATGAGCCAATCGATGAGAGGAAGATTCTCATCGTAATGTTGCAAGGGTAGCAACGCTTGTGGGAAGTGGGCAAAGAAAGGATTCTTCTGCAATCGTTCCAAAGGCGTGGGGCGGAAGCGTTTCAGTCCTTGGTCGTATCCGTCAACTTGCAAGTCGATGAGTGCGGAGAAATAGCCTTGAATGGCTGTGTCGTTCAGAGGAAATCCCATCGTGACATTATTCTCTATCCCTTCAGGAATGGCGTGCAAGACCGCTCTCGTCATCGTCTCGTCACATAGGATGATGGCTGTGTTAAAGTCTAATTGCTCCTTACGCTTCTCTAACCATTGTGGCAGGAATCGTGTCTGTGCGTTATCGGAGTTAGTGGAAAGGAATGTGATTTCCTTATCTTTGTCGAGCAAGTTATCGAAAATGTCGTCACTAAGTGCCTGCGGAAACTCTTTCAAGTTTTGTCGGATGAAGTATCCTGCCTCATGACAGCTCTCTTGTGAAGCGTAGAACTTGTCGTAATCCCAATAGTAAAGCGCTTTGTCTGCATCGCGAAGGGCTGAGAACAGAGCCTTCTCCACTTCGTCGAGTACGTTGAAGCCTACGAAGCAGTAAACGTCATCTTTAAATTCTATTTCTTTATTATTAATCCTCTCCGCCACCTCACGATAAAGTCCGCCGTTATACATCAGGCCTTCCTTTCGCAATTCATCTTTAAGACGGCTATACATTTGTGGCATAATCTTCCACATAGCCATGAATCGACGTTTAATTTCGGTTTGGCGTTCGGGCTCGAAGTTTGAGAAGAAGTGCTTGAGAGCCTCTATTTGTTCCTTCGTCAGGTATCGTAGGTCGTCAAGTTCTGCAAGATCGGCCACATTGGTGAATAGTTGTTCGGCAGACACCATGTGCTTGTCGATGTCATTGAAGTCGTTTATCAGTATTTCGCCCCAACCGTAGAACTTATCCAGTGAATCGGGCTCTGGTGTGAGTTCGGCGTATATCTTGTAGAGGCGACATACATTGATAATGTTGTCGCTTGGTGTCAGGTTGGAGAACTGCTGAAAGAGTTCGCTGATGGTTGTGAAACGTGGAGCCCACACTGGTCCCTGTGCGATGTGCGACAGGAACGAGTTCATGTACAACTGTGCGCGCTTACCAGGAAAGACGATAGTGACGTTCGACAGGTTGTAGCCGTATCGTGTAATCAAGTCTTTGGCGACGTAATATAAAAATGGTTTTGTTCTCATGCTTTCACCCTCACAACTTTGTTTTTATAGACATACCACAACCAGCCTTCGACAATCCTATTAGGGTGCATTGTTTGAAGGATGTTCATGTATTCCTCAACTTGCGTTATGTAATCTTCGTTCTCTTTTCCAAACTTAAAGTCCACAACGATGATGCGTTGGTCATCCATCATCACACGGTCGGGTCTTTTTTTCTTGATTTTTCCTGTTTCCTCGTCTGGCACCAATATGCTTCGTTCGTTGAAGAGGCGATAGCGACCCGAGAACCAATCTTGTACCCTTTCGTGTCTGAGTCCGTTGCTGGCGAGTTTGCGTACGTGCTGAAGTTGTTGTTCTGACTTCAGCAATCCTTGTCTTGCAAACTGACTTGTGATGTAGTCGATGTCGTCGGCTGTCTCTATCTTGCTGAAGATGTAGTGCAGAAGCTTTCCTTGTTCGATGTAGTCGAGTTGCTGAGTGTCAATTTCCTCTCCGTCAACCCGAGTTTGTTTACGCACGAATGCTTCCGCTTCATTGCTTTGCCGGAAGGAAAGATTCCCATCGTAGGAGTGCATCCCAATTCTCAATGCCTCTTCCTTCCCAATCTCGTCAGTCTTGTCTCCAATGTTGACGGAGGGTTTGCCTTCTTCGTAGCTTTCTTTTTGGAGAACTGCATATATGAGGTCGGCGATGGTGAGGCCGTCTTTTCCCTTCGTCAGTTCCTCTTTACTTAGTCCCCACACGAAGAGGTTTGCCTTCGGACGTGTAAAGGCCACGTAGAGTGCATTCAGTTCGTCGGCTCGCAGGTTGGCGTGTTCGTGGAAGTAATCTACGTCAAAGGCTGAATCCTTGACTTTCGAACTAAACTTGATGGGCAATGTACCTATGTTGCAGAGGGGAGGTTCTGTGGCCTTGCACCAAACGGGATCTTTGCGGAAGTGGTCTTTCTCAATCGTCCATTCAGCAAAGGGCATCAGCACGGTGTGGAAGGCCAGTCCTTTTGCCATGTGTATGGTGTAGATGCGTATGCCGTCGGCTTCGCTTTTGGGGATAGCCACAGTTTGCATCTGATCGTTCCAGTGTTGCAGGAAGGTAGGGATGTCTGAAGGGTTGTCGCGTAGGTATGTGGCGAGTTCGTCGAAGAAGGTGAAGATGTAAGCGTCTTGTCCTTCTATCTCGTTGATGGAGAGTATGCGATAGAGCGCTTCGCAAAGTTCGTATAAGGGTAATTCCCGCAAACTATTGAGTTGCTCGAGGAATGTTGCTGGCAGTATGTTGAGATAGTCGGCTTGACAATAGTCGCTTTCCGTTGTCCTCTGTTTCATCACGTCGCTGAGGTAGTGCTTCATCAGATAGCGCATAGCAACGGGGTCGCGTTCGATGTCGTCGACTAGCTGCAGGGCGCAGACAATCATGTTCACGGCCACAGATGCATTTAGCAGGAAAGCCTCGCCACTCACTAGTTGCACGCCTTTCATGTGTTCGGCAAAATAGTTGATCAGGGGCTCGATGTAAATGCGTTTGCGAAGTAAGATGGTCATTTCGCTGTATGGCAGTCCCTGCGTGTGCAAGTTGGTCACTTGCTGACAAAGGTCGGCCAGCATCTCCTCTTCCCACGCGTCCGTGACTTCCTTATCCTTGGAATGTTTCAGGCAGATGCGTACATAACCTTCATTGGCATGCTTCATAACGTGCTGCTTTACTACGTCTTTGTTGTAGAAGTCGATGAGGTGTATATCGTCGTCGTTGGAGAGGGTGTCGAGTTGCTCTGCCGCCATAGGGAAGAAATTGTTATTGAAGTCGACGATGTTTCCCATACTACGCCAGTTGTCGTTAAGGGGGTGGGGTATGAGCTTTATGCCGTTGTGTCCTTGTTGTTCCAAGTCGGCCAGTATGCGCCAATCGCCGTTCCTCCATCGGTAGATGCTTTGTTTGATGTCGCCCACCACCATGCTCAGCCCGCCTGAAGCGAGGTTGTCGAGCAAGAGCACACGGAAGTTTTCCCATTGCAGTCGGCTGGTGTCTTGGAACTCGTCGATCATGATGTTTTGATAGCGAGTGCCTATGCGTTCAAAGATGAATGAGGAGTCGTTGCCGTCGATCATTCGTTTCAGCATGATGGGTGTTCGTGCCAGCATGAAGCGGTTTCGTTCGTTCGACAGTCGGCTTACCTCCTTGTCGATGGTCTCCAACAGTCCCATAGGTGCCAGGTTTTCCAAAGCCAGATCAATGCCGTTGGCAAGTCTTTTTACCTTTATATGCTGTTCTCTCAGTTTGGCAAGTTGTTGAGAAAGTTCTTGGATTACGGGCAGCATAGAGGCATCCTTGCGCAGTTTGCCGTTCAGCATACTAAGGGGGCTTGTTGTCATTTTCTCAAGCGTAGCGTTGAAATTAACCTCCCATTTGCCTGCTTTCAGATTCTCAACATAACCCCTTACAAATCTTCCATTACTAATGAGCTCTTCGTATTCCAAGCCCGTGTTCTTTACCTTCTGTTCTATCAGTTCCAGGCTTTGGTTCAGGGGTTTCAGTATTTCCTCTCTTGCCTCGTCGAGCTCTTTCTTGTATTGTGTGATGTTTTCGATGGTGAAGGGCTTGTTTGTGGCTTCGAGCGAGCGTTTCAGATACTTCTCATGGAAGAGCATTTTCGCCACTCGTTTCAGTTCGCGCCGCACGTCCCACGAGTATCCTTCATCGAGTTTTTGTTCGATGTATTGTTTCAGGTAAGGCAACACGTCCTTGTCGTCGCGGTTCAGATTTTCAATAAGGGTCTCAACGGCTATGTCCACCACCTCTTTGTCGTTCAAGTCCACTTGCAAACGCGCGTTTAATCCCAATTCATGGGCCATGTTCCGTAACACGGTTTGGAAGAAGGCATCGATGGTGGAGATGCTGAAACGGCTGTAGTCGTGCAGGATAGCACTCAGGGCCTTGTGACACCGTTCGCGCACGTCCTCGTCGGGCAGGGTAGTACCGTAGTCCTCCTTCAGCGTGTCTTTCAGGGCTTCGAAGTCTTTAGGCTTCCGTCCTTGCCAGAAGTTGAAGAGGAACTCCAGTATGCGGTTTTTCATTTCCGCAGTCGCGTCGTTGGTGAAAGTCACTGCTAATGTACGCTTGAACTCATGCTCGCCCTTAACGACTAAAAGGGCGATGTATTGCAGTGCCAGGTTGAATGTCTTTCCACTGCCTGCCGATGCTTTAAAAAGAAGAAAACGTGAATCCATATGCACAAAGATACGAAATAGTGAGCGATTTCCCAAATATATTTTTATTATTCTTAATTTATTTGTACCTTTGCACTCGATTAACGAAAAAGAGATAAAAACTCTCAACTCTAAACTTTCAACTTTCAACTGAATTACGATGCCTGGATATTTAGTAGAAGACACACGCAAGGTGACCACCAGTCGCCTGATGGAGATGAAACAGCAAGGCAAGAAGATAGCCATGCTCACGGCTTATGACTACACTATGGCTCAGATTGTGGACGGTGCAGGAGTCGATGTCATACTCATTGGTGACTCGGCCAGCAACGTGATGGCAGGAAACTGGACTACCTTGCCCATTACCATCGATCAGATGATTTATCACGCTAAGAGTGTCGTGCGCGGTGTGAAGCGTGCTCTTGTCGTTTGCGACATGCCATTTGGAACTTATCAGGTGAACAAGACCGAAGGCGTGGAGAATGCTGTGCGCATCATGAAAGAGGCCCATTGTGACGCCCTGAAGCTTGAAGGCGGAGAGGAGATCATAGAGACCGTTCGTGCCATCCTTGCTGCAGGAATCCCCGTCTGTGGGCATTTGGGACTTACTCCCCAGAGCATTAATAAATTTGGAACGTACGCAGTGCGCGCACGCGAGGAAGCCGAAGCCGAGAAACTGGTTCGCGATGCTCATTTGCTCTCCGAAGCAGGTTGCTTTGCCATCGTGCTTGAGAAGATACCTGCCGAACTTACTGCACGCGTATGCAGCGAGGTGAAGACTCCTATCATCGGCATTGGTGGTGGACCTGCCGACGGTCAGGTGCTCGTGCTTCACGATATGCTGGGTATGAACAAGAACTTTTCCCCAAAGTTCCTGCGTCGCTATGCCGACCTGCACACAGTGATGACTGACGCCATCGGGCAGTATGTCACAGACGTCAAGTCGGGCGATTTCCCCAATGCCGAGGAACAATATTAAGCACAGTTGATTGGGCGTTTGATGTCGGGCGTTTAAAGTTACGGCCAGACCCAATAACCAACACTCTCTTACAAGCCTTAGGCCTTATGCATTTAAGCCTAAGGCTTTTTCTTTTGAACCTAAGTTCAATCATAATCGAACCTATGTTCATTCGACCTCGAACCTAAGTTTAATCAACCTCGAACCTAAGGCCTTATTTCTTCGAGCCTAAGCCTTCATCGCTTTATGTATTTCATCACAAGGATAGAACAAGTCACTGTTCACCTTTTAGAAGTCATTTTTATCCCCGTGGACATTTTTTGAAGTGTAGGGATGTGTGACAAAAACGTATAAAAATGGCGATTTTCCTTGTAATTCGTAGCATTTTTAGAATATAATTGCTAACTTTGTAATCGAATTCCAACGCGGGTTCAGATTATTTAATAAGGTAAAAAGAGAATCAACATTAAACATAATTAATATGAAACAGATTCTACGCAAAACTTTTATGGCGAGGCTGGCTATGACCTTGTGCCTTGCAGTGTTATCCACTACCGCTTGGGCTCAAGACCAACAAAATTTTGTTACCGACGTGCTTCTTGTCGGTTGTGAAGGTTCTAATGCCAGGGAGTACTTCGTGAACTATTATATGCAGAAAGGTTGGACAATGGTCGACTATGACTTGAACAAGGGCTGTGGCTCGAGTAGCGACTACATCTATCTGTTCTACAAGTCAAAGACGGACACTGACGGACAAAATCATGGTTACATCTCCCGATTCTTAATTTATTTGGGCAAGAACTATCCAAGCCAGTTTGTCAGTGGAGGCCTTACCTACTACCTTGCACCTTATGACGGAACCGACCATTTCATTGATTTGAAAGGTGACCTCAACAGCAGCGCAGGAGGCAGTGACATCCATCTTTATTACACCAAGGATGAACCGGCGGACGGTCACTTTGTGAATTCAATATGGTTCGATGACAACTCACAATACACTGTCGGAACAACCAGCACCTGGGACAATCCAGGCACAGACCTGAACAAGGGTTGTGGTTCGAAAACACCATATATCTATATGCACGTAAGCACAGCGAAACCCACAGCACCTGTTACCCCTCCTCACCGTCCCACGTATTATAATCTGAACGATGTGACATCCGACCTTGTGTTGATGGAGGGTGACATAGTCATGGGCATGTTGACGAGCACCGCGAAAATTACTATTGCCGACGGGGCATTAGTGAAATTAAAGGATGTGGAAATTCAACACGCCGTGAGCGGTGTCACCAAGTGGGCAGGCATCACTTGTGAGGGAGATGCTACAATATTGTATGATGGTAAGAATATGGTAATGGGTCTCGCCCCCGAATATCCTGCCATCTATGTGCCGCAGGGTAAGACACTCACTGTCCAGAGTAGTGGTAAAGGTCGCAGTTTCAAGGCTTATTCCGGAGGATTCTTTGGCAAAAGCAGTACTTCTGCAGCCATTGGCGCAGGCAACGGAATGAATTGTGGCAACATCATCATTGACGGCGGTCAGGTAGAGGCACATGCATATCAGGGGGCAATGGCCATCGGTAGTGGGTCAAACACCACTAGCGGATACGTTGAACTACGGTGGATCTATGATGATGACTATATCTACCTCGACGGCGGTATGGAAGCTTCCAAAGTGCGCTTCGATAGTGAACACAAGTTCTACCTTGAGGGCACTAGCACCGTGGCCACGCCTAACAATATTGCTGGTAAGACTATTGTTCCCACACCCACAGACGGCATTGCCGACCTCATTGCCAACCCCAATACGAACCAATCCATTTACACCCTTAGCGGTCAGCGTGTGAGCAATCCCAAGCGCGGGCTCTACATCGTGAACGGGAAAAAGGTGCTTGTCAAATAATAGTTAAGGCATATTAGACGATTAACGCTTCGTTTGCGAGCGATAAGCGTGTTTTAATTCTCTTCCTCCCTTTGGGAGGGAGAGTTTTTTGTTTTCTCAGTTTCCCACTTACCCAATCTCTCATGCTCTTTTAATTATTCTTAACCAATTTTGCGGTTTTTGTTTAAAAATATTAACATTTACTTTGCCGTCTCGCAGAAAACCTCTATATTTGGGGGATAAAAGGTCGTAAAAAGCCAAAATCGCAACTGAAATCTAACCTAACTAACTATAATTTTCAATGAAAAACAGTATGCTAAAGCGAAGAATTGCCCGCATGGCCGTTCCTGCTTGTGCTGCTTTCCTGCTTGGTGGGACATTCGTCTCTTGTAGCGACGACTTGCTCACCGGTCAGCCATCATGGTTGGGAGAAAGCATCTACGAAGAACTGGAATCGGGTAGGCATGGCAATTTCAATGAGACATTGAAACTCATCAATGCTCAAGACGAAGACTACGCTTCCGTGCTGCGGAAGACTGGTTCGAAGACGCTGTTCGTTGCTGATGATGCGGCATGGGCTGAGTTCTACAGGAACAATCCGTGGGGCGTGAAGAGCATCGAAGACATGACGGATGCCCAGAAGAAACTTCTCTTCAAGGCAAACATGATCAACAGCGCCTATCTGGTGGAACTGCTCGGAAACGTTCCTAGCTCTACCGCCGACGAGCCTGTCGAGGGAAGCTGTATGCGTCGTGCCACATCAGTGAACATCATGGACTCCGTGCCCGTGGTCACTCGTGACAAGTATCCCGTGGTGAATGCTGCTCGCGTGAACATGGAAACGGGCAAGCAGATCGACTACTGGTCGGCAGTGCGCAACAAGGAGAAGGTGAATATGTTGCAGGACGACGGTGTGCAGAGTATGATTCACTTCATGCCCAAATTCATGCTGAACAACAACATCACCAGCGACGACGTTTCGTTCCTGACCAACGGAGAGATTAACTCCAATGAGGGTGCTTTCGTCAATGGTAAGGTCATTACAGAGAAGGACATTACCTGCCAGAACGGTTACATCCATGTGCTGGAGGGTGTGGCTATTCCACTTGACAATATGGCCAACGTGATTGCCAACAACCCGCAGTTCACCATCTATAGCCGTCTGCTCGACCGCTTCTCGTATCCACACTACGATGCTACCATCAATCGTGAGTATCATCGCCAATATGGTGGAGAGGACCAGGACACCAGCGTCTATGTGCGCAAGTACTTCAACAATCATAGCAATGTGCCATTCGAGCGTATGGATGACAATACGCAAGTGGCCACCGTGTTGCCCTATGATCCAGGATGGAATCTCTATCGCCTGAGCAGCACCAGTGGCATTACATTCCAGAACGATGCTGCTGCCATGCTGGTTCCAACAGATGCTGCACTCAAGAAATATCTGGAAACCGATGGTGCTGACTTGAATGAGCGTTATAGCAAGGCCGGTGATGGCGAGACGGCATGGGACAATGCTCCCGACGCCGTAGTCCTGCCTCTGTTGCAGAACACCATGCTTACCAGTCTTAAGTCGGCTGTTCCCAGCCAGTTCCCCAGCATCAACAATACTGCTGGCGAGCGCATGGGCGTGGTCAAGGCCGATATTGATTCTGTGCTTTGGGCTTGCAACGGTGTCATCTATCAGACCAACAAGGTGTATGTGGCACCTGAATACGTGAGTGTCTATTATCCTTGCGTAATCCGTGCCAATGACGACTTACACATCGTTTACTCCGTAGTACAGCGAGATAGCCGTACCAGCAGTGATAACACCGACGCCGAAGGTTACTATGCCTACCTTAATAATATGGGTAGCAAACTGAGCTTCATCATTCCCACCGACAATGCTTTGCAGACCTACTACGATCCCGTGAGCTACAAGCGTACTAACACGAGAGACGAGTCAACGTCTCTGGCATACAAGTTCAAGATGGATGGTGTGAGAGTGACTGCCGACCTGTATCCCGTGGATTGGACAACACTTGATGACCTCGGGCGTGGTACCATTTCAGAAGAACCCACACGTGATTTTACGGTAGGTAGCGCTGAGAAGAATGATGCATTCTTCCATTTCAAGGATATTCTGAACAACTCACTGGCTGTGGGTACTTTCGTTCCTGGACAGAAATTCTATCAGAGTAAGAGCGGTTCTCCCATCGTGGTAGAGTGGGATGGTAACACTATCAAGGGCGTAGCAGGTTCGTTCCAGTACGAACGTGGTTATTACATTCCCGTCACAGAGAAGTATGAGAAGGAATCGGGTAACGGACAGAGCTATATTGTAGACTCCGAGCCTTTGATGAGTACATTCACAAGTCCCTATGCTGCCATCACCGATTCATTGATGACCGACCGCTTCGGTTCGTTTGCAAACTTGCTGGAGAGTATGGTTAATACCACCGATGGTGCCAATCACGCCACTATGGACAAGTGCCTGCCGACACTGAACAACTACCACTATACAATCTACGTACCTACGAATGAGTCAGTGGATGCGCTTGTGGAAGCTCACAAACTCCCAACTTGGGACGACATTGACGCCGTGCATTCGTGCATCGAAATCATCGACGACAAGATTGCCAAGGAAGAGGAAACTGCTGGCGACGAGGTGACCGAACTTATCGCTCAACTCACCGAACAACGCAACTATCTAGAAAAGCAGGAAGAAGCAATGGCTATCGTCATCAACAACTTCGTGAACTATCACATTCAGGATAACTCGGTGTTCGTGGAAGGACAAGAGCATAGCAACGACGTTTATGAAAGTTCTTGCCTCGACACCCTGACCAACCGTTTCGTGAAACTCTATGTCAACTATCAGCAAGGCGGCGACCTGACCGTGACTGACAACATGGGTAAGTCTCATCGCGTTGATAAGGGATGCTGCAACATCCTGACCCGTCAGTATTATTTCAACGGTTCGTCATTGCTGAAGAGCAACAGCTGTACGAGAATCTTCTCATCGGCTTATGCTGTTGTACATCAGATCGACTCTCCACTGGTTCCCTTCGAGAACTGCTACTACGATCCCGCCGAGTATGACAAGGTGCAGGCAGTGCTGGCAGAACATCCCGTGGTAACTCCTGACGTTAATCCAACTCCTAACCCCATCAAGCGCAGAAGATGAAAACACTAAAATATACCTTATTAATAATAATGTGTCTGACATCTACGCTTGTCAGTGCACAGATTACCCGCGTCAGTGGTACGGTCTCCGACGAGTTCGGTGAACTACCTGGCGTAGCGGTTAAGGAAATCGACCCCTCAAACCGTACGGTCAGCGCTACAGTGACTGATGGTAACGGTAACTTTACGATGACACTGAAGGACAGCAAGAAGAACCGACTCGTCTTCTCCTGCGTCGGCATGAAACAGCAGGTTATCAAGCCTATCACTAAGCAAGTCTATAAAATCAGCATGGCTGCCGACGTGAAGGTAATGAAGGAAGCTGTGGTCGAAGCTAAGAAGATGGCGAAGTCAAGCGGTCTTGCCATTCCTGAACGAGAAGTCAGCTATGCAGCCCAAGGCCTCGATGCTAAGGAGTTTGAGGGACTGGGTATCACCTCTGTCGATGAAGCTCTACAGGGACGTATCGCTGGTCTTGACATTATCGCTTCTTCTGGTAATGTGGGCGCTGGTTCGCAGATGCGTCTGCGTGGTGTCTCCACCGTGTCAACCCTTACCAGTAACGAACCTCTGATTGTGGTGAACGGCGATATTGCTACCGACCTCGACCTTTCGGACTTCGATGTGGCAACGGCTACTGATGAAAAGTTTGCCGAGTTGCTGAAGGTAAACACTGAGGATATCTTGGACATCCGAGTATTGAAAGACGCCTCTGCAACAGCCATCTGGGGTAAGAACGGTGCCAATGGTGTTATCGAAATTACCACAAAGCGTGGTCAGCGTGGTCCTGTTCGTGTGGGCTACTCTGGTAAAGTGACCATTCACGATAAGAACCGCCCCATTAAGTTGCTCAATGGTGACCAATACACCATGATGCTGAAAGAGGCCTACTTCAATCCTCGCCTTTCTGATACCGATGGAAACATCCCCGAGTTGAACTACGACTATGAAGGATTCTCCGAGGCATACATGTATGACAATAACACAGAGTGGACGAAGCTTGTTTCCAAGTATGGTATCTTGCAACAGCATTACATCAATGTACAAGGTGGTGACGAAAAGACACTGTTCCGCATCAGTGGTGGTTACGACCGCGAGACAGGTAACATCATCAAACAGAAGATGGACCGCTTCTCGACTCGTATGGCATTGGACTACTATGTGAATGACCGTATCAGAATTAACTCCGACTTCTCACTGACCTACACCGATCGTGACTTGAACTACGATGGTCTTTGGGGTATCGCTATGGTGAAGATGCCTAACCTCTCGCCTTATTACGAGTATGAAAATGGCGTGCAGAGCAACGATTATTACTATATGTTGCAAACTGCTGCTGGTGGTAGCAACCGCCTCGACGACCAGAAGGGACTCGCCAATCCATTGGCAAGTGCCAACCTGGCAAAATACAACCAGCGCACCTATAACCTTGCTCCAAAACTTGAATTGCAATATAAGCTGTTGGGTCTTGATAACGATCATCATCAGTTGAATTATAGTGGTGTGGTTTATATCAACGTGTCGAATCAATATGACGACAAGGACTATCCCCGTGAATTGAGTACTGCTAACTTCCTGAATACGCATACTGCATACTCGCACAGTGGTAAGAGCCTTTCGTTCACCACACGTCACGAACTCACCTACATTCCTTATATAAAGAATCGTGACCACTCTATCCGTACGTTGGGACGCGTCGAACTGAATAGCGGTAGCAGCAGTGCACAGAGCACCAATGCCAACCGTCTGCCCAGCGGTGTTAGTTCGCCCTCTGCAGGTGGTATGATAACCAGCATGAGTTCAGACTTCGGACAGTGGAAGAGTTTGAACTACCTCTTCTCGGGTCACTACTCCTATAAGAGTAAGTATTCGGTGAGTGGTAACCTGCGTATGGACGGAACCACTCGTTTCGGTCCCAGCAAGCGCTGGCTCACTTCCTACTCTATATCAGGACGTTGGAACATCATCGACGAGAACTTCATGAACTGGGCAAGAGAGTCGGTCAAGATGAGCATGTTGGCTGTCAGTGCCGGTTGGGGTGTCGTTGGTAACCAACCTGGTTCTGACTATCTATATATGAATAAGTATAGCACAGGTGATTCCTATCTGGGTCGCATCTCTATGAACCCCAGTGGACTGAAGCTGACAGGCTTCGGACCTGAGAAGGTTTCATCATGGAACGTTGGTGTTAACCTGAACTTCTTTGACGACCGTCTTTCTTTCCGCTTGGACGTTTATTCTCGTCTGACCACAGGCATGTTGATGGGTGGTGCAGGTATCACCAGCACTTCAGGTTATAGCACCCTTTCGACTAAGAACGTGGGCAACATGAAGAACAATGGTTGGGAGTTCAACATCAATGGTAACCGACTCCTGAAGAAAGGCAAGTTTTCACTCGACTTATATGTAAACTTTGCCAACAACCACAACATCATCACAAAGATGGACGAGAACGTGCTTGAGGGATTGAACACAGAGTTTGCCAAGAAGAATGCTTCGCTTCTGCAACGTGTTCAAATCAACAATCCCTTTGGTGCTATCTATGGCTTCCGCTGTCATGGAACCTACCAATACAACTTCACTACGGCACAGCGTATAGCCAAAGGCAAGATGCCCGAAGTGTTGGCGGCACAAGGATTCAACTCTTTGCAGGATTGCATAGACGCAGGTATCACGTTCCCCATCGCTTTGAATGCCAACAACCAGGTAATCTACAACGAAAAGGGTGAGCCTCTGCAGATGATGTTCTGCTACACCGATGGTTCTCCTCTGGGTAGATTCAATGGTGGTGATGCTATGTACGAAGACGTGAACCACGATGGTCAGATCAATGAGCTCGACCTCGTTTATCTGGGTAATTCACTTCCCAAATTGACTGGTGGTTTTGGTTTCACTTTGAACTACGGCCACTGGCGTCTTTCTACTCAGTTCAACTATCGTGTTGACTATGACGTGTTCAACATGGCTCGCCTGAATGTTGAGTCGATGAACAACAACAACAACCAGAGTGAGGCTGTCAACTATCGTTGGCGTAAAGAAGGAGATGGTGGTTTCAACCAGTTCATCCCTCGTGCTTTGAGTGGTTCCTTCATGACCAACTACAACACACTTGTTAGCGATCGCTTTGTAGAGGATGCTTCATTCCTGCGCCTCAACTATCTGCAGTTGACCTACTCTTTCGACTCGAAACTCATTAAGAAATGGCACCTCAATCAGCTGAAGCTTTCCGCCAGTGCACGTAACCTGTTCTGCCTGACGAAGTATAGCGGTGTTGACCCAGAGGTGGGGTATGGTGGCTATAGTGTATCTACGGATAACGCCAACACACCAGGTCATGCAAGAGCTTATACGTTTAGTTTGAATATCGAATTCTAAAGAAAGGAGGACATCGACATGAAAAACTATAATATCAAATCCATTCTCTTGGCAGGCATTGCTTGTCTGACTTTGGCCAGTTGTGGCGACTTCCTGACAATAGAACCAAAGAATTTCGTATCAGAAGACAATTTCTGGAATGAAAAGACGGATATCGACCAAATGGTCACTGGTACTTATACCAAGATGCAGAGTGCTGCCTTCATTCAGCGTTTGATAATGTGGGGTGAGACTCGTAGTGACAACATTACGGATGGACTGAACTGCCAGGGTCAGCTTGACATCTATCGTACTTTGCAGGAGCAGCTGCTATCAACTAACCAGTTTGCCGATTGGACAAGCTTTTACGCTGTCATAAATCAGTGCAACATTATTATTCAACGCGCACCCGAGGTAAGTGAGAAAGATCCAGTCTTTACACATTCCGACGTATTGGCAACTCAGGCCGAGATGACGTATCTGCGTGCACTCAGCTACTTCTATCTCGTTCGTGCTTTCAAGGATGTGCCTTACTACACTTATGCCATTCAGAGCGACGAGGACGTTGTGCCTATTGCTGCCACTAATGGTGACGAGATTGTCCGCAACCTCATTGCCGACCTCGAAAGTGTTGTAAGCAACGCTCTCAAGGCTTATCCTAAAGACGACAACGAACGATATAACAGCAATTGCAACCGCGTTACACAGAATGCCATCTATGCATTGTTGGCCGACCTCTGTCTGTGGGATAACCAGTACCAGAAATGTATTCAGTACTGCCAACGTGTACTTGATGCCAAGTTGCAGGAATATTACGACGACTACTCCTATAACTCTGGAGATGGTGCAATGGTTAATGTGAATGGTCGTTCAGTCTCTCGCAACGTGCAACTCTTCAAGTGGGCTGATGATGATGGGGTAGGCTATCCCCTCATCCCCTGTTATAGCGAAAACACGTATGGTGCTGACTTCAATGCCATCTTTGGTAATAATGGTAATAGCTTTGAAAGCATCTTCGAACTTGCATTTACCAAGCAGAGCGATGGCGATGGCTATGTCAATAATTCTGCAGTGGCCTCGCTGTATGGCAACTACTATAGTGGCACAGCTGCTAATTCTCGCGGTAAGGGTTATCTGGCCGCAAGCGATGAGCTACTCAACGACTTGAACAACAACCTGAATCGTATTTTCTCTCATAAGAATGACTGCCGATATTATACAAGTATGGACATCGATGAGGACTACACCTTTGCCTATGTAGCTAAGGGCGTGGTTGAACAACGTACCATTCAGACGGCAACGAGCTCTAATTTCCCATACGCTGCAAGCAGAAGTGACATGGTTGCAAGTTACCACACTCGCAACTGGATATTCTATCGCCTGACCGACATCATGCTGATGCAGGCTGAGGCTTTGATAGAACTTGCGTCAAACGACACTTATGCTATTCAGAACGAAGATGGTTCGATCGCTACAGACGAAGAAGGCAATCGTCTTTATGACCAGAATATGAAAAAAGCCTTTGGCTTGATTTATGCAGTCAATCGTCGTAGCATCATGACCAACACCACTGCCACTAATCCCGTAGTTAATACGAATGCATTGAAGATACAGGCTTCGACTACGAAGGGTGAGTTGCGTACAATGTGCCAGCAAGAGCGTCGGCGTGAGTTCTTGTTCGAGGGCAAGCGCTGGTTCGACCTCCTGCGCTATTGCCGTCGTGAAAACACGCTCAGTTACATCCCCTCAAAGAAGGGTGCCACAAAGATTGTGAACACAGAGGCGTTGTACTGGCCCTATTTCAAGAATGAGTTGAAGAATAACCCGCTTCTGGAGCAGAAGCCATTCTATGGTAACAGCGACGAAGAAGGTAATTACTCCAGTACCAAATAAAAACACAGAATATAATGAAACGTACAATGAAGAATATCCGTACATTGCTCATCACAGCATTGATGGGCATTGGAGCCATGTGTGTAGTTTCTTGTAGTGACGATATGCATGAGGAAAACTACTACACATTCACTGGCGAAATGATGAGCGACTATCTTCAGAGTCATGAAGACTTCAGTGAGTTTGCTGCTATTGTGACAAAGGCCACAGGCAGTACTCGCGGAACCAACATCATGGATTTGCTTTCCGTTCGCGGTCAGTTCACCTGCTTTGCTCCAACCAATGAAGCTGTCAACAAGTTCATGGCAGCTAACGGTTACAAGAGTGTTGATGATATTCCCAATGATATCTGCGACACTATTGCTCGTACCCATCTGATTAACGGACGTGTTTATAATACCGCTGACTTCTCCGAGTTGCTAGGCGACTTCACTTCTGCTGATGTCAACAAGGTGAATATGAACGACCGTTATCTTTCACTTGAGTGGGCTTATGATATCAATGAAGACGGCGATACTTTGGTAGCCACCTATCGATTACAGGGTACTGGTGAGATTATTGCCTCCCTCGCCAATGACTCGGTGGAGAATGGTATCGTTCATCCTGTTGATGCTGTGCTTTCCTCGTCCAACCTTGCCATCCCCGACCTCATCGCACAGAACGAGAAGATTAAACTCTTCTCCGAGGCTCTCACACTTACGGGTCTTGCCAACTATATGGCTACGAAGTTTGAGGATGAGACATGGAACTATGATGCAGAGGAATACGAAGCCTATCATGGTAAGGTTATATATTCTGGTGCTCAGGACGACTGGTGCGACGTTCCGGAGAAACGCCGTTTCAAGTTCACCATATTCGCTTGTCCTGACGAGATACTGGAGCGTGATTATGGCATCACAGATGTCGAGAGCATGTACAATTATGCTCGTGGCATCTATGGCGGACCTGCCTATTCCGCAGATATGGATTTCACAGACATTACCAATCCACTCCATCGTTTAGTGTCTTATCACTGCTTGCCTTTTGCACAGTCTTATGACCACTATACCAGCATCTGTACCATCGTTACCAATGCTACAAAGGTGTATGTAAATCCCACCGAGTGGTATTCTACAATGGACACATTGACTACAATGAAGGTTACTCGTCTGACTTCCGCTCGTGAGATTAGTACCTACGGAGGCATTTCTGGCGACATGTATCTGAATCGTAGTGACAACAATCGCTCGTTGGTTCACAACCCAGGTGTACATGTTAATCGCCCGACTGGTGAGTACGTTCAGGAAGCACGTAATGGCGTTTACTTCCTTGTCGATGGTCTGATAGATTATGGAGAGGAGACGAAGAACGATATCTTCAACACCCGCATCCGTTTCGATATCATGGACTGCTTCCCTGAAATGATTAGCAACGATCTTCGTAACTACGACGAGACCCACGATGGTACTTCTTCAAAGTTACCAGAGGCTCCTGCACGCAACTATATCCTGCCTAACGGATATTTGGATGGTGTGAAGGTAAACTCTGACGGTATCTTTATGTATCAGGGTGCTCGCAACTGGTATTGGAGTTACGAAGGCGATGAGTTCAACGTATACTCCGATGTCAACCACTACGACATTGAGTTCTACCTGCCCAGTGTTCCTTCAGGCACTTATCAGCTTCGTTTGGGACTGGCCGCTATGGCTTCACGAGGTATTTGTCAATTCTACCTTGACGGTGAGCCTAAAGGCACTCCTTTCGACGAGCGTAATAATGGAATCGAGGATCGCATCGGTTGGGTAAATATTGAATCGAGTAACTATACCGACGAACAGAAGGAAGCCTATAAGAAGAACATGCACAACCTCGGTTGGTATCATGGTCCTGGTGGAATCTTTAATACTACTGGTCCTGGCTACAAGGATGGTCGTGATGCTCTTGGTCATTCTGGCGGTTCGTTCCGTTCCCACACTACCACGTTGCGCTACGTGCTCTGCACCGAGCCTCTTGATGAGAAGGTTCGTCACAAAGTGCGCATCAAGTCCGTTTGGGCTGTAGGTTCGGCTTTGGTCATGCTTGACTATCTTGAACTTGTTCCGAAGAGCGTCTATGGCGTCGAGGGCGAAGGAAAGGCCGAAGACGAGTTTTAACCTTAACATGAAAATTTGGACGTTATGAATACAAAGAGATTTTCAAAGATTATAGCCGCCGTAATGCTGGCCGGAGCACCTATGTTTTGGTCGGCATGTACGGATGCGTGGGATGAGCATTACGATGTGACAGAGGGAGGAATGGCCGACCAGCCTACCTTGCTTGAGAGCATTAAGGCCGATGCCAACCTCAGCAACTTTATGCGCGTCATTGAGGCCATCAATGCAGGTAATACGCTAGACTCTCCCGAACAGCTCACTGTCTGGGCTCCCAAGGGGCTCACATCAGCTCAGGCCGATAGTGTTATTGCTGTTTATCAGGCTGATGCGGCTGCGGGTTTGAAGTGGGAGGATAATAAAGCTGTCACCCAGTTCTTCCAGAACCATGTAGCCCTGTATGCTCGCACAATTTCGTCGCTTACTAATGACACCATAGCAATGCTCAACAAGAAGTACATGCACCTTATTGGTACCAGTGCTTCTTCAGGCTCCCTTGACAGTAACCCCTTTAACGAGGCTGTAATTTGCAGCAATGGCATCCTGTATAAGACACAGAATGTGCAGTCCTTCTTCCCCAATGTTCGTGAGTACTTGGAGAAGACCGCTATGCTCGACAGTCTTGCTAAAATGATTAAGTCTTACGACGAGTACGAGCTCGACGAGAACTCTTCAGTTGCAGGAGGTATTGAGGATGGTAAGACGGTATACCTTGATTCCGTAACCATGCTTTCCAATATGTTGCTTTCCAGATATGGTTTCATCCAACGTGAGGATAGTGTATATTCGCTGGTGGCTCCTACCAACGAGGTTTGGGACAAGCTTTACCAGAGTTATAAGAGGTATTACGTTTATGACCCCACCGTAGCTCATGCCGACTCCCTCACTGATGCCAATACTAAGACTTCCATCATTCGTGGTCGATTCTTCAATACCAGCTCGGAGAACAAGTACAACCGTCATCCTGAGGATTCGCTGACAAACACGAACTACAACGAGCGCCAGCAGCACAATCCCCGCATGAATGTCTATTATAAGCCTTTCGACTCCGATGGCATTCTTAATGGCTTGGAACGTGTTGAATGCTCTAATGGTTTTGTTTACATTGACAATCGTGGAGTTATTGACCCCCGTACTACATTCTTGAGTCGCACTGACTATGAAGCCTATCAGGCTCGTTATTATGAGATTCCTAAGAACGAAACCAATGAAGACAAGATGAATGTTTCAGTAGGTCAGCATATCATTTATGACACAGATAGCACCTACAACATCCTGAAGAGTTACTATTATGCTCAGGTCATTGCAAAGACGGCTTCGGCTCATACCGAGCTCACCTACACGCTACCTAACACTCTTTCGGGCGTATACTATAATATATATATAGTATCCATTCCCGACAGATATTATAACTTGCCTTGCTGGTTCCAGGTGAAGCACAGCGAAATCAACGACCGCGGTAACTTCCCCACTGCCCAGAACTGGGTTAATCCCAATCCTGTGGTAGAAGATGAATCCCTTGAGTGGACTTCAGTCCTGACCAAGCAGAGCAATTATAATCGTTGCTATGTAGCCACTGCAGAGAAGGTTGACACGATTCTGATTCAGTCTGCTGTTCAGTTCAACTACTCTGGCGCAGGTTTGCACGATGGTGTTGTGAAACTCAACATTAGTTCATTCGGTCCGTCAAGTGCCAGCTATCGTGAAAAGATTTACACGCGTACTCTCCGCCTCAACGAGATTATCCTTGTTCCATTTGAGACTAAGGAGGAGGCAGAGGCAGCAGCAAATGATCTGGATGCGTTCAATGATGAATTACTGGAAGCTAATAAGGAAAACTAAATTGCTATGAAAAAGTTCAATATATTCTGTCTTGCTCTCTTTATGGTAGCCCCTTTGAGTCTGTCTGCACAGACCGATGAAGAGGAAGCCGTGGAAGAAGAGCCCGCGACTGTAATTCACATTCGTAAGACAAGGAAGCAGGAACCCACTCGTACCATCAGCGGTCGCGTTATCAGCCAGGTTGGCCACACGCCTTTGGTGGGTGTGTTGGTACAGTCCATTGCTGGTGATGGTTATTCTACGCTTACCGAAGAAGATGGAACCTTCTCGATGGAGGTTCCCCTGTACAGCAGTGCAGTAACGGTTACCATTCCCGGTTACAATATGGTTCGTGTGGGTTTGAACAAATCGGGTCAGTTGCGTGACATAGTGATGCAGAGCGATGCAGCTCGTGCTCTTTATGGTGCCGATGATAACATACTGAACAATGTGAAGACGTCTTCGCTTGAGTTCAGTGCTGCTCGCAATGTTACTTCAGAAGTAGGCAATCAACTGGCAGCCAATGTCCACACCATTGCTCGCAGTGGTGCCATAGCCGTTGGTAATTACATGAACATTGGAGGTGTCAACTCCTTGCAGAGCAACTCACAGCCATTGGTTGTCATCGACGGCGTCATCATCGACCAGCAGTATGGTCGTGAAATGATTCACTCTGGTTACTACAACGACGTCCTCACCAACATCAACCCCAATGATGTCGAGAGTGTGGAGGTTATGAGCAATGGTACATCGCTCTATGGTGCCAAGGGTGCTAATGGTGTTATCTTCATTAAGACGAAGCGTAACACCTCTCAGGCCACTCGTATTGAGGCCATTGTGAACATGGGTATCGAGTTGTTGCCCAAGATGTATGACGTCATGAACGGCAGCCAGTACAAGACCTATGCTTCGGGCTTGCTTGAGAGCACAGGCACTCGTGCTACTACGTTCAAGTTCCTCAATGCCGATCCTTCTTATTATTGGTACAATAAGTACAACAATAATACGAACTGGGCCGACCACCTTTATTCAGAGGCACTCACTCAGAACTATGCTTTGTCAGTTCAGGGTGGTGGCGACATCGCCAACTACATGCTCTCTGTTGGTTATACCAAGGACAACAGTGTGCTTGACGAGAACAACTTCAATCGTCTGAACATTCGCTTCAACACTGACATCGAGATTACTCGTGCTTTGTCGATGCGTTTTGATGCCACCTATACCAATCAGACTCGCAAACTGATGGATACGGGTGCTCCTGAGACCTACGACGAGAAGTCCATCACCAGCACCTCTTTCCTGGCTATGGCTAAGAGCCCCATGCTGAGTCCTTATTCATTCGTAGGAGATTGGGCAAACCGTCGAGGCTACATCAACTCCAACCACCTCGACATCAACGATGAGGATTACCTCAATGAGGTGTCCACGCTTAGTCGTGCCAACTATCGTTTGGCCAACCCAGTAGCCATCAATCACTATGGTAAGGCTGAGAACAAGAACTACTTCGACAACTCTTATGTCAACCTTGTTGTAACACCCAAATATCAGTTCAACAAGCATCTCTATTTGAGTTCCATGTTCAGTTACACGTCAGTCAACACTAACGAGAAGTACTATGTGCCCCTCAATGGTGTGCCCAGCTATTATGTTGCCTCTTTACAGAACATAATGGAGAATGAGATTGGTTCGCAATATGGTAAACAGAATACAGTAAATAGCGACACCAAGCTCGATTGGCGTAACTCTTACAAGGCTCATAACATCCATTTGCAGGGTGGCTTCCGCTACATCAATGAGAGCTATTCTCTCAACACGCAGCATGGTTACAACACAGGTAACGACAAGACACCTTTCATCAACAACACCTCTAATAAGACTTCTGGTGGTACCAACAACAAGTGGGCAACCATCACTTGGTATGGTCAGGCACAGTACAATTATGCCAACCGTTATTATTTGGAGGGCGACTTGGCCATTGAGTCCAACTCTCAGTTCGGTCGTGATGCAAAGGGTGGCTTCAAACTTGGCGGTGTCGTATGGGGCGTATTCCCAAGCTTGCAGGCAGGTTGGGTTGTTACCAACGAGAAGTTCTTCGACGTGAAGGGCATCGATTACCTCAAGCTCACAGCTGGCTTTGGCATGAGCGGTAACGACAACTTCTCTTATGACTCCTCGCGCAGTTACTTCACAAGTAAGCTCTTCCTCAACAAGGTTTCGGGTATCGTCTTGGGTAACATCGGTAACACCGAGCTTCAGTGGGAGACCACTAAGCGCTTCAATGCCGGTATAGAGTTCCGTGGCATCAACAACCGCCTGGGCATCAACTTCAATTATTTCCACTCTTGGACCGACCATCTCCTCACCTTGCAGGAGCTTGGTTTCGTCAGTGGTCTTGATTACAACTGGAGCAATGGCGGTTCACTGAAGAACCAAGGCTTTGATGTTACCATCAACGCTCACCTCCTTACACGCAAGAACTGGAACTGGACAGTTGGTGCTTCACTTGGTCATTATGTCAATGAACTTACTTCGTTGCCCGACAACCAGCAGTACCTTGACACTCAGGTGCTCGGAGCCACTGTTCGTAGTCAGATTGGCGGAAGCATCAACTCGTTCTATGGCTATCGCACCAACGGAGTCTTCTCTACCAGTGAAGAGGCTGCCGCTTCGGGTCTCTACATTCAGGACGAGACGGGAGCAAATACTTACTTTGGTGCAGGCGATATGCGATTTATCGACCTGAATGCCGATGGCATGATTTCAGATGCTGATCGCACTGTCATTGGCGATGCCACTCCCGACATCTACGGAAATCTCTTTACTTCCCTTTCTTGGAAGCGTCTGACACTCGATGTCAATTTCAATTACAGTTTGGGCAATGACGTTTACAACTACATGCGTCAGCAGCTCGAGAGTGGAAGCCGCTTTATGAACCAGACCACCGCAGTCCTCAACCGTTGGACCAACGAAGGTCAGCATACCAATGTTCCTAAGGCCACCTATGGCGACCCCATGGGCAACAGCCGTTTCAGCGACCGTTGGATTGAGGACGGCAGTTACCTGCGTCTGAAGAGTCTTACCCTCAGTTACAAGTTGCCCATTAATAACATTTACATTCAGGGCATCACCATCTGGGGTCAGGCAAATAACCTGTGGACCATTACCAATTACTTGGGCACCGATCCCGAGTTCTCTATGGGCAACAGTGTGCTTATGCAGGGCATAGACCGTGGTTTGCTCTCTCAGGGACGTAACTTCCACCTCGGCGTAAAGATTAACTTGTAATATTGATAATTATGAACACATTCAAATGTATATACAATAAGGCATACGGCTTCCTTTGCGCCCTCTGCCTTCTCTGTGCGCTCTGTGCTACATCCTCGTGCGAGGATATGTTAGAAAAGGGTAACGAATATGTCATATATGCCGACGACCATTTGATTTCCGACCCTGCCGACACCGTTACCTCTGTCATTGGCATACTCAACAAGCTGCAGGGCATAGCCATCCGCAACAATCTGTTTGGTGAGTTGCGTGCCGACCTTGTCAATGTACGCACTAATGCCACCACGGACCTGAAGGCAATTGCCGACAATGATGTGGACGACGACAATGCCTACAACGTGCCTCGCGACTACTATGCTATCATTAACAACTGCAACTATTTCATTGCCAATGCCGACTCGCTTGCTGGTAACTCAGGGCGCAACGAGCGCTATTTTGCAGCTGAGATAGCACAGGTTCACAGCATTCGTGCCTGGACCTACTTACAGCTCGTTCTACTCTATGGTCGTGTGCCATTTGTTACCGAACCTGTACTTACCAAACTCGAGTCGGAAGCACAGTATCCTATGTACGACATCCAGCAAGTCTGCGACTACTTCATTCAAGACCTGAAGCCATACTATGGTCGCTACTATCCCGACTATCAGTCTTTCGAGAGCATCGACCCGCAGATGTGCTTCTTCCCCACACAGGTTGTTATGGGTGACCTCTACCTTTGGCTTGCCGCAACTCGTCACGATCAGGAGGCAGCCCGTCAGGCAGCCAAGTCCTACTACGACTATATTGTTTGGGACCTCAGTGGTAAGAAGAAGTTGTACACGAGCTCGCAGCGTGCTTATTGGGATGAGCAATCGCTCTATTCCAAGACCTTCAATCGTCCCAATGGTAACCTTTCTTACAACCCTGCACAGTCATGGGGAGCTGAGAACAGCACTGCCATTACTTCGATACCCATGGACTCGGCTGCAGCCGACGGTTACTTCAACCAGTTGCGCTATCTCTACAACACCCAGCATAACAATGACTTTATTGAAGCCAGCATTGAGCCTTCCGATGCTCTTCGTGAACTGTCTCAGTCACAGACCTATGTGGGTTACGACTCACAGAATCAGGTAGTCAGCGTTACTGCCGATTTGTTCACCGACGAACAACTTAAGGAGGGTTATTTAGGTGATTTGCGTTACCAGGAAAACTATTCAGAGTCCACCATGAAGTGGAATGCTCAGGAGGTTTATTCCCAAAGCATCTCGAAGCATAACTTCCAGCACATAGGCGTCTATCGTGCTTCGCAGCTCTACCTGCGTTTGGCCGAAGCCCTCAACTATGCTGGCTATCCTCGTTTCGCACGACAGATTCTCACCATGGGACTCTCCAATTATGTCATCCAGTATGAGGTGCAGCCTTACTATCTTGCTCCGTCGGACAGCACATTCCTGGCATACTTCGACTTTAACACCACCGACTTTAAACCCTACGCACAGAACTATTCTCCCACGCGTAATGCCATGGGCATCGTAGTTGGTTATGTTCCTCAGCCTCGCTCCATACAGGAAATCAATATGTGGGGCATCCATGCACGTGGTTGTGGTCTGCCTTTCCTCGACGACGACTATGTTCCTCTCTCGGAGATCGACAGCACGGCATATCCTCATGAACTTGAGGAGAACATTGGCACGCGTCCCGTTAAGTCTTCCTACGACTATCCCGTTGCACCCAAGGTTGTTACTAAGCCCTCTACATGGGACCTCTATCCCAACGTGGTTGTCGATATGGAAACCTACAAGAGCATCCATCCTTCGCTCAAGACCATCGATGCCGTCTATAGCCGTTATGTCAAGAACGACTCTGTGGCCAAGTATAATACCTACATCACTGAGACGCTCCCCATCTATGAGGCACAAGTCGATTCAGTCGATGCCGTATTTAATGCCGACAGCGAGGCCTATCAGGCACGTTACGACGAGTTCATAGAAGCCTTCAACGAATGGCGTCAGAGCGTCTATGGTGCTTCGTCCTTCGTCGAAGGAGAACAAGCCGTTGTTGACAAGGCCATCCTCGACGAGCAAGCTCTTGAACTCGTCTATGAAGGCAATCGCTTCTACGACCTCATGCGTCATGCTTATTGGAACAACGACAACTCCATCATGTCCGATGCTGTCAGCAAGCGCGATGCCTCTGTTGGTTCCAAGCTTGCAGACCGCAACAATTGGTTCATCTCCTGGAAGGGTAAAATCGGAGTAAAGTAATTTAACGATTACATATAAACAGAAAAGCGGCCTCGTGCCGCTTTTTTGTTTTAATCACGTTCGATAGATGTCGCATGTTATGTCGTGGGGATGACAAGGCATACCCCGCCTCGTGCATAGGCCTTCCAGAATTAGACCTTAGGTGCTCGGCGTTTGCGCCTTAGGCCTTCTTTCGTAACACCTCAGGTCCTCCGCTGGAACGCCTCAGGTCCTCCGCCTGAACGCCTAAGTGTTCTTCAATGAAGACTTAAGTCTTACAGTCGAAAGACCTAAGTCTTACAAGCATAGGACCTATGTCTTTTATTGGAAACGCCTAAGCGATTCTGTAGAAGCGCAATGGAGTATGTGCCTTAGCTTATAGGAGCAAGGGTCCAAGGTTATACAAGCATCGAACTGGGATTGTATATATTATGATGACATGATTGTATAATACAACGATTTTTACTTGACACAAATTACCAAAGCATTTCAGAAGTACCAGCAAGGACATACAAGATAGGATGTTGTCAGTAATATAACAACTATTCACCAAAAATCTCTGCAAGCTTCGTTTTCAGTATCTCGCCCTCCAAATCTGTAGAAAGAACTTTGCCGTTGGGAGCAATGAGGACAAGAGTCGGAACTGCTGTTATTCTATAGAGGTCTGAAGCTGCAGATCTGTTGGTCTTTGATGCTGCGGTTTCGTGTACTTGTAACCACGGGAGATTATGCTTCTCTACTGCTTTGCGCCAACTGGCACCATCTTCGTCTATGGATATGCCGATGATGCGTAGCCCCCGATTTGCATACGACTCATGCAGTTGTTTCATCATAGGAAAGGCGGCAATACATGGGCCGCACCACGATGCCCAAAAGTCGAGAAGGACATACTTACCCCGACCTGCATATTCAGAGAGAAAATGCAAGACACTGTCAGTTGTTTCAGCCTCAAAATCACGGAAAATATTACCTGTTATTTTGTGTTTTTCTTGTAACCCCCAGTACTGTTTCCAAACATGACTCATAGCAGGATGGTGGGCATACGGGGCATCTTCGTGCATATACGCTCCAAACTCTTCTAAAGGGATGTGCATGTGATTGACAAATAGATAATATGCGGGCAGATAGTTGTCGAGGTTTTCACGATAACGCTGTGCCCTAAGTACGTAGATGGAATCCCATGCCGCATCATAACGACGCACCCACATACTGTCATTAGTTGTAGTCATTGGAACTTCGCCAGAACACATCTGCATGACCCTCATTTGTTCATCGTCTGTGAGCTCGCCCCACATTGCCTTTTCTATCTTCTGTTCCTCCTTCTGGATTTGG
The DNA here is from genome assembly GCA_017962495.1 of Bacteroidaceae bacterium. Classification (GTDB taxonomy): domain Bacteria; phylum Bacteroidota; class Bacteroidia; order Bacteroidales; family Bacteroidaceae; genus Physcousia. Next base: position 30,082 of record JAGCVH010000010.1, read on the forward strand.
AGAAAGCGACGTTGCATGTCGCTCCCCGTCGCGTCGCAAGTTTCGAGATTGACATGCGTCGGTGTTTCTTCGATGATGAAATGGAGGTCTTCTATTTGAATGAATGTATGGCGCGGAAGGTAACCTGCGACACGAAACTGCCCATTCTCAACGGGAACAAGGTGGTCGCTACCCCACGGAGCGCATGGCCACCATGTGATGCTGTCAGCCTCCGTGGCCGTTGTGCCTGTAATTACGAAATCGATGCTGTCTTCCACGATGGGAGTGAATGTCTGTCCCTGCCCCGCCATTGCGACGAGGGCGAGCAGTGCGATGATGATGGTTTTCCTGTTCATTTGTTTCTATTTGTCTTTGAAGATTTCTTCAAGTAATTCACTTTAGCACTGGCGATATTTCTTCCATCATCTGGCTAAGACTGCCCCAACCCTTGAAAGCGTGATGGATGGTGCCATCGGAGTTTACCACCACCCACACGGGAACTCCGTTTGTGTCGCATGGAATTTGCCGATGCAATGCTTGGAGTTGCTGCTTGGTCAGGCGGTAGTTGTCGCCGATGTAGTTGGGGATGAGTCGCTGCCACGTGGCAAGGTCGGAGTTTTCGCTGGCAACACAGACGAAATGCATACGGTCAGCAAGTTCTTTCTTCTTTTCATGCATTTCCTTGAAGGCGAATCGGCATGGGCCACAGGTGGTTTCCCAGAGGTCTAACAATACGGGGCGTCCGCGATATGGTTTAAGGATAGCCGAAAGGAGGTCATCAGATTCTTTTGTGCTGTCAGGCAAAGTGCAAATGCGAGACATACCCTGCTCACTCACAAATGACAGTTCCCGCTCCATTCGGGAGTTATAGTCTAACACATCCCGCCCCAGAACTGGCAAGAATGTCCGTACACTGTCTTTCTGCTCTTCTGTGAGCAAGAGTTTCTGCGCCCCCATTTGCTCCAGAAACTTTGAGGCCAGATGGCACTGCTGATAGTCTGTAGGTAACTTTACTGGCTTGCTGACATACGACGTGACGAAAGTTTCAGGCATTCCCCACATGACATAGCTGAGCATGGGATTTGCCCAAGGGTCGTCCTGCATATAATTATAAAGACGCTGCCGCAGCCGTGCTTCGAAAGCATCATACTCATCGTCTGTGCTGATGCCCTCATATTGGATGGACTGGCCGCAGAATGGCATCATCGCCCCAAGTTCATAACGGTTTACGGCCTTTGCAAAATCGCGATAGGCTGTGCCAATCTTTCGGTCATTGTCTATAAGCTCATTGATACGCTGGTAAGTGGAATCCAGATAGTGGAAGTAGCCCGCTTCGTTTTTCTCGGGCAGTTCGGCTGCCAGTTGTCCCATGTTACGTTTAGCTTCTATGTCACGATAGACGGTCTCAGGGTCAAAGCCCTGTTCTGTAGCATATACCAAATCATGATTGAAGTCGGCCAACTGTCCGCTGAATGTCAGTGCCTTCGACAGCCCCTGCGTTTTCTGCTTTTCAAGATTGAGCGTAAACGAAACCGTCTGTCCTGGCACTACGTAGCAGGTGAAGCGACAATTGCCCACTGTTACGTGGCAACTCACCGTCGTACCTGTAGGCAGATTCAGACAAAAATGTCCATCGGCATCCACTAGTGTGCTTTCTTGCCTTAGAGCATCTCCCATCCCCGATGTATAACTCAATAAATAGCGTATTCCCACGCTATTTGGTCTCTGCGAGGCATCCCCAATAATCATTCCGTCTAATACGGCAGGTTCCTTGGAGTACTGAAATGCTGGCAGATGCTTTTGAGCTTGTCCCGCTAATGTGACGAGGGTGAGCATTGCGGTGATGATAGTTTTCTTGTTACATAAAATGCTCACGCTCGGCCATCTGCAAACAAGCTTGCATGGCTCTCTCTTAATCGCATTTTTCATTATTCTTTTCGTTTATTATTTGTCCTTTCTACTATTATATACACCGTTCACGCGGAAATATGTCGGTCACTGGAGTTAATTCTTCTTAATCGGGCATAAAATCGGCGTGAGGCTATGCGCTTGCTTCTTCCTTACATTTTTCTTCGAAAGCCCTTTCTCCATGATGGCGGAGAAAGGGCTTTGTCTTGTTTCTCGGTGTTACGCAAGCGTAGGAACTTGGTCGCCTTTACTTGCTCATCTTCTTGAAGAGCCAGAGGACGAGGATAGCACCTATGGCTGCGGTGACGATGGCACCAATCCAACCACCACCGGCATCAATGCCGAGCAGCCCAAAGAGCCAGCCGCCTACGACGCCACCAATGACGCCAAGGAAAAGATCGACAAGGCAGCCCTTGCCAGCACCATCAGTCAACTTGGAGGCAATGAAGCCTGCCAGAACGCCTACTATGAGGCCTGCAATGATTCCGTTCATATTTTATAAAAGTTTAAAAGTTTAATCGGCTTTTCGAGCCTGTTTAAAGGCTAAGGGCTAAGGACAAAGGGCTTAGGTCGTCTTAGCCTTATGCCTTTCGTCTTTTGCCAGCGCGAGGTGCACGGCCCGAGCGGTAATATGTAAATAAATTGTAAATCGTAAATCGTCAAATTGTAAATTTGTATTAACGTGTTAGCGATACTTTCATGTTGAGACCGAAGTCTTGGGTAATGGTGGGATAGGCCGACGAGGAGAGCAATGGGGCGTTGCGCTGACGGTCGTAGTAGAGACTGAGGGTGACCATGCGGCTGACGGCATAGGAAGCTTGGAACGAGGTCTTAATGGCCTTGTTGCCTGAGGTGGCTTCCGTGAGACCTGTCTGAATGTCGCGACGCAAAGCATCCTGATTGCGGAATGAGAAGTCGAAGGAGAGGTTGAGGGCATGGGCAAAGTTGCTACGCGTAGAGCGTGTGTCGCGGGTGCTCTGTTGCGATTTGCTATCTTCGTCGTCCTGGTTGTTCTTACTATTCTTGCTGCCCTTGCTTCCTTTGCCTCCGCTCTTTCTCTTCCCGACGATGCTGCTTATCTTGAAGTCATCTATCTTGTAACCCCAACCGAAGACGATGTCCTTGGAGGAGGCTTCGTTAATCTGAGCCGATGTCATACTGAGGGTAGCCACGCGGGTGGTGCGATACTCGAGTTTGAGTGTCATGTTGTTGTTGAGTGTGGCGTTGAGTCCTACCAGCGGGGCAAAGGATTCGTTGATGCTCACGGTTGAGATGTCGTACATCGATGAGGGGACATAACTGCCCGTAGTGGTATTCTCCACAAAGCCAAGGTCGGAGCCTGTCATGGCAGAGAGGAAGGACGCATAGGTGTTGTAGGAACCAATGCTATAGACCGACTTGTATCCGTGTGTGATGTTGACGGACTTGAAGTGGTCGCGGAAGAAGGGCAGGGTAGAGAGTCCGCGATAGGTAAGTGTCCAATTAGGCAGCATCTTCTTGAGGCCTGGGAACAGGTCGAGGCTGGTTTTGCGTGGGTTGCCTCCTGTGTAAGCGGCGAGGAAGGCGGGAATCATGACGTCGGCAGAGTAGGGATCAACAGTACCGTTCTCAGGGTTAAAGGTGCCTTCCTGACCAGTCCCGCGCGGATACTGAACGCCATGGTAGCGCTGTTCGACGCGTTGCTGCAGGATGCTCAGATAGCTGCGGAAGTTCTCGAATGTCTTGCTATGGTAACCATTATGAGCATTGCCTCTGCTGGCGAAGGCAGACTTCAGCGAGATTGTGGTCATGTTGAATGAACCCGTCTCGGTGGTGGGGTTGCCTTGATACATATATTGAATGCTCTGGCTCTTGTTGCGTGTGCGAGACATGGAGACATCAATCTTCAAGTCAGTGAAGGGTTCGAGCGATGCTTTCACTTGCAGGTCTTCGGTGCCGCTGGTGGTGGCAGGCGTTGCTACGCTGTCGGCACAGAGAAGCCATCCGCGTTGCTTGGCCTCTTCGATATAGCCGTCACCGACAAGTCCGAATGCATATTTAAGACCGGGCTGGAAGGCATTACCGCTCCTGCGCTGTCCGAGCATGCTACCCACGTTGGGCATGAATCCGGGAAGGGCGAGGTTGTAGGTGTTGCGATAGGAGACACTAACGTTGCGCACCATCATGGCGAAGCGTGCCATAGCTTGAGCCATGGTGTACCATTTCTCATCCTCCAGTTTGGGTTTGGCTACAACATTGACGCGTATCTTCACGGAGTCGAGATTGTTGATGACAATCTTGTTGTCATCGAGTTTCTTGTACTTCAGCTTATAGGTGTGTCCAGCCTCGTCGCGTGCGGTAACTATCAGTCGCTTTGACTTTTGGTTGTGGTTTACTGTCGTAGTGGTATCGGTATGTAACTGCACCTCTTGTGCGAAGCCTTTCTGTTTTTGGTTATTCTTTTGCTGACTCACTCCCTTGGCATTGCTCTGCTTAGCCATCTCTTGCTGGGCAAGGATGGAATCGACAGGCACACCTTTCTGCTTGGCTTCTTCTTCGGCACGCTGCCTGGCTTCCTTCTTGGCATCGGATTCTTTCTTCTTGGTATCGGCTTTCTTCTTCGATGCACTCTTCGCCTTGGATGCGGTGAAGCGCTTGTTGGCTTCCTTCAGGAAATTGGAGTGGTTGTAAAGAGTCTCCATGGCAAGCTTGACGTCACCATTAAGTGTGCGTTGAGTGTTGATGGTGTTGCCTAACGTGCTTCCGTCCTCCATCTCGGCACCACGCTTCCATGAGTAGGTGGAATTGTATGATGCATCGGCAGTAATCCAGTCGAACATGGGTATCTTGTTGATGGGGAGCTTGTAAGACAACTGTGCCGACTGGCTATAGTCGAGTGGACGTCCGAAGTGGCGAAGGCTATAGCGCACGGAGTCTTTCCATGCATCGTATTGGTCGGGATATAGGTCTTTGTTGACGGGCGTATAAGGTTCTTCCACCTCTGCGTGTGTACCGCTTTGGAAAGAGAAATGGAGGGCTTTGAAGATATCCCACTTAAGTGAGAATTCGCGGTTCCAGAGATAACTCTGTGAGAATATTACGGGGATGGCATCGTGATTGTCGAGGTTCTCCACGTCGCGGCTTTGCTCTTCGTTGTAAGTACGGTTGAGTTCGGTGGTGAAGGTAAGGCTTTGGGGTGCAAATGCCAAGTTCTGCTCCTTGAGAAGGTCGAGCCACTTCGATTTCGACTTAATGAGGTCTTTGAAGGGCTCCCACACTTTCCAGTTGGGGCTCCAAGCATAGTTCATGCCTGCACGCCACGAACGATCGTATTCGTAAACGGTGGTCACGCCTTCGCGCGTGGTGCTTCGACGCGAATAGTTGAATGTAAAGTTTGCGGGATCGTAAGGCATTGGGTGGTTGCGACTGCTGATGTTTACCTTCACGCCTGATAGCGAGAGGTTACGCTGCGTCTCCTTGATGGTGGTGAGTGCCTTGAGCGAGTCTTTCTCCTCCTTAGTCTGCAAGGCATCGAGAGCATCGTTGAGCAACATGTCAGTATCCAGAGGATTGTACTTGGGCTTAACGGTTTCCTTACTGAAGCTGTAGTATAGTGGTGCATTAACCTTAGCCTTCTCTGGGAACACCTTGCCGAGGTCGAACTGTGTGGTAATGGAGTAGTTGATGTTGTCCTCATCCCTGCGCTCGGCAACGGTCTGCTCGATACCTCCGAAACCTGCCTTCTGAATGTGTCCGGTAGCGTTCACACTGCCCAAATCGGAGAGTTGGATGTTGAGTGAACCCTGTGCAGCCCACCCTCCTTCGTTGGTGAACTCCTGTAAGCGAAGCTCATTGGCCCATACCTCTACGCTCTTGACCGTGCGTCCATTGTTGCGTACACCAATCATGATGGTCTTCACTTCACCCAACGTCGGGTTACCCATGATGGATATGCGGTTGCTTGGGAAGTTCTCGTCGTATGAATAGAAGAGTTGGTTGAAAGTGATGAGGCCCAGACTCTTTTGTTTGTTGCGTTCCTTCTTCAGGTTAGTGAGGATGTCCATGTCGATGTTAATCATATTCTCGGCAGGCCATACGGCACGACAATCGGCGGCTGAGTAAGTATCATAAGCCTTTCCAGGGCGCTCAGGTGTAATGGTGAGGGGAACCTCATACTCGTAGAAGTTGCTCTTGTAGTCACTTCCCAAGCGCAGGAAGACGCTCGTTTCACCATCTTGCAGGTCGGTGATGTCGTTCATCAGTGCATTGGCATGGACGAAGAGTTGCAGGTGCTTATACTGGCGCATGTCGTAGTTACAGTTCTTATACACTGCTTTTGCGTCACCCGGTGAAAGGTTCTCTACAACAAGACACAGGCTCTGTTCGTTTTCCTCCACTAATTGACTTTGGTTGGGGTCGGTGACACGACTGATGCCAGGAGGCAGCACGTAGTTGACGGGTTGCTTGCTACCATTCTCCTCGATGCTGACAGTGCTTACCGTCATTGTGGCACTGCTGGAGGGTGCTTCGCCCGTGTAGAGCGCTTGTTCATAGCTACGCCAGTCTCCATGAACGAGGTCGAGGGTGGCCAGACGCATTACGATGGGTTCTTCGAAGCCCGTCAGGAACATACGCATGAAGCGAATGCTGGTGAAGTCACTAATGTTGCCCACCTTCGACTCGTAGCTGTAAAGAGGAACGCGGAACAGATACCAGTTGACTTCTTCCTTGTTTCCGTTTCTGAGTGTGGCGGTATAGACGCGCTTGTCCACAATATGGTTGCGACCAACGGTCAGGTCTTCAGGACGTACGGAGATGTGGTATTGGAAATACTTCTCGTATTCATTAAGTGTGTAGTCGAGGTTCAAATCTTCCACGTCTGGTGTTGTCTTGTATGCCGTCTCGTAACTCTCGGGCGAATTGTTGGAATCAGGCGAGTTGCCTTCGGGCATGTTGATGCGCTTGTAGCGGTCGAGGATGGACTTCTTGTCGCGGTCATAGTCGGAACCACGATAGTAGTGATAGTCATCGCCGGCAGGGTCGTTGTAGAGTGAATCGTATACCTGAGCGTTTACCTTGCCTTGCATCTCCTGCAGGAATGTGGCATATGGGGCAAAGGTGCGCTCTTGCTCAGATGTCAAACCATTGAGACCAATGTCTTGTGACGAACGTGCTCCGCCTTCGTTGTTGAAGGCATAAGTGACACTGGTGGTTGTGGGCACGCGTCCCCATATTGTCTCTGTATAGTACGACTGGTCGCCATCAATGGGCATTCCACTTTCGAAGTATTTCTTGCCGTCCTTCAGTATGTCTTCCGAGATCTCTCCTAAATTGATGTAGAAGTCACCACCGTGGTTACCGGGTTTGTCACGGGTGTAAATGAAGGGGTCAAGTAACCAGAACTCTATGTATTCAACGTTCATGGTCTCGAAGTCCGTATTGTCCATCTTACGCATCATTCCGCCCCATTTCTCGCTTGGATGCAGGAACTTGCCGTTTTGGTCAACATCGGTTGAGAGGTTGTAAGCACCGCGTTCCTGAGGATAGAAGGCAAGGTTCAGAACATTAAGCGAGGTGGCCGAGTTGTAACTGTTCTGCGCTTTCTGGGGATATAATTCGCGTTCGTAGACTTCGCGCACATAATGGTTCGACAACTGCTCCATGTCACTCTTGATGTGACTGGGTGTCAGTGTGCTGGAGCGACGGGTAAAGAGCGGGTCGACATAGTACCAGGCCAGCAATGCACGATTGTAACCATAGCGGACATCGTTGGTCATCTTGCTTTCGGGGAACATCGAAGGCGTGCTCGCCTGCGTCCAGTATTGCGGAGTAGCAAGTGACTCCTTGAATGAAGAGTTTTCAAAGTCGTCGAGATATGAGGCGCTACCCTGAATGCGCTTGTTCTGTCCGGCCATCAGCTGGGCAAACTCGGCATTGAACGATATATGGCTGGGTTGCGTGGCTCTAATGAGTGGCAATTTGTCGAGCATATTGGTGAGCCACTGGCTCTCGCGCTTCCATGAGAGGTGTGCCCCCCAAAGTGTGTTGCGCAAAGGTTCATTGCCCATCGAGACCTTGGTGGTCAAGGGTTGTTCGTTGAGGAACATGAGTGTACCTCCTACGGTGAAGTTCTTGTTTAGTTCGTAGTCCATGTTCACACCCAACATCGTCTTGCGCTGCATACCATAGTTATCGTTCGACTCCACTGAGGCGCTGATGTTCGTACCTGCGTCAATGATACTCTGGTTGATAATTGTCACGATACCCATGTTATAGTCCACGGTGTAATCTGTGTTCTCAGTCAGTGTCACACCTCCTGCTGTTACGATTACCGAACCTTCGGCTATATTGGTGGCTCCCAGGTCAATTTGACTACCATTTGTTCCCTTGTACTGACCAGTCAGCAGGAACTTGTCGTGTTCGGCTATCTGCTTGGCTACCGTCTTTGTACTGTCATAAAGCTCGGGGAAACAATATTTGTCGGCGGTTTGGTCGTTGCCAATCCACTTGCGCAAATGCTCTCCGAATGGTTCGGCCACAGGGAAGTATATGCGGCCTTTGCGGATGGTATAGCCTTCCACGAAGTCGAACTGGCCGTTGGAGTTGGATTTGTTGTTGTTGTCCAAGCGGTCAAGATTCATGGCCTTCAGCAAGGTGGTGTTCTTCAGTCCGGCTTCGGGCAGATAGGTTACATAGACACCGCTTGAATCGCTTTGGTATTTGATGTCGAGTCGGAATTTCTCCTGCGACACGCTTGTAGCTCCCAAATTATAGACGTTCTTCATCATCAGTCGCCATGTGGTCAGTTGGGGGCTTCCGCTTGATGGCTTTAACAATTTCACGAACAGGGCTTTGGCATTCTCTGTCATGTCGCCACTGAACTCACCCACTTGATAGGTCACACCACCGTAAGTGTATTCGTATGCTATACCCAGCACATCGTCAGTCTGCAGATTGCTGTTAAGTGAGATGTATCCTAAAGCAGTGTTAACGAAGTATTCCGAACTGTTGAGCAGGCGTGCACTTTGCAGTTTCTCATAGTCCTCGCCACCCACCAGTCCATAACCGTCAAGCACTTGTGTGGCCTGACTGATGTCGCGAGCATTTGCCAGTTCGCCCACCATGGTGGAATATTCAGAGTTCGACTTGTTAGAGGGTACGATGACCGAGGTGCTTCCCCAGAGTCCTCTGTTTCCGATTACTTCGTTCTCGCCCAAGTCAGCCAAGGCTATGATGTTTCGGTTGTTTGCGGCGTTCGAAGTCTTATTCGTTACCCACACTTCCACACGCTTGATGGTGATGCCGCTGGCAATGGTGGGCAGGGTCTTCATGCTCTTATCATACTGCTGACGGAAGTAGTGGGAGAGGTAGAAGTGGCGGTTCTCCTCATAGTTCGTAGCAGAGAATTCAAAGGTGTTTGTAGAACCTCCGCCCTTTGACGATACGCTCTTTGTGGCACTCTTCTTCTGGCTGACTACGGTTTGCAGCTTTAGTCGGCCAAACTGAACGTCGGTGCGTAATCCGAACAAACTGCTAACACCAGGGATGAGGCTATTGTTGGAGGGCATGGAGATATTACCAGCCTCCACTAGTTTTATGATTTCGTCCTCCTTACCGTCATACTTCAACTTCATACTCTGCGAGTCAAAGTCGAACGACGCATCGGTGTTGTAGTTCAACTTCATGTTGATCTTGTCGCCGACGCTTCCAGTAAGGTTCATGTTTATCTTTTCGTCGAAGTCGAAGCCTGTGGTCTTTCGACGGTTAGCGGCAAGGGAGGGGTTATCCACCTTTTTGGTATTCATGCCCAGCTTAAGTTCTGCCGAACCTTGTGTCTTAATCTGTACACCACCAGGTCCGAATATTTTCTCGGCAGGACCAAGGTCGAAGTGCATGTCCGTAAAGTCGAATTTCGATTTTCCCTTTGATTCAAACAACTCAGCATTCCTGTCGCGGAAGTATTTCGACATGCTCTGGCGCAAGGTCCAATCCTTGTACTCATCGGGAGTCATGAGCAATGGAGCGTCGAGATAATTGTGTGTCAGGTCGAGTTGCGTGCGCTGGCTTGCGGTGTAGCCAAGTCCTGTTGCCGTGCCCGTACTTGTTACGTTTGTGGCATTTCGGCTCTGGTTGGTGTTGCCAGACCTTCTTGAACTACTTCCGGTTTGGTTGTTTGTCCTTGATGTTTGATTTGTGTTAGTCGTCCGGCTTGTAGTTGTTTTCTGTCCTTTACCATCTCCAAGTGTTGTTCCCACTTGGTAGGTATTCGTCTTCTCGTCATACGAGACCTCGGTCTGCAAGTTGTCCGGGTCGCGTAAGTCCGTTGATTTATGTTCGGCTTCTTTCTGGTTTTCAGCAGTGGTCTTGCGTACTGAATATCGAGGCTTTTTCTGCTTGGTGGTGTCCTTAGGTGCAGCCATTTCCATAGCCCCAGTGAGGGGGGCTGTATTAGAATTGGCAAAGGCCATGACACTCAATGTCACAGCCATCAATACACCTAATATGACCTTTTTACCGTCCAATTTTCTAAAGTAGCTTTAATGCTTGTTTGATGATTTGTTCTACGGGTATGTCGGGCTGTTCCGTAAGTAGTTTGTTCACTACTTTGGCGGAAGGAGCAGGACTGAAGCCAAGCATTGTAAGTGCAGCAACGGCTTCTTGTTGTTTTTCGCTGTTGACATTGGAGACGGTGCATGCCGAACCTGACGGGGTGATGTCGAGGCCCAGAATCTTGTCTCTCAGGTCAACGATGATGCGTTGTGCGGCTTTTGGGCCGATGCCCTTTACTCCCTTCAGCGCTCGGTCGTTGCCTTGACTAATGATGTCAACAAGTTCGTTGGGTGTGAAGGCAGATAGTATCATACGAGCCATGGAGGCACCAATGCCACTTACGCTGGTAAGCTGCAAGAACAGCTCCCGTTCGCTTTTCGTGGCGAACCCCCACAAGGAGTATGCATCTTCCCGGATGGCCTCCACAACAAAAAGCTTCACGTCTTTTTTGCCTTGAATGGCAGAGAAGGTTCCCAAACTGATGTTAAGCCCATAACCCACGCCATTGCAGTCGATTACGGCAAGGGCAGGAGTCAGTTCCTCAAGGGTTCCTCGGATATATTCAATCATATTCTTTTGCGCAGTAATATTTCATTTACCTTTATATATAACGCGCGCGACCATAGTTTATTGTGTATTCCTGAAAAAAAGCCTATTCTATGACGCTTTTATCAGTATGTCCCTTCGTGACCATGACTTTTGCAAGCAAAGAGTTCAATTAATTCAAGAATCAAAAACGTAAATCAAAAATTATTCCTATCTTTGTGCTCAGAAAGTTAGACTAATGGAGCAAAACAACCTAAAGGCCGCACTCAGTGTGGCCATCCGTGCGGCTTTAGCAGCCGGACGCGATATAATGGAGATTTATAATGACCCGAGTCAGGACTTCGGCATAGAACGGAAGGCCGACAATTCCCCTCTTACCTTGGCCGACAAGGCTGCACACAGGCGTATTGCCAACATGATGAAGGAGACGGGATTGCCTATGCTGAGTGAGGAAGGTGCCCATGAAAGCTATCAGAAGCGTAAGGATTGGGTGGCCTTTTGGTTGGTCGATCCTTTGGACGGAACAAAGGAATTCATTAAGCGCAACGGAGAGTTTACCGTCAACATCGCCCTTGTAATGGACACTCATCCTCATGTTGGTGTCATCTATGTACCTGCTCGCAAGGAACTTTATTTTGGCGAGCCTTTGCTGGGGGCTTATAAGGTTACCGACATCACCGAATGGGACGAACTGGAAAAGCTTCCCGCCCTGCTCGATCGAGCCCAGCGCTTACCCATACCGCAACCCGAGAACCGACCATTCACAATTGTGGCAAGTCGTAGCCACCTCACTCCTGAAACCGAACAGTTTATAGAAGAGGCTCGACGTGAATATGGCGAGGTGGAGACCATCTCGAGTGGTAGTAGCCTGAAGATATGCTTGGTTGCCGAAGGGCGAGCAGATGCTTATCCACGCTATGCTCCTACAATGGAGTGGGACACAGCAGCAGGACATGCTATTGCAGCCTGTGCCGGGCGATGGGTCTATCAGGCTGGAACGAACATACCTCTAAAGTACAACAAAGAAGACTTGCACAACCCTTGGTTCGTGGTTGTCTGACTTAAAGACACTCTTGAATCTCCCATTTAGAGGTAAGCCCTCACCTTATGCCATTTCCTCAAGGGAATGAAGGGTTGGCAATGGAATCTCTATGATTTCCAAGTCACTGAATATGCCCTTGTCTGCCGTAAAGCGGACAAGGGTTCTTACTTGTTGCCACCCTTGTATTCCTGCGGCTCCGGGATTGATGTGCAATAGGTCGAGTTTAGGATCAAACTGGACTTTCAAGATATGGCTATGGCCTGAGATGAATAGCTTAGGCGGACGTGCATAAAGTTGTTGCCTGATTCGTGGATCGTAACGTCCAGGATACCCTCCAATGTGTGTCATGAGCACATCGGCTCCTTCGCAGTTCCACCGTAACACTTCGGGATAAAGCTTTCGCAGGTCACCTCCGTCGCAGTTGCCACATACAGCCCTTAGTGGACGGAAGTCGGCCAGTCGCTGAGCCAGTTCCATAGAACCTATATCGCCTGCATGCCATATCTCGTCGCAGTCCTCGAAATATTGCAGGTATCGATCATCCCAATAGGAGTGAGTATCACTTAAAAGGCCAATGCGTTTCATCTCTTTACTTCTACGCCTTTCACTTCTTCATGTCTCACTTTCATTACCAGCCACCACAGCATGCCCATAGAGACAAAGAAACTGAAGACATCGCTTACGGGAATGGCCATCCATACGCCATCGAGACCAAACTTAGGAGGCAGGAAGATGAGGCCTGGGATGAGGAAGAGCATCTGCCTTGTGAGGCTCTGGAAGATAGATTTTCCGGCGTGACCGATGCTCTGGAAGAAGTTGCCAATCACCATTTGTGCACCAACGATGGGGAATACCATCACGTCGATGCGGAAACCTCGGTCGGCCATAGCAACAATAGGAGCATTGTCGGTGAATAAATGGGTGAGGGTGTTGGGAAATAGTTCGCCCATAATAAAACCTGTAATTACCACGACCTCAGCGCATAGGATGGTGAGCTTGAGCGTTTGCCAAACGCGTGCGTTTTGTCGGGCTCCCCAGTTGTAGCCCACGATGGGTTGCATGCCTTGGTTCAAGCCCATAACCATCATAAGGAATAGGAACACTACGCGGTTTACAATACCATAGGCCGCGATGGCCATATCACCCCCGTACTCCTTCATTCCTTTATTGATGAGGAGAACCACTAGACAGGCACACAGATTCATGAGGAACGGGCTCATGCCAACGGCGATAATCTGGCGGATGATATGGGGCTTAAGACGGTAGATTCCACTATGCAAGTGCAACATCTCCTGCTTGTTACTCAATAGCTTGAATTGCCAGATGAGAGAGATTAATTGGGAGAGGATGGTGGCAGTGGCGGCTCCTTTGATGCCCATCCCAAGCCAGAAGATAAAGATGGGGTCGAGTATGGCATTCACAACAACGGTGAGGATGGTGCAATACATGGCTTTCTGCGGGTGACCTGCCGAGCGCAGTACGGCATTTAATCCGAAATAGCTGTGTGAGATGATATTGCCCAGCAGTATCACCACCATATAGTCGCGAGCATAGGGTAGGGTGGCATCTGAGGCTCCGAATATGCGTAGGATGGGGTCGATGTAGGCAAGGCAAGCCACCATAAAGACGGCTCCAAGCAAAATGTTTAGGACCACCGTGTTGCCCAACACTTGTTGTGCCGTCTTATATTCCCGTTGTCCAAGTCGCACACTGATAACCGTTGAGGCACCAACGCCGACCATAGCGCCAAGTGCTATAGAGATGTTCATCAACGGGAAAGTAAGGGCTAAGCCTGAGATAGCCATTCCGTCGCTGTTGCCCCAGCCTCCGTCAGGGCCTATGTGCCCAATGAAGATGCTGTCCACAATGTTGTACAGCGAAGCTGCCGTCATAGCAATGATGGCAGGCACGGCATACTGAAACAGCAGTCGCGGGATGCTTCTCGTACCGAGTTCGGTGGGAATGTATTGGGCCATAGATAAGTTGTTCTGCTGCAAAGATACGAAGAAGCGAGCGGAATACCAAATAAGTTTGTGGTTTTCCGAGTGAAAGAGTAATAGAATGATGTATTCTTGCTTCGATAAAATCTTCCTGCGTGATGCTGCGCAAGCATCCCAAAGGCAATCTTCGTAATCGTCCTAAAGAAGACAGAATTGTAGATGGGAAGGAGGCGTTAGACATAAGTCTAATCGAACCCTTGTTCGAAGGCGATTGAACCTAGGTTCGAAGCGCCTCGAATGCTTGTTCGATGGCAATCGAACCTAGGCTCGGTTATAACTGTACCATATTACGATGTCCTTCGGAACTTTTTTTGGTTCTTCTGTATAAAATATGGTTTTTGCTCAGTCATTGCTTAATCTTATCTTTGAGTTTCGTTGAAACTCTTAGGTAGGATGCACCTCGGCAACACCAAATTTAAAGCGCCGTCGCTTTGCGACTTGACCTGTCCGTCTCATGCACACAACAAATCAAAAATGCATACTGGTCTGCCCTTTTGATTTTTTGTATGCATTATGCCGCTTTAAATTTTGGTGTTTCGCTCAGTTTTCACTATCTCTGAGTCTATGGCAAGGCTCGAAGATACTCATGCTCGGAAATAAAAATGAGGAATCATTTTGTATTTCGCTCACTAAATCGTATCTTTGTACGCGAATTTAGACAATACATTATTTATAATTCATTTTACAAGATGAGCAAACAACAAGAGAAAATCGGAGAACTTATCGAACTCCGTGCCAAAGCTCGTGTGGGTGGCGGCGAGAAAGCGATTGAGAAGCAGCACCAAAAGGGTAAGTATACTGCCCGTGAGCGTATAGCTATGCTGCTTGACGAGGGGTCGTTCGAAGAAATGGACATGTTTGTCCAGCACCGTTGCACTAACTTCGGTATGGACAAGAAACACTATCTGGGCGACGGCGTGGTTACTGGTTGCGGTACTATCGGCGGACGTCTGGTTTACGTGTTTGCCCAGGACTTCACCGTATCTGCAGGCTCCCTGTCTGAGATGCTTGCCTCGAAGATTTGCAAGGTGATGGACATCGCCATGAAGGTAGGTGCGCCTGTGATTGGTCTTAACGACTCAGGTGGTGCCCGTCTGCAGGAAGGCATCAACGCCTTGGCTGGCTATTCAGAAATCTTCCAGCGCAACATCATGGCTTCGGGTGTCGTTCCTCAGATATCGGCCATCATGGGTCCTTGCGCTGGTGGTGCTGTTTATAGCCCTGCTTTGACCGACTTCACCCTGATGATGGAGAACACCTCTTACATGTTCCTTACAGGTCCCGCCGTAGTTAAGACCGTGTTGGGCGAGGATGTGACTCAGGAGCAATTGGGTGGTGCAAGCGTGCACTCTACAAAGTCTGGCGTGACTCACTTCACGGCAAAGACCGAGGAAGAGGCTATGGCTATGATTAAGCAGCTTGTGTCATACATTCCACAGAACAATCTGGAGAAGACTCCACGCGTAGAATGTACCGACCCCATCGATCGTAAGGAAGACTTCCTGAACGAGATTATCCCTGAGGACACGAACAAGGCCTACGACATGTATCAGGTTATCGCTGGTATCGTCGATAATGGTGAGTTCTTCGAGGTTCAGCCCAATTTCGCCAAGAACATTATCGTGGGCTTTGCCCGTTTCAATGGCGAAAGCGTCGGCATCGTGGCTAATCAGCCTATGGTTATGGCTGGTGTTCTGGATAGCAACTCAAGCCGTAAGGGCGCACGTTTCGTGCGTTTCTGCGACGCCTTCAATATCCCCATCGTCACTCTCGTTGACGTTCCCGGTTTCCTCCCAGGTACCGGTCAGGAGTACAACGCCGTGATTCTGCATGGTGCAAAATTGCTTTACGCCTTTGGCGAGTGCACAGTGCCCAAGGTTACCGTTACTTTGCGTAAGTCTTACGGCGGTTCTCATATCGTGATGAGCTGTAAGCAATTGCGTGGTGATATGAACTATGCATGGCCCTCAGCCGAAATTGCCGTTATGGGTGCTGCAGGTGCAGCCTCTGTCCTCTATGCGAAGGAAGCCAAGGCCCTGAAGGACGAGGGTAAGGTGGACGAGGCTAAGGCATTCATCAAGGAGAAGGAGGAGGAGTACAACAAACTCTTTGCCAACCCCTACAATGCTGCCCGCTACGGTTACATCGACGATGTTATCGAGCCTCGCAATACTCGCTTCCGCATCATCCGCGCTTTGACTCAGCTGGAGAATAAGAAGTTGCACAATCCTGCGAAGAAGCACGGTAATATACCTTTGTAATAGATTGACAATCGATAATTGAAAATTGACAATTATGATTATATTAACAACCGATTGGGGACAAGCATGGACAATGGCCGGTATAGGTCCGGGTGTGGTATTCCTCATCCTTTTGCTGCTCGTCTGCATACTTTCTGTATTCAGTATTGTGGCACGGGGTAAAAAGGAAGAGCCTGTCGTTGCTAAGGTTGCAGAAACCGGTTCCCACAAGTCTGAACAAGTTTCTCAGTCAGACGAGGCAGCTGTTGCAATGGCAGTGTACCTTTACATGAATGGTCGTCACGACGAGGAAAGCGGTATCATAACCATTCAGGTCAACGAGCATTCGCTTTGGCATGAGGAACTGAACGAGAGACTGTAAGACCTCACTCCCTTCCCCTCTCCGAAGGCGAGGGGAGTGGTAACGATTTAAATGTAGATTATTAACCTATAACAAAATCCTCCGAACCCAACTGATATTACGCCCTCTCTTCGGAGAGGAATGGAAAGGAGGTCTTTAAATAAGATGAATGAGTTTAAGTTTAAAATAGACGGCACAGAGTATACGGCTAACGTAGAAGAAAAGGAAGACGGTAAGCTGGCTGTGACTGTTAATGGTAAGGCCTACGAGGTGGAAATTCCCGGACACGTAGCTGCCGCTCCTAAGGTTCAACCCATCAAGCCTGCAGTTGCTGCTGCTCCTGCTGCCGCTGCTCCTGCCGCCTCTCCTGCTGCTCCCAAGCAGGCAAGTGGTGCAGGTACAGCCATCACGGCTCCTCTGCCTGGTACTATCACCAGCATCGAGGTGAAGGAAGGCGATGCTGTTAAGACTGGTCAGACCGTTATCGTAATGGAAGCCATGAAGATGGCAAACAATATTACAGCCGAGTGCGACGGTACGGTTAAGGCTATCCTCGTGCAGCAAGGTGCCCAAGTTCAGTCAGGTGATGCTCTGATTGAAATAGGCTAAGGTAGGACCCTCCCCCTTTCCCTCCCTTCAGGGCGGGGTGAGGATTCGTTGAATTAATAATAATATCAAAAACAATGAATAAAGTATTTAATATACTGCAAAGTTGTATCCTTCCCTTTAAGGGGAGGCTTGGAGCGGTCCTGCTTATGCTTTTGGTGGCAACTCCAGTTTTGGCAGGCGACTTCAACATGCAGTCGGCGATGGCCAAGTTTTGGAGCGAAATGGGCTTTACCTCATTCTTCGTAGGTGAGGGTTGGAAGAATGCCGTCATGCTTGCCATTGGTTGTTTCTTGCTTTACCTGGCTATTAAGAAGGAGTACGAGCCTCTGTTGCTCTTGCCCATCGCTTTCGGAATGATTCTCACGAACATCCCAGGTGCAGGCATGTTCCATACGTCGATGTGGAACGATGAGTTTCTGAACCCTGATAGTCCTTACTTCCACAGCTATCGTCATGTGATGGCAGAGGGTGGATTGCTCGATGTGCTGTACATTGGTGTTAAGTCCGGTGTGTATCCCTGTCTCATCTTCCTTGGTGTGGGTGCAATGACAGACTTCGGTCCCCTTATTGCTAATCCCAAGAGCCTGCTTCTTGGTGCTGCAGCACAGATAGGTATTTTTGCTACCTTCCTGGTAACCCAGATGGACATATTTGGCTTTAATGCTCAGGAGGCCGCTTCTATTGGCATCATCGGTGGCGCTGACGGCCCCACAGCCATTTTCCTTACCACCAAGTTGGCTCCTCACTTGCTCGGTCCTATTGCCGTTGCTGCCTATTCGTATATGGCTCTTGTTCCCGTTATTCAACCGCCTATCATGCGTGCTCTCACAACCAAGAAGGAACGCATGATCCGTATGGAACAACTGCGTACAGTATCAAAGAAGGAGAAGATACTCTTCCCCATCATTGTGGCCATCTTGGTTAGTCTGATTCTTCCCTCTGCTGCCACGCTTATCGGTTGCCTTATGCTTGGTAACCTGATGAAGGAGAGTGGGGTGGTGGAACGCCTGTCGAAGGCTGCCCAAAATGAATTGAATAATATTGTTGTCATTTTCTTGGGTACAACGGTTGGTGCTACGGCTACAGCCGAGGCATTCCTCAATTTCCGCACTATCAGCATCCTTTGCGTGGGCATCGTTGCCTTCGGTGTTGGTACTGCAGGTGGCGTGCTGTTGGCTAAGTTGATGAATCTCTTCCTGAAGAAGAAGATTAATCCGCTCATCGGTTCTGCTGGTGTTAGCGCCGTTCCTATGGCAGCTCGTGTTAGTCAGGCCGAGGGACAGAAAGCCGATCCACGCAACTTCCTGCTCATGCACGCTATGGGTCCCAATGTGGCAGGCGTCATCGGTTCGGCAGTTGCTGCAGGTATCTTGCTCAGTTTCCTTGGGTAAAACAAACACTAATATTTAGTAAGGCACGGAGAAATCCGTGCTTTTTTTTTGTATTCTCCATACTTATTTGTATATTTGTCGCCAAATACTAATAATATGAAGAACCTGAAACCTCATTTCTTTGCATTGATTGCCTCTGTATTGTTGTTTGCTTCTTGTACTGAGAACATTGACATGTCAGACCGTTACACCTTCAAGGAGGAGACAATTACCAGCTATTTGGAGAAGCATGAACAATACAGCGAGTATCTGCGTATCTTGAGCATCGTTAAAGTGAGCCGTCGTTCGGAAAGTACCCTTCGCCAGTTGCTTTCAGCCCGTGGCAACTACACCGTGTTTGCTCCTGACAATGATGCCATTCAGGCATACCTCGATACGCTCGTGGCCCGCAACATCATTTCCGAGCCTTCATGGGACAGTTTCACTAATCCCGTCAAGTTGGATTCCATTTACAAGGTTATTGTCTTCAACAGCATCATTGATGGTGGCGATGACGTGGTTCCTTATCAAACTTCTTCCTTCCCCAATGAGAACGATGAGTTTGGTTTGGCCAATATGAACGAACGTAAGTTGCGTGTCAATTATGGAAAAGTCGAGCCCGATAGCATCTTCATCAATGGTATTAACTTGATGTCGATGAAGAATCGTGACATTCCTGCCATAAATGGATTCATTCATGGCATGCACAATGTTATAGCTCCCAGTAATGAAACGTTGGGCGATATCTTCCATGGCATGATTGACAGTCAGAAGGAAGGCTTCTTGGTTACCGCCCGCTTGTTGCAAGCCTGTGGTTTACTTGATACACTTAGTAGGGAAAAGGACGAAGTGTATGAAGAACTGTATCAGACCGAGCAGCTAGTTCCCAGTGTGTCGGGTGTTCCCACTGAGAATTGCCCCAGCTATACGCCGGAACATCGCAAGTATGGTTTTACCATTTTCGCCGAAACCGATGAGTTCTGGTCAAATACCATTGGAAAGCCCGCAAAGGATATTACCATTCAGGATGTGCGTGATTACATTCAGAAGGAGAATCTATGCCCAGGTGCTGTGGATGATGAGAACTTTAATGATATAAACAATGCTCTTAATCAGTTCATCACATACCACATTCTACCTATGCGCTTGCCCAAGAACAAACTTACCATTCACTTTACTGAGAAGAATTGGTATTGGGCAAATCCAGGTGCCTATACTATTCCTGTATGGGAGATATATACAACCATGGGAAAGCGCCGCCTGTTGAAGATTTACGAGGCAGGTCCCAGTGGTCCAGATGGATTCTACTTGAATCGTTTCCCACGCTTGAACAATAGCCGACACGGGAACTATAAGGAGAATGGATGTGACCCAGGTAAGGAAGGCATAGCCATCGATATCCCTGAGAACATGGAGGACCTCTCTTTGGTGAACGGCATTATCTATCCCATCAATAGCGTATTGGCTTATGACGACAACACTCGCGACAACTTCCTTCGCACGCGAATGCGTTTCGACATAACCAGTATCTTCCCTGAGTTTATGAACAATGACCTCAGGCCCGACTTGGTGGGTACACAGAAGACGAAGCACATCTATATCCCCACAAGCGAGGAGTATTCCTATCTGGAAGATGTGGAGATAGGTTCAGAAAGTATGTTCAACTACCTATCGGGTCGTGGCTCAAACTGGGCTAACTATCAGGGCGACGAGTTGAATGTCATAGGAGCATACGAGCTTACCTTCCGCCTCCCGCCAGTTCCTCGTCGTACGACCTATGAGGTTCGCTATCTCGTGGGCGCAGGTTCAAGCTACCGAAGCATGTGTCAGGTTTACTTCGGCACGGACAAGAATAACTTGCCGGCACAGGGCATTCCCCTTGACCTTCGCATGGGTGGACTATGGCGCCATACTGGTGCTGGTGACCTGCCCAGTATTGTAGGATGGGAAGAGGACATTGAAGACGATGACTACAATGCCGAGGTAGATAAGAAGATGCGTGCCAATGGTTTCATGAAGGGTCCGGCTTACTACAATCTGCTTACGAACCGTTCGTGGACAGCCCGCGACTGCGAGTACACCACCCGACGCATCATTGTTACTGCCACCATGGATCCCGACGAGGTATATTACGTGCGCTTCAAGAATGTGCTTGATGATAAGTCTAAACAATTCTATATGGACTTCATCGAACTATGTCCCAAGGAAGTTTACGACAATCCTTACGAACCTGAGGACATTTGGTAAGGCATATTTGCAATGATAAACGTAATTATAAATGAATTATAGAATAATCTTAGCGACGGCATTCCTCATGTCGTCGCTAATGGTTTAGGTCAACAGGACTGGACGAAGGCTCGTCAAGAGATTCATGAAAACCATATCTTCTCTCAGCGAGCAACTTCCTAACGAAACTCTCCGCCGGCAGATGAGAAAGCTATTGCTCCTATTATCCTTAGTGATGTTCTTGGCTTGTACTCAACGACAAGCAAAGGATGTGGTGGACGAACTCCCGCCAATCTTTCCCGACTATATTGGGGTAACCGTTCCTTGTAATATAGCCCCCCTTAACTTTGGCATCGACGAGGCCACCCACATACAAGCAGTCTTGCGCAATGGAACCGATGTTTGTGTGGAGGTGTCAGGAAAGGATTACATCGACATAAGCCTTCGCGACTGGCGGAAGCTAACGGCAAAGGGTGGCGACATTGAGGTTACAACCTCCGTATGGAATGAGGAACATCCCGATGGAGTCACTTACAAGCCATTCCTTATTCATGTATCTGCCGACTCCATCGACCCGTGGATCATCTATCGCCTCCTGCCTCCTGGCTATGAAGGCTGGAATCGTATGGGCATCTACGAAAGGAATCTGAGTTCGTGGGAAGAGCGTACACTTATGGAAAACTCGCAGGTAAATGGAGGATGCATCAATTGCCACGCTTTTGCCAATTATAGTCCCAAGAACTTCATGATTCATGTTCGTGGTGAAGGGGGAGGAACCATTGTCTATCATAATGGTAATCTCGAGAAGGTGGACATTAAGAGCATGGAGCCTCACAAACATGGTTCGTACAACATGTGGCACCCTTCCGGCCGATATATTGCCTTCACCAGCAATGCCACGCACCAAAGTTTCTATGGTCAGAGCCGCGATAAGATAGAGGTTTATGACCTATGGTCCGACCTCATCATCTATGACGTGGAGCAGCATCGCGTTATTTACGACGAACGATTTATGAATGAAGACAGCCAGGAGATATTCCCAGCCTTCTCACCCGATGGCAAGTGGCTTTACTTCAGCACGGCAAAGCCTGTGGTTATGCCTAAGGAATTCAATAAGATGCACTATAGCATCATCCGCGTTCCCTTCGATGAGCGTGATGCCTCGCTTGGGGAGGTTGATACGCTGTATAGTGCTCATGTGCTTGGAGGAACGGCACTCATGCCTCGCATATCCCCCGACGGACGATATATGATATATACCGTTGCCGATTGCGGTGCCTTTAATCTTTATCACAACGAAAGCGACTTCCAGATGATGGACCTTGAGACACGCGACACCATTGACATGCGTCCTCTCAATAGCGACCAGATGGAGAGCTATCATGCATGGAGCAGCAATGGCCATTGGCTATTGTTTGCTTCGAAGCGCATCGATGACCGGTACACCCGTCTCTTTATGGCTCACTGGGATGGACAAAAGTGGTCGCGTCCTTTCCTCCTGCCTCAAAGGTGTCCGGAACAGAATACCCTGCTCTTAATGGCTTATAATATACCCGAATTCATCCTTGAGCCCATCGAGTTCCCTCGAGACGAGATGGCAAACATGTTTAGAAGTGATGGAGTGAATAATAGAAATCTGAATTGACGAAATGAAGAAGATACTCTTTATAGCCTTGCTCTTTGTGCCAGCCTATCTGGCACTGGCGTTCTGGCTTCCTGAGACTTATCGCTTGTTGCAGTTTGATAGTTTCTTCTTGTTCACTGCCGACTATTTCAGCATCAAGTTATCCCAACCGCCAGCACTTACGGCCTGGTTTACCAGTCTCCTGTTTCAGTTGTTCCGTTGGCCTTGGGTGGCAGCACTCGTTCAAGGGCTTATTGCTTTTCTCACCATTGTTTGCCTGGCTTTGCTCCTGAGGGGAGGGTGGAAGAGATGGCTTTCCCTGATTCCGTCCTTGCTTTTGTTCCTCTTTTGGCCCTTCTCTCTCAATTTGCAGTTGCAGGTTCTCGTGATGTCGTTCCTATTATTATCCTACTGCAAACTCCCATCTTGGTGGGCCAGATTGGTATTTGCCATTGTGCTCATCCCGCTTGGCTATCTGTTGTTAAGTATGCCATTGTTGGTAGCACTCTTCCTTCTCTTTGCCGTTGTCGAATGGTTTGTTTATAAAGGACGCGTTCATACTCTCGTTTTGGCTTTGCTTGGCTTGTCCACATTCATCATGCCGTACATCTATAGCCAAAGGGTTGCCTTCATTCCCTTCGAGAAGCGTTATACGTCGATTCCTGAAGGCAGTCCTGTTGCGCTTTGGGACAATGTCCTCCAAGACCAGGAAGTCTATCTCAAAGTCCTGCGTGCGGCAGAGGAAGAACGCTGGAACGATGTGCGTTCCATTATTTATGAAAACAAAGCAAGCCGCCTGAAGCTGATGCAAAGCTATTTGCTCTTGGCTGAGGCAGCACAGGGAACATTGCCCGACAACCTATTCAATTACAACATAAACACTCCGGAGGATTTCTTCTATCGGCATGTGCGCAACCATTATACCTGTCAGTTCAACCGCTTGTTCTATCGCAATCTCGGTTTGTACGATGAGTGCTTCCATCAGGCACAAGAGTACTATCTGCTGTGCTACGATGCATGTTGCTTCGGTTCCCTGACCCAGATGGTCGACTACTCCATACGCGAAGGCGAGTATGCCATTGCCGAGAAGTATCTTTCCATCCTCAGTCATGCCCCCTTCTATGGGCGTTTTGTCAAGGAACAACGCGAACGCATTGCCAAGCAAAAGAGTGAGGTTACTATCGAACGACCGCTTCGTGCCGACAACTTTGTGGGTGGATATCCCTTCAACTCCGAGATGGTGCGCCTTGTGGAATATACCGATAAGGACCATGATCTTGCCCACGACTATCTCCTCTGTGGTCTTCTCCTGCAGAAGAATCTGCCCCACTTCAATGTCGTTATTCATCACTTCCCTTACCATCGTGCCGATAGTCTTCCTGTTCCTTATGCTCAGGCCTTAAGGCTATTGCAGACGGAAGGTCAGGTGCCCGATGAGGAGTGTGTACCCGGTTCTTACTATTACTTTTTCCGATATATTTCCATACCTGATCCCAACGAGCAAATGATACGAAGTACAGGTCACTGAAGCAGAGGGCTTAGGCTCGATTGCCATCGAACATAGGTTCGATCGTCCTCGAATATAGGTTCGATTGTCTTTGAACATAGGTTCGATTGCCGGAAGGCCTAAGGCTCAAGATTGACGCTTGCAAATACAATAATAACTGATGAAACCTCTATCCCTCTACGAACTGAATGCCTTGGTGCGCGACGCCATTGCTCAGGAACTCCCCGACTCTTATTGGGTGCAGGGCGAACTTAGCGAAGGCAGAGTGGGCGCGGGCGGTCATTTCTATGGCGAATTGGTGCAAAGGGACGAGGACAGTGGAGAGATTATTGCGAAAGCACGCATCAATTGCTGGGCATCTTCATACGCTTCGGTAAGCCGTAAGTTTGAAAGCCTGACGGACGAGCATCTGCGGGCAGGCTTGGCCGTATTGCTCGAGGTTCGAGTAACCTTTCATCCCCAATATGGATACAGCCTTTCCGTTCAGGACATCGACCCTTCCTACACGTTGGGCGATGCCGTGCGTCGGCGTATGCAAATACTTGCCCAACTTGAAGCCGATGGAATCCTGCACGACAACCAGATGCTTTCGATGCCCATACTTCCTCGTTGTGTCGCTGTCATAAGCAGTGCACAAGCGGCAGGCTATGGCGACTTCTGCAAGCAGGTTCAGGACAACGACTATGGCTATTATTTCCAACTCAAACTCTTCCCCGCTCTCATGCAGGGACGTGGGTTGGAGGAGTCCATCATTAGCGCGCTCGGGCAGATTGCAGATGAGGCAGACCAGTGGGATGTCGTAGTTATCATTCGAGGCGGAGGAGCAACCAGCGACCTGAGCGATTTCGATTCTTATCCCTTGGCCGCTTGCATAGCGCAAATGCCTCTTCCTGTTATTACGGGCATAGGTCACGAACGCGATGAGACGGTTCTCGACCATGTTGCCCACACACATCTTAAGACGCCTACCGCAGTGGGTGCTTTCCTCATAGATTGTATGGTTGAGGCAGAGGCTCGAGTGGAGGACTTAGCTCAACGTATTGCTCGTGCGACATCGGATAAACTTGCGAGTGAGAAGCAACGAATGTTACGCCTGACGACAACCTTGCCTATGGCTTTCCGCATGGATTCCTCGCGTCGCGAGCGCGGGCTCGAGGCTTTGATGCATCGCCTTAGTATGGCCATTCGTGAGGTGATGCAGGGACAAGTCCATCGAATCGACCTCTTGGAACAACGCCTACATGGACTCGACCCCGATGTGATGCTCAAACGAGGCTATAGCATAAGCCTGGTCGATGGGCATCTGGTAACCGACCTTTCTTCGCTTGTCGCAGGGCAGGAACTCATCACTCGCACTTACAACGGAGAAATAACATCAACGATAAAGACATGCAAAAGAAGAAAATGACCTACGAACAAGCTGTCAACCGACTGGAACAGCTTGCCCAACAAATGGAACAAGGCGAAGTGCCCATCGACGAAATGGTGACTCGCCTGCGTGAGGCGCAAGCCCTGATAAAACAATGTCGCCAACAACTCACCAAAGCAGATGAGCAAGTGCGACAGATACTCGATGCTCCATCGGCTTAAAGCCTTTTTTTATTATTAATTTTTATTTTTGAATATATTATCGTACCTTTGTACGCAGAATAGATAAGAAACTATGAGCCAGCAAGAGCAAAGTAATAGGATAGCCTACTTCAATTGTTGCATACAGGCATTCGCTGAACGGTTCCGTTTATCGGCAACAGAGGCGTATCGCTATCTGAAGAATTTCCTTGGCATGGATTTCTTGTATCGCTTCTATGAGGCCGAGCACACCCAGTCTATTGACGACGCGGTGGCAGACCTCGTGATGATTTGTGGACGAAACGGTGGTCAACTGCAATGAAACTCTATCACGGTTCAAATATGTCAATTGTCGACATCGACCTGTCAAAGGGACGTTGTGGCAAGGACTTTGGACAGGGCTTTTATCTGAGTGCCGATGAAGCGCAGGCTCGTCAGATGGCAGAAATAACTACATTCAAATTGTCATCGGGAAGTCCAACAGTAACTGCTTTTGAGATAGACGATGCGGTCTTATACTCTGGTGAACTTCGCGTGAAAGTATTTGAGGGGTATTCTGAGGAATGGGCAGAGTTTGTTTTGATGAATCGCAAGAATGCATCGCATACTCCCATGCATGACTATGACATCGTGATTGGTCCGATTGCCGATGACAAGGTTGGAGTGCAGATGCGCCTTTTTACAGAGAACTATATCAACCTTGCCGAACTGGTAAAGCGTTTAACATACATACGACCTACCATTCAGTATTTCTTTGCCACGCCAGCGGCCATTAAACATCTTCATCGCGTATGACTAAAGATGAGCGTTTCCTTGTAGAACTTTTGTCCAACGAATTGGTTGAGCAACTGATGAAGGACTATGCCTGGGACATACAGAAGGCGATGGATGTATTGTATAATTCCGAAACATTCTCCAAACTCGAAGACCCTCGTTCCGGTTTGTATTATCAAGGTCTTCCTTATGTCTATTCCTACTTGAAAAGTGAAATAGAGACAGGCCAAATGGCGTAATGCCTAATTTTGCTTTGCAATAAGTAATTTGTTCAACAAATAAAATCCCCCAGCCGTTTTAAATAAATGGTTGGGGGATTGTTGTGGATAATTGTAAAATGATTCAATGAACCATTGAAAGTTCATCATTAATCATATCAGTAGGAGTGTCGTCATAATGTATGGATTTACTTTCCAATAACATTCTTAATTCATCACCTTGGCCATTCTCTTCTATTTTAGAAATTATTTCTATAACTCTTTTATCATCATACCCCGCAAGAGCACTATATGATAAAACATATGGTACAAGAACATCAACAAACAAATTTTTATCATCGTTTGTTAAATTTGCCTTCTCCATTATTTCTTCAATCTTAATTCTGAATTCCATAGTAATTAATTTTTATTTAATCTTTACGAGCATGCCTTGATGAGGAGGAAGAGGATAACACCGCCAACAGCCCATACCCAGTTGGGAATGCCATCTCCTTCATTATCCCCATTGTTTTCATTCCAAGGTTCATAAGTGGTTCGCATCTCGATAGAGTCAAAATGAAATGCACCTTTATTTAATAGTTCGGAAACAAGACGTGCAGCGCCTTCTGCGTCATTCCCAAAGTTAATACAATATTCTGCCCAATTATGTTCCAAAGCCTTGCGTGTGAAAAGAGGATAACTTTCAAGTTTACTGAAAACATTCCATCCTTCCCCGTATTCTGGTATTACTAAGTCAAAATGTAACCCCTGTTGATCAGGGAAATTACTAATCTGTATCACCTTCTCACATGAAAGAGTTCCTTTTTCATCAATACCATTAGGGTCATATATCTCTGTACTTACATTTTCATTGGGATATTCCTTCTGGCATTCAAGATTCCCCGTCAATTCCTCGATGAGTCCTGGAATCACTTCATCATTGGTTAAGTAACAGGTTTGGGACAGGTCAATACCTTTATCCACAAAACGGACGAGCAGACTGCCGCAGTATTCGCAGTTCTGGTGGTTGGTTGCATTGGCACCGCAATTAGGGCACTTTAAAAGTTTTTCTTCCATAATAATGATTATTAGTTAATAAAAGGTTATTGGATTGTTTTTGACACATGGTTTGCTCCCATGAGGAGTATGACCTGGAGCAGAATGGCCATCAGTACGAAGATGACTGCGCCATTATCCTCCATCTGAGGACGGCTGAATGCAATGCTTAGGAACTCCACGACGGCAAAGAGGGGGAACAGGACATTCATGGAAATGCGGAAGCCATCCTTCAACTGCACCACACCCAAGAGCCAGATGAGCAGGACATTGATGAGGATGACGCCACAGTTCACACATACATTAAAGGTATGATAACCAGAAAGCATGAGGCCGAACACCACATTGAGCACAAGCAGCATGAGGCCGACGATGAATGTTAGATTCTTCATAGTAATACATCTTTATATTAATTAGTTATTGTACAGATGGAAGGGGAGGAGGTGTGACACCGAACTTGTCGATAAACTCTGTCAGTGTGGAGATAGCAACCCAAGTGGGTAATCCCTGCTTCCATGCAAGGGTGTCGGGTCTTATCTGTCCTTGAGTGATGTAATTGCAAACGGTAGTAAAGTCGAGCGGGCCTTGCTGTTGACCATTCGGGGCAATATAATAAGTGGCAGGCTGTGGTATGGGAGGAGGTCCTGCTTGTGTATTCAGTTGTTGTCCAACAATGCCAGCCATTTGGCCACCCACACCCATGCCAGCATTCATGCCCATGCCGATGCCGATGGCACCGCCCATGGCACCTTCGTTGCCGGCGGCCTTTTCCATGACGCCGAAGCTACGGTCGGCTTGATAGAATTCACGTCCCATAACTCTCAACTTTGCTACCTGTTCCTTTGCCTCCTTCAGTTTGATGAAACTGGGGTCGTCCTCAGGCACATTGATGGACATGATGTAGAAGTTTTCCAACCCAATGCCATATTTGTTAAACTCAGATTGCAGGGTTTGCTGTGCAAACTCTGAGATGTCGTTAAGGTGGGAGTTAAGGTTCAGGATGGAGATGCCGTCTTTGTTCATCTTGTCGGACAAAATGTTGTTAAAACGCGACATCATCATGCCCTTGAAGTACGACTCAATCTTGCCGATAGTGAAGGACGACATGTTGCCTGCTAAGTTCTCGATAAGCACCTTCGGATCACTTACACGCAAGCCATATTGTCCAAAAGCGCGGACGGGAACGATAATCTCGTACTTCGGGTCTTCAAGTTGGATTGGGGTAGGAGTGCCCCATTTGGAATCGAGAACGGCCAGATGATTGATAAACCACACTTCGGCTTGGAAGGGCGAATCGCCTCCAAAGGGAATGTTAATGATTTTGCTTAGTAGAGGGATGTTCTCGGTCTTGATAGTATATGTGCCTGGTTCGGAGAATACATCGAGAACTTTGCCTCCTTTTACAAAATAGGCCGACTGGCCAGTATAGACAACCAGTTGTGTACCCAGACGCAAATCGTTGGACGGGAACTTGTAAATCAGTTCACGGGAATTGGCTTCCCATTTTACTACATCAATAAGTGTCATAATTCGTTTCTATGGTTTGTTTAACAATTATCAAATGGCACAAGAGAAGCGGGGGTAATGTCCTCACCCATCTTATGACTGGTATCGCCAAACACCATCCGAGAAATGAATAAAAACAATGTACCCACCGCCGTTTATGCAGTTACACAACGGCGGTGGCCGTATGTGTATGAACTACATACACGCAAGGGCATTGTTTCGACATTCATCCTTCTCGTTATGAAATTGGCGATTTCGTCATAAAGGATGAAAGCGTAGAACGCTCTCTTGGTCCCGTGGCTGTCTATCCACTCAAAGGCAGAATGGTCCGCAAGACAAGGCAAAGATACAAAACTTTTATGATAGCACAAAGCAATGAAGAAAAAACTGCTGAAATATATTGGCATATACTTGCATATTCGTACTTTGGCTTTGCCGAAGGTAAACTTCACCTCGGAAATACCTAATTATATATCAGCGTGGCTTTGCCATTCGGTCTGTCGACCTTATGCAATCAACAAAATAAAACCAAGATGCAAGCATCTCTTTTCCTTTGCCGATAGCATTTACTGCTATAAAATTTGGTAATTCACTCGGTTTGCAGTACCTTTGCAAAGATTTTTGATTGAATAGGTATAAGTTTATGGAAAAGATTGATTGGAAAAACCTTTCGTTCGGTTACATCAAGACGGATTATAATGTGCGTTGCTACTACCGTAATGGCAAGTGGGGCGAGGTGGAAGTGTGCAGTGAAGAAACCATACCCATGCACATGGCAGCAGTGTGCCTTCACTACGGTCAGGAAGCCTTCGAGGGCATGAAGGCATATCGTTGTCCAGACGGACATGTACGAGTGTTCCGCACCGATGAGAATGCCGCTCGCATGCAGGCTACCGCCCAAGGACTGGTTATGCCAGAAGTGCCGACAGAGATGTTTAATTCGATGATTGATCAGGTCGTTCGCCTCAACGAACGCTTCATTCCTCCTTACGAGAGTGGAGCCACGCTTTACATTCGTCCTTTGCTTATTGGCATATCGGCTCAGGTAGGCGTTCATCCTTCTGATGAATATCTTTTCATGATATTTGTGACTCCCGTTGGACCTTACTTCAAGGGAGGCTTTGCCACCAATCCTTACGTTATCACACGCCAGTATGACCGTTCTGCCCCTCTTGGCACTGGATGTTACAAGGTGGGTGGCAACTATGCCGCTTCCTTGCGTGCCAATCAGTGGGCTCACGAGCAAGGTTACTCGTGTGAGTTCTATCTTGATGCCCGCGAAAAGAAGTATATCGATGAGTGCGGCGCGGCCAACTTCTTTGGCATCAAGGACAATACATACATCACGCCTAAGAGCACCAGCATCCTGCCTTCCGTAACGAATAAGAGCCTCATGCAATTGGCTGAAGACCTTGGCATGAAGGTGGAACGCCGACAGATTCCTTTGGAGGAACTGTCCACGTTTGAAGAGGCTGGAGCATGTGGTACTGCCGCTGTCATCTCTCCGATTGAGCGTATCGATGACCCCGATACAGGTCATAGTTACGTCTTCAGCAAGGACGGCAAGCCAGGACCTGTTAGCACGAAGCTTTATAATAAACTTATCGCCATCCAATATGGTATCGAACCCGACGTGCATGGATGGACGAGGGTAATCATTTGACCTATTGTCCAATAGGTAATAGGTAATTGATAACACAAAGCCGAGCAATTCATTTGCTCGGCTTTGTCTTTAGTCTTTAGTCTTTAGCCTTTAACCTTTAACCTTTAACCCGTTAACCTGTTCGCTCGGCCCGCAGGGACGCTTGCGTAGCAGAGTGGAGCAAGAACCTGTTAACCCTTTACCCCCACTATCGTCGTCTTGGGTAATTCTTGATTCCGCTTGTCCGTCTGCGTAACCACGCGAGCGGCCAATTGCATGAAGGCATTACCTTGAGGCGTACTTGGGTCAAGAGCAACAGGCGTCCCTTGGTCGCCTTGTTCGCAAATGTCCTGAACCACGGGTATCTGTCCCAGAAGTGGAACGTTCATCTCTTCTGCCAACTGCTTAACACCTTCCTTGCCGAATATATAATACTTCTCTTCGGGATGCTGGGCAGGCGTGAACCACGACATATTTTCCACAAGGCCGAGGATGGGCACGCCCACCTTCTCGTTCTGGTACATATTTATTCCCTTGCGTGCATCTGCGAGTGCCACCTGTTGGGGTGTCGAGACGATGACTGCTCCTGTTATGGGCAAAGTCTGCACAAGTGTTAGGTGTATGTCCGATGTTCCTGGAGGTGTGTCAAGAATGAAATAGTCAAGGTCTCCCCAGTTGCTATCGCCAATTAGTTGCTTCAAGGCATTACAAGCCATTCCTCCACGCCAGAGTGTTGCCTGTTCAGGCGAGACAAAGAACCCAATCGAGAGCACCTTCACGCCGTATTGCTCCACTGGGACGATAAGGTCTCGCCCCTCTATGCGTTCGCTATAAGGTCGGGCATCTTCTATTTGGAACATCTTGGGAATGGAAGGACCGAATATGTCGCAATCGAGCAAACCCACACGATGTCCGAGTCGAGCCAAGGCAACAGCAAGGTTGGCGGCAACGGTGCTCTTGCCCACGCCTCCCTTTCCACTACTTACGGCAATGATGTTCCTCACGCCAGGCAATAGTTCAGGCAACTCCGGGCGAGGGGATTGTAGGGTCTTTGTCTTTATCTCCACCGTTACGTCCTTCGACACATAAGCATGTATGGCTGCTTCGCATGCCTTCACGATGCTCTTCAGGAAAGGATTCGTCGGCTTGTCAAATATAAGGGAGAACTCGACGTGCATACCGCTGATGCGCAGGTCGTCCTCCACCATCTCCATCTCCACCACGTTCTTGCCCGTGCCAGGGTATCGCACTGTAGCCAGTGCATCCATTATCAGTTTGGGGTATAATTCCATATAAGAGTTTAAAAGTTTAACGGTTTAACGGTTTAATTGTTCGCTCTGCATCTCGTTTAGGCGTGATGCTCGCGTAGCGTAGATAAGCAAGAATGGTTTAACGTTCAATAGTGTTTGGACTCAATCACCTAATACCTTCGTGGACTGCCATAGTATGGCACTCACTTCTGCCACAATATGGCAGTTACCTCTGCCACAATATGGCAGTCATTACTGCCATAGTATGGCAGTCGGCGTGACTCCCTATTGACGTTCACTAAGCTTCTTGTTGGTGCGCCTACTTGTATTGGCATGGTATGACCCAAATCCAGGCACATCGAAGTAGTAGGCCAGTTTCGTATGGTCATATTGTCGCTCAGCCGTGTAGCCATACTTGCGGAAGATGTCTGCCACGCGACTTTGTTGTTCGGGAGTGATAAGGAACTCGCCCCGACGATACCGGAAGTATGTTCTTTCAGAACTAAATAGCCGCATCAGATCGTGCCGTATGACAGTGGCTTGCCACTTTGGCACGTCCTGGAACAGACGACTCATTCCCCATACCAAGCGCACGGGCCGTGCCTCGGCAAACTGCCTGCACTCGTTGCCCTGCCAAGCTTGTGGCAGCACACAGAGCTTCACTTCTTCCTCCTTGGGCAGCACCGTGTACGCCAGGTGGCGCAGGCACTCCCCAGCCCTGGGGCACTCGTGATTATAGCAGACGGCATACTGCTTAGGCACGTCGCCAGCCCTCAGCGTAATGTCAGACTTCTCCATCTTTGCAAATCCTTTTCTTTATTTTTCTGTGCAAAGATACGAATAAACGAGTGAAATGCCAAATTCATTTGAGCATTTCCGAGTGTAAGTAAGTTAGCGGCAAAGCCGCAGAGTTACGATTAAAAGAGCGAAAAAGCAAACATCTCTGTCAATATAACTCGCATTCACTCTTTCTCTCTTTGCCACGCCAACGGATATAAAACATCTTCATCGCCTATGACGCAAAGGT
Organism: Bacteroidaceae bacterium; assembly: GCA_017962495.1. Taxonomy (GTDB): domain Bacteria; phylum Bacteroidota; class Bacteroidia; order Bacteroidales; family Bacteroidaceae; genus Physcousia. The sequence continues at coordinate 63,044 of JAGCVH010000010.1, forward strand.
ATGCTTATTTGGGAACAATTAACCCACTGACCTTTGGCATAGCTGCTGAAAGTCAGTGGGCTTGCTTGTCCTATTATCAATCTTGATAAGATGATTTCTAAGACTGTTATATTTCAACATAGCAATTTGAATCATGTGGAATCGCGGCTCCTTTTGCTCGAGGATGAGTCTGAATAATTCTTCTTAAAACGTTTAATGCGTTAAACACTTTACCTGATATGTCAAATTGTTCAGTATAAAAATCTTTTGAGTATTGAGGTCTCAAAAGATTATGTGCCCGCCCTTTGCTTCTTGTTGCTCTTACCTCATTTAATACCCCATGTATTTCCTTCACACATTCAGGCTTTACTATTTGCAACCATTCCTTTAATAATAGCAATGTTCCTTTTGCAGTTTTTATTTGATAATCACCATCCTGGGTGTATAAAAATAACTCAAGTCCAAATTCGTCCAAACTAAAAAAATCTTTATTCAGATTCCCTACTGTAATGATTTCTAATTGACTGTAAAAATCGTCCAGATTCTTTTTAGTTGGAAGCAAAAGCATCTCAAATTCTCTTAATCTATCATCGTCACGAAGAAAGCAATTTGACACAATTGACTTCCCCCATATATAGTTTGTCAAAACATATAAATTCTCAATTTCCTCGACTATTGCTCTAAATACAGTTCTTGGAAAGCACCAACTTCCCAGCAATTGATTATCAATAAAGTTTCTTAAAACCAAACATTTAGATGAATCAACTATCATTTTGGAATACCATTTTTGTTGAGCAACAGCAGGTAAAAAATTTAGATCTCTCAGAAAAACAGCTACAACATAATCGTCCCCATTGCGTCCTATACTAAAGTTGCTCAAGTAAATAGCCTCAGAATCTTCGACAGTATTATAAGAGTAAATTGAACCAAAATAATCTCTAAAACTATAATCATAACGTGGGTCAGCTGCATAATGATACAAAATGTCAATATTAAATAAACGACACTTCATTTGCGGTTTTCCTAATGCTAACATTTTTGAGAATGGTCTGTCGTTAAAATTTGACACGTCACGTTTGTTTTCAAGAACGCTTTCAGTTGGATAAATACAGTAATCAAAAGGCGAAAGGGAAGGAAGTAGTGTTATTTGCTTTTCTATTGACTCTGCATCAAACGATTTGATATATGTATTGCCAACGTCTCCTGATATTATTTCTATTTTCTCTTCTTTTATTAATTCAATTAGGCATTGAAGTAATTCCTCTTGTGTACAATCATAACCTAAGTCATATACAGGACAACCATTGTAACCGGACGAATTAACGAAACTGTTATATACTTGTTGCAGGATTTTCTTTTTCAAATCTTCCATAAACGTTTTAGTTTTCGAGTATACCAAGATATGAAACACCTAATCTTCAAAGAAATCCTTGTCTATTCGTTTGACTTCATAAGTATATTCAGTTGTAACACCAACATTGTACTGAATCATCAAATTAGTGAGTTGCTTGCCATCTATCTTGGCAATCTTTTTTGATGATTTATAATCCAATGCTTCTTTGGTGAAACTTGATGTGGTGATGAAAACCCCTTTATTGACACCTGCACCATCCAGTGCACCTACAAATCCTTGTATCAATGGCCGTCCGACCTTGTTGTCTGGTTTATACCTTTTTGCCTGGATATGAATAATATCTAATCCTAATTTATCTTCATTGATGATGCCATCAATACCTTCATCGCCTGTTCTTTGGGTTACAACACCCTTACCATAGCCCATCTTCTCAAGCAACTTCAATACAAGGTTTTCAAAGAATGTCGGTGATTGTTCAAGGATAGTAGAAAGTAATTCTTCTGCCAAATCATTATTGATGGCATTATATGCTTTTTCCAAGGATTCTGTTGGGGTTAATTCCTTTTCTGGTTCAGGTGTGCCGTCACTACTTGGAGGAGCATCTATTCCTGTACTTGTTGCATAAGCTGCAAATTCAGGATACTGCATCAAATCACTTTTGTATAATGAAGTGTGACTGGCAAGATAGTCCTTTCCTCTTTGAGTTATGGCATAAGTTCCCCTTTGGGGAATCTCTATGAACAAAGCCCTTCTAAAGTACTGCCTACACCATCCAATTCTATCAGAAAGTTGGTTGGTGTTTCCCCCTTTGGTCATAGTTGCACAATCTTCAGCAGTAAGGTTGAAATAAGCAACCATCTTTGCCTTCATTTCCTTCGTGGTCAGATTACCATCCTTCAAGGCTACAAGGAAGGGGTATAGAAATTCTTCAAATTGTGGTATCATACCTTAACATATTATTTTGTTAACAATGCTTCCATTGTGGTATCTGTAAACGTATGCCATATTTCCAATGTGATAGGTTTGTAATCATCAAACAATTGACACACATACTCAATCTCAAACACAAGTCGAAAATCCTTGGGGTCTTCGTCTGGCAGACCTTCTTTTCGTGTACCGACTCTGGCTATCTTGATAAAATACAAGTCCTTTATGCCCTTCCCCTTAATATAAGGCATAAAATAATATAACTTGTTGAGTGCAACAGTCGCAGGGAATCTCTTTCCTGTGTAGTATACTTTCGCAGACCTATCGAGGTACTGTTTCATATTGTCAGCCTTTACATAGCTGATAAGTACATTCTTCAGCAGTTCAACCTTTGGAACTTCTTGCATATTGGCAGAAGCAGTAGGCATGGTATTTTTTACAATATTTTCAGGATATTGTTGTAATACCTCGTAGAAATCAAGCTGAGTAATGGGGAGAGTCTTCTTTGTATTCATTTCTTTCGCACCATTAATTAGCATTTTTTGAGCAATATGTTTTATGTCATCCCATGAATGGCTGTTAAAAAGGTGAGACAAGGACATAATGGCGCAAGCATTCTTTATTACCATTTTGTCCCCATCAGTTAATATCATTCCATGACTGTTAAACTCACTGATGTAAAAGTCGCTGTTTTCTTCCTTTATATTATTATTTTCATATTCAGCAAGCGAAGTCAATTTCTTACATACTAAGAGTACATCGTAGCTTATAGGGCTCTTAGATGACATAATAGGAGAACTGACATCCATTTCTGCTTTAATAGGGTATAATGTCTTTATGTAGAACTTTGACAGATACAAGGATTTCAATATACTAATCCACCCCTCAGCTTTAGAATGATGGAAAGAAAACACCAAAACTCCTTCGTCTTTTAAAACTCTGTTTCCTTCACCAAAGACACGCCCCAGGTTGTTCGCAAAAACGCTGGGGTCAACATTTTGGACTTCCCCTTCCCTGCGTGAAGTGTTTTGTTGAAATATTCTGTTTTCATGCTGCAAAACAGGATTTAACCAAGCATAAAAGAAATCGGCTAATTCACTGTAATGTACGAAATCGAAATATGGTGGATCTGTAATAACGGCATCTACAGACTTGTCAGGCAAAATAGAAAGATTACTACTGTCTCCATTTAATATCATGCAGGAATGGTCACTTTTAGTAAAATCCTCAAATGTATTTACAAATTTTGGCCTAATCTGATTATTACAAACTATATTAGACCTTTTACCATCCTTGATAATAATTTCAAATGGATTATCTAAATATTCCTGTGCTCGTAATACTCTAGTTTTAAAAAGAGTAGAGAATGTTCCTGAACTTTTAGAAGTTCCCCATATAGAATTCTCTAATGGCATTCGTTCCGGTTTCAGAATATGATTGCTAAACAAGTGCCTTACAGCTCCAGTGCCTTCTCCTTTAAAAGAGCAAAAAATATTATTAAATTCTAAAGTACCAGAAAAAAGTACCAAGAACATGTTTCTAACATCTTCGTTTTCAATCTTTAAAATGGACTTCAGTAATAGATTAAGGCAAAGTAATTGCCTGTCATTAAAAAAGTCACTCCAATTATGATAATTATAGTTTAGGACCTGATTCGTATTATAACCTGGCAAAATTGTGCCTTGAGGTAATAGGCTATCGAGTTCTTGGAGATGTGCAGACGCTTCATTGTAAAGATTAATATCTTCTTTGTCAACAGATAAGTATTTCTTATCACCATTTGGAGTGAGTACCATCATCGCATAAAGCATATGCCTGGGAGCATGTGCTGTACCTTGAACGATGTCTATTATCTTATATTGTTTGTTATTACTGGGGTCTGTAACAATTGAACCTTTTACAGGGCCTAGTTGTGGATTGTATCTATATCCGCAATGTGGACAGGTAACATCTTCTAAATCATATCTGCCCTGGAAAATGTTTTTGCAATGTGGGCAATATATTTGGGCTTCTGGCTTTTTAGATGCATATGCATTTTTGCTGAAAATGTAAGTGGAAAACAACGGAACATCATTCCCTTCTGGGGTTTTAATGATTTTTACCCAAAAATAGTAAAGTACACGACAAGTCTCACCAGTTGACTTGTCGATTTTTGTGTAATATTTATTAATTTGAGGAGCAACATTTTGCTCCAATTTCGAAAACTCCTCTTTTATCATTCTAAGAGGAACTTTCTTTAATGCCTGTCTGACAATAAAAGAACTAACAGGGTTTATATCACATCCTATCGTCTTACAACCCACCTTTTGCGCTTCACCTATAGTGGTTCCACTCCCCATGAATGGATCTAATATAACCTTATCTGTGAGGTTATATCTTTTATAATAAGTGTCGACAAAGGAGTTTTCTTCCTTTTCTAAGCAAGCCCCAATCGTAATCGCACGAAAAACAGACCCCAACCGAATAGCCCACCATTTATGAGTATGATAAATGGGACGAAAAACTTCTTTTCGGTAGCTTTCGTTATTCGCTATTTCATTTATTTCGTTATATGGGAAAGAGTATTCAATTAATTTCATTTAGTCAGTCAAATTAGGTAAGGCTACTGTCCTAGGTTTTTCTTTACGAGTTTTACATTCTGCAAAAATATCATGTATCTCTTCTATCTGAGTCTTTTTATTTGAGATGTTTATTGACTCATCTATGATACGATAATAAAAATTATTGCCATATACATCCTCACGTACAACGTACTCCGTTGTGAAAGAAGCAAGAATATCTAGAGATAATACATCCTGCTTCTTCACAACTAATACCTTGCGCTCATGGAAACATTTCAACTTGTAATTTAACGGATTGGGGTAGGTGTACATTCTACGATGTCTAACTGATCCCTCTCCATATGGGCCATGGTTATACTCTGTCGTATTAGCGAATTTAGCTTTTTTATGAAGATTGAAATCGTAATTCAAAAAGTCACCATCCATTATTATCAATGTCACAATACCATCGCTTGCATTGTTCAATAGAGCAAATATATAAAAACAAGGAACGGTTATTGTTTCATTACCTTTTTTAATAAGTGTAGTCCCACATGGTAGGCAACTATTATAGTCCATGGTTAATCCTCTTGAATCATAACCATTCTTTTGCTGTATCAATTTCTTTATTTCAAAGCCAACAATAGTATTGGAACGCCTATCTCTTACAACAATGTCTGGTGTTGTAAGAGAACCGGAGTGAACTATTTCCAAAGAAGGCAGGGCTTTTTTCATATTGTCGCACACCCACGTGTCAAAGGGGTCATCCTGAACCGTTCCAACAACGCGTTTTGTTCTTAATTTACATGGAATAATCCCATCTTTAATTTGGGATGTAAAATGTTTATAGACTATGTCTACGATTCCGATAGTATTCATATCATTTATTATAATTGTTATTTCCTTTCCACTATAGTAGCAAAAGACATGATTTTTAATTTCCTGTAAGCAGCTCTCGCTTGTCAATTTCAAGCAACTCTGCGATTTTGTCTAAAGTTTGTAATGTTGGCTGAGTCGTATTTGAACACCATTTACTGACAGTAACAGATGATACGCCAAGTTGTTCGGCCAACCAGACTCCTGTTCTTCTCTTTTCCACAAGAGCTACTTTTATCCTATTTAATTGCTTATGTTTCATGTTAAAATACTTAAACGGTAATGTAAAGGTATTAATAATTTTCGGAATAGCGAAAACCTATTCTTATAATTTATGGTTTTATAACGGTTTAAGCCCATAAAAGTTTTCTTTTTGTGTCAAAGTGTAATCCGTAATTGTCGTTTGCGATTTGTATTGTCGTGTAGATGATTACGTTTCTTCAGACAGATAAATGCCAATATCAAAGAGTCTATGCCCCATAAACACATCCCACCTTCTTTGTTAGAAAATTGCTTTGTTCTAATTTATTTGAAATAACGCTTAAATGCAAAAATCGGAAAATTGCCGTTGTTTTCCATGTTAAGATTTGTTAAGCAGTTGTTTTCATTTTGGGGTTTCTGAATTTTTTGTTTCCAGTTTGTTTCTTGTGCTTGTTTCTCTTAAGAAACAATATTGTGTATCAGCCACTTATGATGAATTGACAAGGTTTCAAGAAGAAGATTATGATGCTTGATGGTGCATACGTATCGAACGGTTGACCTTTACTCTTCCTCACTCATGACTCTTTATTCGATAATAGTCGAGTATGGCCTTGAACTCGTCTTGTGCAGTGAGGCATGTGTCAGTCAGATAATCATTAATGTGTCCCCATTCGCGGAGGCCTCGGTAGTAGAACATTTTTAGATTATCGGTGATGATGAAAGGAACTATGTTATTGGCCAGACATTCTTTGAACATGAGAAGTCGTCCTATGCGTCCGTTGCCATCCTGAAATGGATGTATGCGCTCAAAACGCACATGAAAGTCGATAATGTCCTCCAGCGCTTTTTGTTTCTTGGCGTTGTATTCAATCAACAGATCCTTCATCTTTGTGTGTACGTTCTCGGGCAAAGTGGTTTCTTGACCACCAACCTCGTTTGGCAGACGTTTGTATTCACCCACGGCAAACCAATCCTTCCGACTGTCTGAGGTACCAGCTTTCAGTATGCCATGCAGTTCTTTGGTGAGTTGTTCCGTTAGTTTATCTTTTGCCCTGTCAAGTATCAAGTCGATGCAACGAAAGTGATTTGTCGTCTCAATAATATCATCCACATTTACCACCTCTGAGCCCATTCCGATAGTGTTGGTTTCAAAGATATATCGTGTCTGCTCATGTGTCAGCCTGCTTCCCTCAATATGGTTGGAGTTATATGTCAGGTCGATTTGAACCTTATGGTAGATGCCCCCACTCATCTTCGTGGCTTTCTGCTCACGCAGGGCGGTCAGTAAGGGCATTTCCTTTTCATTCCGTGCATTTATTCGTTGCGGTAACTGAGTCTCCTCGGGGATGTTCCATGTTTTTCCTGTCAAGAACGCTCCTTCAATCTTGCCTGTGGCACAATAGTTTCGTGCTGTACGCTCGGAAATCCCATGCTTTTGGGCAAATGCTTTTACTGAGATGTATGCCATATTCTTAGTCTATCGGCAAGAAATATCTTGCCATTGGACTGCAAATGTACTACTTTTTGCCGTTATCGGCAAGAAATTGAGATGATTTCTTTTATTTCCCTGTCTCACTTCCACTTCGTTTCGAACGATTATACGTACGATATTACTCGAGAGTAACCTCTATTCCGTCAATAGCTCTTCGTGAGAATAGTTTAAATGGAGGTCCTCAATATGGATGTTTGTCTTTGCTTTCGAGAAGCGGTTTCAGTTCACGCTCATATATCTTGCGCTCTACGATACGATAGTGAGGGTGGTAAGTCTCGCGATACTCAGGTGAATGGCTAATGGCATACTTCCCCTCTGTCAGCAGGCTGTCGATGAACTGTTTGTCTTCGTCATAGCGGGGCAGACTGAGGTTCATCTGGTCAATAGTTCCTATAATCTTATGCCATCGCCGTTGCCATGAGCGTACCGATGGGCGTTTCGTGGTATTGGCACTTCGGATGAAAGCTTCAAGCAGAGCGTCCTCTGTGACAAGGTTGTCTCTTATTGCCTTGAGGCTTACGCGCACATGCTTTCCTCGTGGCCCGCAAGGCTCTATGTACCACGCCATCAAGCTCTCGTTGCTTGTCGTTCGCAGTTCCTCGGCTAAGTAGGCTTTTGCACTCTCTCTGTCTGCCACCAGATGCTAGGCACCCATATAGTCTTGAAAGCACGACTTATAGATGTCGAGCAACCGCGCCTGAGGATACATCTCCAATTGCTGACTGACGAAGTCGCGCACGCCTTTAGCTCCTGCCGCAGTACAGCAGAGCAACGTCAAGGAAAGCAATAGGAAGCGCCTCATTTGTTGATTGCCTTTAATTACTGAATGATGAATGTTATTTCCCAGTCTCACTTCCACTCCGCTTCGAACGGTTATAGGAGCGGTACTCATCGAGAGGAATCTCTACGTCGGGTTCCTTCAATTGTCCTTCGTGAGGAAGACGGAAGCAAAGATATTTGATATCGATGCCACGCTCACGCCACATCTGTTCGTAGTAAGTCTGGATGGAAAGATCGAATGAAGAATGAAGTGATAGGGGCGAGGAATCGGAGTTGCCATACAGGTCGCGTGTGGCGTACTCGGGAACCAAGTTGTTGGCCTTTAGCATCTCTTCGGTATAGGTGTAGAGGAAGTTGCTATCGGTCTTTAGGTGGATGAGTCCTCCATCCGCAAGGAAACGACGATAGCGCTCGAGAAAGTAGGTGCTTGTTAGACGCTTCGTGGCCTTCTTCATTTGAGGATCACTGAATGTAAGCCATATCTCCGATACCTCATTGGGTGCAAAGAAACGGTCGATGAACTCGATGTGGGTACGCAGGAAACCAACGTTCGTCATTCCTTCCTTCAGTGCTTCTTGAGCTCCCGTCCACATGCGAGCGCCCTTGATGTCAACACCAATGAAATTCTTATCAGGATAGCGTCGGGCAAGACCTACGGTGTATTCGCCTCTCCCGCAGCCAAGTTCCAAAATGATAGGATTTTGATTGTGAAAGAAGATCCCCCTCCAACTCCCCCGTAATGGGGAGGGATTGTCTATCAAATCCCATCCTCCCCCCTCACGGGGGGAAAAGAGGGGGGCCTCAATGACCAACGGATTGGCGGCCATATCAGCAAACTTAGCTAATTTCCCTTTCGACATTTGAATATTAGTATTAACCTGTTAACCCATTAACCCTTTAACCTTTTATAAAAAGAACAACGCTGCCCCACATACGGCGATAATAGCACCGAATATTTCTTGTGCGGTAACTTTTGACTTAAATATAAGGTAGGATGGCCAGATAATGAGCACGGGCGTGAGTGCCATTAGGGTTTGTGCCACTCCCGTAGAGGTATATTGCACAGCCAAGAGGCTAAGCGACACGCCGACGGCAGGCCCGAGCATGGTTGCCCAAAAGGCGAAGTGCATTCCTCGTCCATCGCGTACGGCAACCTTCAGTTGGCCAACCTTTTTCTTCATAATGAGCAAGAGCAGGAAACATAGCAAACCCGTCAGTGCCCTTATCATCGTTCCCCCGACGGGGTACGTCATTGATGACATACCATCCTGGAGTGGGGCAGAGGCAGTATAGTGTTCCAATCCGACCTTGCTCAGTACCAGTCCTACACCTTGCCCCAGTGCGGCACCAATGCCGAACACTACGCCATGAATGGGCAGTTTAACGGCGATATGTCTCTTCTTGCTTCGGCTTGCCACACACGCATCTCCTGATGACACCGAACCCTCACTTGTTCCCTGGGGGTCTTTTCCCAAGATGCTCATGCCGATACCCGTAAGCGTTATCACCATGCCTATAAGTCCAAGCCACGTCATGTGCTCGCCCAGTAGGAACCAAGCTGTGATTGCGGCAAACGGAGCCGCTAAGGTCATGAAGAGTTGGCTAAAGCGACTCCCAATGAGCATGTAACTATTGAAGAGACAATAGTCGCCAAAGCCGAATCCCATGAGTCCACTCAGGCTAAGCCACATCCACGTTTCTTTGTCGGCCAGATAAGGGTAGGGTTGCCCTACCATAAACCATAGTGCTATCCCCAGTATTAGTAGGGACAGCACCATGCGGATTACGTTGAGGGGCAATGCTCCCAGTCGCTTGCTTGCCAGTTCGCCAAAGATGGCTCCCGTGGTCCAAAGGACTGCAACGAGCAGGGCAATGGATTCGCCTTTCATTTTGTGTGGGCTAAAGGCTAAGGACTAAAGTGAAATGATGTCTTTCGCCCTTAGCCTTTCGTCATTTGTCTTATTTAATGTCGATAACGGGAATGTTATCCTTGTCGTTGTAATAGAGGTTCTCGCCTGCCATACCCCAGATGAAGGTGTAGTAGTATGTGCCTGCAGCAGCATGCATGCTCCACTCGGGCGACATGATGGCCTGCTCGTTGTGCAACCACACTACGCGGCTTTCCTCTGGCTGTCCCATGATATGGGCAATGGTTTGATCTTGAGGCAGGTTGAAGTAGTAGTAAGCCTCGATGCGACGACCATGGGTGTGAGGAGGCATGGTGTTCCATGCAGCACCGGGATTGAGTTGAGTCAGACCCAACTGCAACTGGCAAGGACCTTCCTCGAGCACATCGTTGACGATGAGCTTATAGACGGTGCGGTTATTGCATTCCTCCAAAGAACCTACAGGTCCCCAAACAGCGGCCTTCAGCGAACCCTTACGCCCGTCGAGGGTAATCCATTGGGTCTTGTAGTGCTGATGAGCGGTGGCTGAGTTCAGGTAGAACTTAGCAGGCTTTGCGGCATCTTTCGAACGGAAGAGTACTTCCTTGTTCACGTCCTTGTCCTTGCCGATATGGCCTCGACCGATGTACAGAGCCTCCTTGGGTGAGAGGGCATATTCCTTGCCATCGACAATGACCACGCCATCGCCTTCGCCACAGTTCACTACGCCCAGTTCGCGGTTGTAGAGGAAATACTTCTCCTTGATACCTGGGTCAACGTCAAGACCCAACTCGAGGAAGTTCTCCAGCTTCAGGGTCTTTGTCACAGGCATTGCGCCACCGAAAATGAAGCGGTCGTAGTGCGAGTAAGTGAGGTTAATCTTGTCGGCTTCCATCACCTTCTCCATAACGAAGCGTTCGCGAAGGGTCTTCGTGTCGTAGTGCTTTACGTCTTCAGGATGGCAAGCTGTCTGGAAATTCACGCTTTGGTCACCCACTTGTCTTGGGCTTTCAATACGTCCGTCACCAATGCGTCCATCACCGAGGCGCTGGGCATTTGCCATTGAGGCAACAGCCAGTGCTGCTAAAAGAAATAACTTTTTCATATTTATGTTTGTTTAGTTGTTTTCAGTTTCAATGTTCTTTTCGTCACGGACGATGCGCAAGCGATTCCACACTACCATAGCAATGGTGACGAGTGTGAGCACACCCATGCCAATCCAACGCAGGTATTTTACGCAAGCATAGATTACATAGCCGAAGAACGAGGATGCAAAGTCGAGTGCACCTCCCTCGAAACCTTCAGGAATCTTTGCTGCCGAAGCCGTGGGGTCGGTCTTGTACACCTCATTGGCAGCAAGCGTGAACGCCGATGCCATATCGGTGACGAAATAGAGACCAACCACAAGTGCCACGAGACCGATGATGAGGCTCTTCACCACATTGCCCTTCGTATAAGGGAGAATGAGGGGGAAGAGGTAGAACATGCCGGCCAAGGAAGCCAGAGGCAGGAATTGATTGCCAGGAAGGAATACGGCAATAGCAAGGATGACGGGAATGAGGATGATGGAGCATACCAGCGTGGTGGGATGACCAATGACGAGTGCTGGCGACATACCGATGTGCACTTTCATACCGCCGAAGCGCTTCTTTGCCACCTCCTGTGTCTTCTCGGCAATGGGCTTCAGTCCATCGATGAAGAGGCTTGTGATGCGAGGGATGAGTTCCATTACGGCACCCATCGTCACGCCCAGGAACAATATCTTCTTTATATCGAGCTGTGCGGCCCAACCAATCAGAGCACCCACGATGACACCCAATACCAAGGGCTCGCCCAGTACGCCGAACTTCTTCTTCAGTCCTTCTGCATCGATGTCAAGCTTCGAAAAGCCTGGAATCTTGTCGAGCACCCAATTGATGGCAACGGCAAATACCGTGAAGCTTTGACAGAAGGGTTGAGGAATGGAGATTCCCTGCAAGTTGTAATGATCCTGGAAGCGTTCGGCCGTGAGGTCGGCCATAACCAAGGTGACGATGTAGCACACGATGGCTGCAAAATAGCCCCACAGCAGGCTTTGGTCCATGACGAAATAAGCCACAGCCCCGATGAAGGCAAAATGCCAATAGTTCCAAAGGTCGATGTTGACCGTGCGCGTGCATTTGGTGAAGAGCATGAGCAGGTTCACGCCCAAGCAGATGGGGATGATGAGAGCTCCCACAGCCGTACCATAGGCCACCGCAGCTGCAGCAGGCCATCCCATATCGAAGACCTTGAGTTGCAGGTCGTAGAGTTCGGAGATAGCCTTCAGCGGACTATCGAAGTTGCTGGTCAATAGGGCTGTTACGATGCCGAGTCCAACGAAACCGACACCCACATAAAGGCCCGACTTTAATGCCTTGCCGAACTTCATGCCAATGCACAGGCCAATGATGGTGAACAGAATAGGCATCATAACCGATGCTCCAAGACTGATGATGTAACTGAATACTTGTTCCATTATAAATGTTTAAAGGTTTAACAGTTCTTTTTGAAGAAGTTATGCTTCGCGGAGTTATTCTCGCTACGCTCGAGGGAGTTATATGCTTCGCTCAGGAGTTATTCTCACGATAGTATTGTCCCTTTAACTCCATTTTAACTTCCTTTTAACTCCTCGCTCGGAGAGCGTTAACTCCCCTTCTTCTACTCAAACGAGAATGTCGTTCCGCCTATGCGATTGCCATCGGCAAAGATGTCGGCACGATAGGTTCCTCCGAGCAAGGTCTGGTTCACGTCCCAATAAACGGTTACCGTCTGCTCCTCGCCCGTGTATTCAATGTCCTTACGGATTGAATACTCCAGTGTGCGATTCTCATAGGGGAAGGTTCCGCCTTGTGTCAGTACCTCGTTTGTGGGAGTGGTGATGCGCACATACACGCTCTTCATACCTGTCTGAGCCGTGACGTTACGACTGATGTTGAAGCTTATCTGCATGCGTTTCACATCCTTAATCTTATTGGTTTCCTTACCTTTCTTGTTCTTACCGAAGGCACGCACGCCTGTAGCATCCAACTGCGCGGCAATGGTTACCTTGTCCGTCAGCGTCTCCTTCTCTGTGGTGAGGCTGGTGATATGTTCCTGTGCCTGCAAGTTCTCGGTACGCAGGTTCTCGTTCTCCAGATTCAGCTGCTGGTTGAGGTGGTTCAGGGAGTCGATTTGTATGATGTATTGGCGCAGTATCTCGCGCAAGGTAGCCAACTCCTTCTTCAGTCGCATGATTTCTGCCGCATCGTTGTCCTTTGTGCGCTTGAGTTCCTCCAGTAAGTCCTGTACGCGTTGCTGTTCCTTAGCGAGTTGGGCCACGAGTGAGTCGTTGTTGATTTGTTTCTGCAACTCCTGATACTGGCGTGCAACCTCCTCGTATTCGTTTTGCATCTCCAGTTTGTCCATCTCTGCCAACTGCTGCAGTTGTTCCATCTGCTGACGGTCTTCCTCGGCACGGTTGGTGCGCCATGCCAGATAGGCGATAACGCCTGCCATAATAAGCAAAAATACCGTGACAGCAACGATAAGTAGATTCTTCTGTTTCATGATTTTACGAAATTACCTTGCAAAGATACGAATAAGCGAGCAAAATGCCAAATGTATTTGAGCAATTCTTTTCCCCGCTTCGCTTTCGAAATATAATGGAGCAAGTAATCGGACGCGAAGCTACGCTTGCGTAGTGAAACGGAGCAAGAATGGACCGCTCGGCATCTGCGAAGGTTGAGGCAGAGTATTAACTGTTAAAACTGTTAATTTTCCTTTGTGTAGGGAGGTACACAAAAATAACTGTACTGTACACATTGTACACATTTTCGTGAATGTAAAAAGAGACACCCACAAGCCAAAAGCAAAGGACCCACGAGCCTAAGCTCGCAGGTCCTTTTGCCAGTGCAGAGTTTTCACCTTGTTCAAGCAGAAATGAAAGCTTCCAGCAACAACTATGTTCTATACACTTTGCCCTCTGTGTGCTCTGTCTTCTCTGAGCGCTCTGTGAGCCTGAAAGGCTTTCTACTCCTTGACCTTCAGTCGAGCAATCTTCGCGACTCGGCATAGCAAATAAATTTGCTCTGCTTGATTTACTCCCGAATGATTGTCCTAAAACAAGTTTTGCACGTTCATTCGGAAGTAAATCTGCATAGCGCTCTGCGCTCTGCACTCGCTGCTCTATTCCTTGACCTGCGGTCGAGAAATTATCGCGACTCGGCATAGCAAATAAATTTGCTCTGCTTGATTTACTCCCGAATGATTGTCCTAAAACAAGTTTTGCACGTTCATTCGGAAGCAAATCTGCATAGCGCTCTGCGCTCTGC
>JAGCVH010000011.1 GCA_017962495.1 Bacteroidaceae bacterium
ATCAATATCCAACAGTTCTGCCAGCGTACTTGTTTTTAAGAAAGAAGATCATGAACAAACGGTAGGCTTGTATGGAGGCAATATTTCATTCTCCAATGTCCAAGTAGCGGAGTTCGAACAGAAATGTGCCATCAAGAACACCCTCAATCTTCCTTCAGTTACATCGATCACGTTTTATGATACTCCCAAGTTCTACGCGAATGGAAAGATTGCCAGCACAGCATTAAAAGACATCTATTTCAGATGTACGCTGCCCACATGGGAAGGAGAGTATGCCGACCACTTCTCTGCAGCCGTAAACACGATTACGGCTCATGTCTATGATATGACTGCAAATGAGATTGCGGCCTTGAAGAACACTCCCGTTTGGAGTAACTTCAAGCAGATAGTCAACCACAGGAGCAACTTCTCCTATACGCTGAACTCCGATGGCAATGCCAAGGTTTCGCTTTATAAGTTGAGTGGTGCTTCGTCCTATGCTTCTGCCGACACAAACTTGGTGGAATCGACAAACAACGGCTCAAAGACGGGAACCGTAAAGGGCCCATTGAACTATGCCGTAGTGATTCGAGACTTCGACCCCAGTATCAAGACCGCAACGCTGAAGCGCAACGGAGTGACTGTGAATAATCTGCAATCTCGTACTGTCGGAGGCGTAACGGAGATGTACTACGACGAACCAAGCCTTGGAGAAGATGTCACCTACGAAGCCATCATTACAGACAAGACCTGCGAATTCACTCTCACGCAGACGGGCTACAAGGGCAACATCACCTACACGAAAACGCTGAATGGCAAGACCTCGAGCGGAATGATCTACAACCAAACTGGAACTTTCACCTGCGGTCAGGGAACAACAATCCAACTGAGCATCCCTTACGACCGGTACACGCCGCAGACGCTGGAACTGAACGGCTCGTTCATCGTGATGAACAGGGCCAACGGACGAGCTACAGCCACCATTACCGTGCCAGCGGCAGAGACGGCAGCTGCCACCCTGACTTGGGAGGCACCACAGCAGACCTACGAGTATCATGTTCCGCAGATTACTATCTTGCGTTCGGGCGACGGAGATGTGTTGTTTGAAGGACTGAACAACTATGTCGACCCAGATAATGGTCCTGACCCCGATTGGTATGTTGTAAAAACTGCCGATTGTGTAGAAGACCTTACGGTTGTTACCGTGCCCGATGCAGATTTGATAGATGATTACGACTGGGGCTTCCGATTGGTAATAAGACCTGCATATGGACAGACACTCAGAACATTGAAAATGGGATATCTGGATCTTGATTACGAGCACTATGATCCGGAAGAAGGCTATCGTACTATCATGTATTGGACAGATGCACTAACCGACCCGCTTCTGAAACTCTATTGCCATTATGATGTTCCAACAAGAAAATACACATTAGAGATAGAAGGAGAATATGATCATGGATGGGGAGCTGGTGACTTCACTCTGCTTGTAGGCATGGGTCCAGCCGAGAGCGAGGTTGAGACTGGCCAGACCTTCAGCTTCGTCCGTAAGGGCGGACGCGGAGATTCATGGATATTCTGGGAGGATCAAGCCCGCGACTTCTACATCGAGGAAGGCAGCAGCAGCAAGATTATCCCCAATGAGCAATTGACGAATGACATGCAAATGCATATCGAACTGGCAGAAGGCGAAACCTTCCATGTCTATAAGGACGGAGTGGATATCACCAGCCAGTTCCAACTCAATGAAGGCAGCGACTACTGGGCTGAACTTGACACAAAGTCGGCCTCGTACACTCTGCTTATCGAAGATGCTCCTGATGCCAACCCGACGTGGAACATCCTGCAAGGCGAAGGAATGACGGGCACGCAAGTCATCGTTACCCGCGGCGAAGAGGACGAAACCACCACGCTGACCGAGTCCGCCACCACAATGAAGATTAACGACGAGGGCGTGGCGAAAGTGACGCTGAAGGTGCCTGTGGGACATGTGGAACCCACCATCGGGTATCAGGTCTATGCAACCTTGCAGTTGGTGGATGAAGATAGAAAACAAACTGTTGTGGGACAAATCAGGAACTTGTTAGGTTACAATTTAGCAAATGGTCAATATTTTGTCGATAACGGAGGCGGAGAAATCGCCATGTATGATACAGAGGCTGAGGCATCGGCAAGATATGAAGCGTTGCAAACCAGCCTGGCAAGTAATACAACTCTTTCGAATCCCAACATCGTCATCATAACGCTGCAAATCCGCGCTATCAATACCGGCACCCATCCTGTAGCCGACAGCGTTCCCGTGAAAGTCATTCGCAACGGAGTGGACATCACATCGCAAATGAACTTCACCGACCCGCTCTATGCCGTACTGGAAGTGCCTGCCAACACCCTGACGAATGCCACATGGGAAGTTAGCTTCGACACCAGCCACAGACTGACCTTCGTACGCACAGGCGGTTCGTTGCAATCGGACATACAGTATGAGATATACAACCAGGAGCCAACAGTCGACATTCCCAAGGGTATTGTAACGTTTGTCGACCTGCCTGCCTACAGTGACATCAGCAGCGAACTGCAACTGAACATCCGCGTGGCCGATAACGAGGTATTAACCGTACTGCGTGACGGAGTGGATGTGACGGACGTGTTCGACTACGACGAGGAAGAAGGCTACCGTACTTACTTCCACAACGGAGGCAACCATACCGACGAACAAAGCATTGATAACTTTGGCTTCATCACCCGCGAGGCTGCCACCTGGCAAATAAACATCGAACTATCAACCATGCTCCTGCACGCCTATACCTCACAAGGCGGACTGACCGTCTACAAGATAAAGGAGAATGGCGAGTTGGAGAACTTGGGTGGAGGCACGAGCGATGTTGCCCGTTGGATTGGCAATGGCGAGGGTGCGAAGATTGTCTTCAACCCCCTCGGTTGTACGCTGAAGAAACTGGTAATAAACACAACCATCATTGACCTTAATAACGAATCGCGTCTGGAGTTGCTGAGCGACGGCATGTATGCCCTCACGCTCTCTGCCGAGGATATACGACTTTACAGTGTTGAAACCAACGGCTTCCAAGTATTTGCCGAGTTCGACGAGGGTGACCGCCGCTTTGACGTGAACCGCGACGGAACAATCA
Source organism: Bacteroidaceae bacterium (assembly GCA_017962495.1). Lineage (GTDB taxonomy): Bacteria > Bacteroidota > Bacteroidia > Bacteroidales > Bacteroidaceae > Physcousia. Next base: position 3,126 of record JAGCVH010000011.1, read on the forward strand.
GTATTGCTGACGTGACGACGCTGGTGAATAAGATCTTGGGTAAGGAGTAAGGACTCACCCCCGGCCCCTCCCTGTTAAGGAGGGGAGTATATAACCTCTCCCCAACCCCTCTCCCAAAGAGAGGGGCTTTTCTTTTATCTCACTTTTATCTTTTCGTTCAATGCTGGGCTGAGATTTCAGCCGGGCCGAAATCTCGGCCGGGCTCAAATTTGAGCTCGTCTTTCACTAAAAATGGTTAATGGGATGAAAAAAATGTCGGAAAATTAGGAGGAAATAACTAAAATTGATTACCTTTGCCCCCGTGTTCAATTCATAATTCATGATTCATGATGCATAATTGACATTGGAGAGCGAGTTAATTTTTATTTTTTAATTTTAAATTGTTTATACAATGGCTTACGTAATTGGTGAAGATTGTGTTGCTTGCGGCACATGTATCGACGAATGTCCCGTTGGTGCTATCTCTGAGGGCGACATCTATTCTATCAACCCCGACGAGTGCACAGAGTGTGGCACTTGCGCTGATGCTTGCCCCAGTGGCGCTATCAGCCTGCCCTAATTGAAAACACGAAGTACACGATGCGGCTTGCCTCCACTTATGGGACAAGTCGCATTTTTTTTGTCCATTTCGTTCGCGTTCTTAAAGAAAAATGTGTAACTTTGCACGAATACCAATCCAAATAATACTATGAAAATGGAGAATAAAGACGTTTCGAGGAGGGATTTCTTGCGTTGCATGGGCTTTGGTGCCAGTGCGGCTATGGCCAGTATGGTCCTTGACCCATTGGAGTCTTTTGCCGAACCAGGACGTCGTAAGAAAAAGAATGGTGGAGAGGCCGTCACGAACGAGCAGAACCTGATGACCTATCGCGTACAGCACGGCTCGGGCGAACGCGTGTCGCTGTTGGGTTATGGCATGATGCGCCTGCCCAGTCGTGACAGACAGATCGATCAGGAGTTGGTGAACCAGGAAGTCGACTACGCTTTGGCTCATGGTGTGAACTATTTCGACACAGCTCCCGTGTATCATGGTGGACAATCGGAGGTGGCTGTGGGCATAGCCCTGAGTCGCCATCCGCGTGAGAGCTATAAGGTGGCCACGAAGATGTCGAACTTCGATAAACGAGACTGGTCTGTCGAGCGGTCGAAAAAGATGTATGAGGAGTCGTTCCAGAAACTGAAGGTCGATTACATCGATTATTACCTGCTCCATAGCGTGGCAGGAAGTATGGACGAGTTCGAAAACCGTTTCATCAAGAACGGGATGCTCGACTTCCTACTGGAGGAACGCAAGGCGGGACGCATCCGGCATCTGGGTTTCTCCCATCATGGCGACGTGCGTGTCTTCGACCACCTTCTGGCCATGAACGATAAGGTGAAGTGGGATTTCGTGCAGATACAGATGAACTATCTCGATTGGCGTCATGGGAAAACGTCGGGAAACACCGATGCGGAATATCTCTACGACAAACTCGACAAGATGGGCATTCAGTGCGTGGTGATGGAACCCCTGCGTGGTGGCCGTCTTGCCAACTTGCCTGACGAGTCGGCAAAGTTGCTTCGTGAGCGTCGTCCCGACGATAGCATAGCCTCGTGGGCTTTCCGTTGGGTGGGCAGTCATCCCAATGTGCTGACGGCTCTGTCGGGTATGACCACAATGGAGGTGCTGGAAGAGAACGTGCACACCTTCTCGCCTCTTGACACCTGCACGGCAGAGGAGAATGGCTTGCTCGAACGCGTGGCCGATAGCGTGGCAGGATTCCCTACGGTGCCTTGCACGGCTTGCGCCTACTGTATGCCTTGCCCCTTTGGTGTGGACATTCCCGGAAACTTTGCATATTAAGTCGTTGATGGAAAGGACGTTGAGGTTGTTGAAGCCGTGTTTGCGGCAAAGGTCAAGTGCAGTGACAAGATCCTGCGCACGAGCATGTTGCGAGACCTGCACCATGACGGTGGTGTCTTTGTCCATGTTGCCGAATCGTTTGAAGAAACTGTCGATTTCATCGTACGACATCAG
>JAGCVH010000012.1 GCA_017962495.1 Bacteroidaceae bacterium
AGACTGGTGCAACCTGAGAAAGCAAGATCACCAATACTTGTCACGCTGTTGGGAATAGTTACCGATGTCAGTCCACTACAACAATGGAACGCATAATCGCCAATGCTTGTGACGCTGTTGGGAATAGTAACAGATGTCAGAGCACTACAGCCTTGGAACGCATAACTGCCAATGCTTGTCACGCTGTTGGGAATAGTAACAGATGTCAGGCCACTACAGTTCAGGAACGCATAACTGCCAATGCTTGTTACGCTGTTGGGAATAGTAACAGAGGTCAGAGCACTACAGCCTTCGAACGCATAACTGCCAATGCTTGTCACGCTGTTGGGAATGTTGATTGAAGTCAGTCCACTACAACAATGGAACGCATAATCGCCAATGCTTGTTACGCTGTTGGGAATAGTAACAGAGGTCAGAGCACTACAGCCTTGGAACGCATAAATGACAATGCTTGTTACGCTGTTAGGTATCTCTATTGAAGTCAATTCTCTGCAGTCTTTGAAAGCATAACCTCCAATCGATGTCACACTATAATTAGTGCCATCGTATTCTATTGAGTTGGGAATATCGATTACGCCAGAATAACTATTGTATGAAGTTGTTTTATACGTCACGGAAGCCGTTGTTCCAGAAAGGTTGTAATAGATGCCATCAATACATGCATCATAGGCGTAGGTCGTAATGCTGACCCATAGCAGAAGCAAACACGAAAATATGCTTTTTGTTTTCATGATGTTATTGATTTTTATAAAACTTATAGTTGGGATGTAAAAGATGCGCTATTAATTCTTTGTATGGTTGTATATTTTTGGCGCTGAACAAAAGCACAAGGTTTGTTGCTTCTGCTCTTCATATCATTTTTTATTTCTGGATTAAACTCACGAACGAAATTCAGTTTAAAGAACTTTCTATCTCCAGGTTTATAGTTTGGCTCCTTTTTGACGAAATAATCCTTGTTAATAGATTGTATTTTTGATATGTCAACCGCTTCGATTGGAGTTCCTTCAATTTCGAATAAGTATTTGATGCGATTGTTCCAATAGAATGCCATATATTTTGCAGGGAGGAAGAAACGATTCGGTTGACAAGCATAGAATCCATACTGCAAAGCAACATCTTCTCCCCACCGTCCACCAACAATGATTACACGTTCGTCCTGATGGATTTCATTTTCAACACTTATTTCATCGGTTTGCTTCGAATATCTCTTTTTATGTTTGTCTATTAGTTTGTCAAATACCAAATGTTTTACAAGTAATACGAATTGCTCAATAAGATATTGTAAAAGTCTATCGCTGAGGTCGTAATCTAATAGTTTATCAATCAAATCCTGCCAATTGAACCAAAACACATTATACAAGCCATCTAATATAGGCGGGATAATAGTATCTGGAGTGATATATAGCAATCTGTTAGTGCTATCAACAAGTGTCTTATGTTTTTCGAGTTGCTGAGAATCAACAGCATCATATACAATTTTACTTTCAACATAGATTTGATAGCTACAATCACAAGAGATGGCCCCATCTGGATGTGAATCATTTTCGTAGATTTGACTTCTCACATTAATTGTGCTCGATGGCAAATCGCACTCCTCGAATAGATATTGTACTAAATCGTGTCCTCCAAAGTGAAGAATCTGTAATAGTGCCGCTGTGACTTTGTCTTCGTTCTTACTATAGTCACCAAGAATTGATTTTGATGTGATGGGAACTCCTTTCTTGTCCATACTTTTCTTTTTCCCTCTTAGCCCCCAAGAGAAATCTTAATTAGTAATTTTAAAGCGCAGGGCTGTATGCTATATGGCATAACGCCTTTCATGGTTTGTCCTTTTATCGTCTCATTACCCACAACGCGAGTGTGGGCCTTTCAGCATTCTTTTTACTGGAAGGTCCTGGAATTACCTGTGATAAAGAAAGAATGAAAATCAGCCCACACCTATAACTTCATGGTACACGCAAGGCGAGTACTATATACATCATAGGAGGACAACTCTCAAGCTTTGTTCTTATCACTTTGGTAGAATTTTCCAGGTTCTCCAGTTGAACGAAGCTGTGATGTTCCTCACATCCGACCGATGGGTTTTAGCCCCTCGTCGGTGCAAATTTAGGAATTTTCATTGAAAGTTGTACCATTGTGGGCTGATTTTTTCATGATAGCGCGACAAAGATAACGAAAAGGACTGGTATGGGTTTGGTCCATTCCAGTCCATTTTATTGGTCCATTTGGTTTATATCGCGATTATCGCGAAACAAGTTTTGGCAAGATCTCTGTCTATATTACAGAAATCGGCGGTTTCATCGAGGAAAAACCCAATAATAAGATAAAAGAGAAAAGATAAGAAATTAAAAGTGAAGTAAAAGATAAAAGTAAAAAGTATAAGAGTTTCTTGCTCCTCTTCGCTACGTAAGCGTTTGCCTCCGTCACTACGCTCCCCAACGCTGACGCCTGACTTGCGTTGCCCCCGTTGGGAGGAGGGCTTGCCTTAGACACTAAATTAAAAGAGAAAAGAGAAAAGATAAGAAGAGAAAAGTTATTTAAAAAGAAAAATTAAAAGAGAAAAGAGAGGTAAAATAGAAAGATAAAAGTGAATAAACATTAAACGATTTACCTTTTACCTCGTTAACCCATTAACCCGTTAACCTGTTAACCTTTTAACCTTTTAATCTGTTAACCTTTTATTTAGTTATGGTAACGTTCGAGGTCTTTCAGGTGGTCGATGTCTACATCATTCTGGACGCGTTTCCATACTTGTCGTGTGGTGTCGGACTCGGCAGAGAGGCGATAGACACCAAGGAAGACGTAGGTGCTGTCGAAAAGGTTTTTCATGAAGGTAAGGAGGACAGGACATTCACTTATGGCACTGATGTAGCGTCGTTTGTTGAAGATTGCCACTTGAGCGAGGGAGGCGGAGTCGTTGGGAAGGTCGTCGGGGTAATAATATGTAGTGATGGACGGCATCAGACTATCGGGATTGCCTTCGTTGTGCCATACATGGTGCTCGTATTCCGGTGCCCAGAAGTAAATGCATGGGTACTCAGGATGCCGGGTGTAGTATGGGAGATGCGGATCGGGCTCGAGGCCGAAGAGCTTGAAATATTCTTCATAACTGGCGAAATGGGTGCCACGATACAAGATGTTGGGTTTTGGTGTGCGAAGGCCTCGAATAGCGAAAGGAAGGGAGATGAGAAGTAGGAGCCCCAAGACAATGAATAATAAAGAATGGAGCGTGAAGAAAGGTTTTCTGGCGGAAGGTTGTGTAGGTGCCTGAACTGGTGAGACGCTGGGCTTATCGTCGACAGGGTCTTCATCTGCCGCCGAGAATGCATTGAAATCGGAATAGCCAATGAAGCGGGATAGGAGGTCGAGAGTCGATTGGCGTGGGGTAGAACCAGCATCATGCAGATAGCCCCATAGACGCTTAAGGGTGGTGGGACTGATGTTCTCATGAAGTTTCTCAAAGACGCGTTCGGACAGGAAGTCGAAGTCCTTGGGTGTCTTTAAGGCCTTTCCAATGGCTTTTTCAATCTCCTCACGAAGAAGAGAGATTTTTTTCATCCTGCGTGTTCATATCCTTCATTCTTTTATTATCCTATTTTATCTCACCCCCATATTGGTCTTCGGGGAAACTATCGTCGGGAATGACCTCGAAGCGGCGGGTTTGGACATCAGCGTTCTCTGTGACGAGTCCATAGGTCAAGCCTCGTACGAAGCCTTCACCCAGACAAGGACGTCGATCGTATATTCCAAGGGGGTGTTGGGTGGTGCGTCGGAGTGTGAGGGTGACATTGTCGAAGCGTATATCCTTAACTTTGCCCTCTACATCACCTCCAACAAAGCAACCGTTTTCACTTATACCTTCGATATTGCGGAATGTGATGTTGGAAACCTCGCCACATCTACCTTCGGTAGCACCTTTGGGGAAACGCCAGCCAGCATCCTTATGGTTACCGACAGCACGAGGGTAAGATGTGACATAGATGGGTTCGGCTTTGCCCCACCACACATCACTGAAGAGCCAACTCTCGACAGTCATATTCTGGAAGGTAACGTCGGTAACGGTTCCCTCGTCGCGGTTTTGGATGCCCAAACCTCGATTGCTGGCACGAATAACGCAACGGTCGAATACCACATCACTGATGCTGTCCATGTTCTCGCTTCCTATCTTAATAGTACACGAACGTCCTGTCATCACACAATCGCGAACGCGTATGTGCTGGGTCTTGGTGCTTCGCATGACTATAGGAGAAGGACTTTTGGGGGAATTCTGAGGTTGGAGATAGGAAAAGGCATCGAGGTAGCCCTCGCTATATTCGCGTCGGTTCTTTAGGCAGATGCAGTCGTCTCCGCTCTCAATGAGGCAGTTCCATATTTCCACGTTTGAAGTGTGGTCCAGATCAATGCCATCGCCATTCCGAATCTTCAGTTGATTCAATAAGCTCATATCATGAATCTTTGCTCCATCACAACCAACAAGATGGATGGTCCAATATGCACCGTTTTGCACGGTAATTCCTGATATCTCTATATTGCGACAGCCAAAGAGTGTAAGCACATGAGGACGAGGATCGAACTTCGGGTCTTTCAAGTCCTTCAGTACATAGGAATCTTCCAGTTCTGGTCCCATGAAAGCAATGCCATTGCCATCGATGATGCCCTGACCCGAGAACGAGATGTTGTCAGCACCATTTGCCCAAAGCCAAAGCATGCCTTCGCCACGATTGTCACCAAAAGCACTCAGGTGATAAATACTCTCATCGGGATTTGCAAGCAACCGACTACCTGCTTCAAAATGATAATCGATGTTGCCTTTAAGTTCGAGAGGACCAACAAGGAAAGTTTTGCCTGACGGGAAATGGATGAAGGATGAAGGGTGAAGGGTGAAGGATTGAACATTTGATGCGGCATTGATGCAGGCTTGTACAGCTTGGGTGTCATCATGTTTTCCATCGCCAATTGCACCAAAGTCGAGGGGATTGAAGATAGTGGTTTCTGTGCATCCCCACGCAGAGGGCTTTGGTCCCATCTCAAACTCTAAAGTACTGCCTGCGAGGATGTCGTCGTGTGTAAAAAACGGCGATTCCATCGGAGAATTATTGAGTTTGGCCGATTGGATATAGATGTTCTCGTCCGAAGCATTATGGGCAATGATGCGGAAGACTTTGCCATTCTCTAAAGGGATCTCTACCTCGGGAAAGACAGGACTACCTATGGCATATTCGCCTGATACGGGACTAACGGGATAGAACCCGAGGCAAGAGAATATGTACCAAGCAGACATCTGTCCTGCATCGTCGTTGCCGGAGAGTCCACCTGGAGTGTTGTTATATTCTGTATTGAGGATGTGGCGTACCCATCGTTGCGTGCGCCAAGGTTCGCCTGCATAGTCGAAGAGGTATGCCACCTGATGACAAGGTTCATTCCCGTGCCAATAAAGCCCTTCGGCAAACATACTGTCGAGTCGAGCCACGAAGCGTTTGCGTCCTCCCATGCGTTGGATGAGGCCTTCGACGTCGTGCGGAACATACCAAGTGTAATGGCAAGGCCAACCTTCGGTGATGTAACTTGGTCGAGGCTCCTCTACCGAAGTGAGAAGTGAGAGGTGAGGGGTGAGAAAACGGCCATCGGCCATCCTGCCGTCTGCCCAACCTGTCAAGGGGTTGATGACATTTGCCCAGTTGTGGCTTCGCAAAGTGAGTTGACGATAGTCTTCAACATAACCAAGCAAGCGAGCCATCTCTGCCACAGCATAGTCGTCGTAGGCGTATTCCATAGTCCGACTAACTTGTTCGCGCTGGTGGAAGGCATCTGGTACGCTATCCTCCAAAGGTATATATCCATATTGAAGGTAGGAATCGAGAGCCCGGCGACCCATGCCATCTTTATAAAGGTCTAAAGATAAAGAGTGAGAAGTGAGAGATGAGGGGTGAGAGGACAGGCCTGTGAAAGCGTTCTTACGCATGCCCTCATAAGCCGTTTCATAATCGAAATGGCGTATACCTTTCTTATATGCTTCGGCCAGAATAGTAGCACAATGGTCGCCAATCATCGCCGAAGTATAGGAATTCCAACAAGGAAAGATGGGTAACCAACCGCCTTGTTGATATTTCAAGACGAGTGATTGCATCATGTCGGCGCTCTCACGAGGCGAGATGATGTTGAGCAAAGGATGTTGTGCCCGATAAGTGTCCCATGCAGAGAAATCGTCATAGTAATGTCGCCCGATTTCCATCTGCTTTATACCCGTGCCAGCAAAGCCAGGATAACGTCCATCGACATCACTTATGGTATGCGGAAGGAATGATGTATGATAGAGAGCGGATAGAAGTGATGAAGTGATGGAGTGATGGGGTGATGGAATAGAGGGAATACGGATTTTACCGAATTGCTTTTCCCAAATCTGTTCTAATTCCTGACGAGTCTTGTCGAAGTCCCAATGCGGAATCTCGGATGCCAGATTCCGTTCTGCCCCGTCGATGCCCGTGAAACTCGTAGCAATCTTTGCAAGAATGTCGGTTCGGTTGAGCCGAATCCATAGGAGGTTGCCTTCTTTTCCCCATTCACTGACATCCTCGGGACGGAGTTGAAGTACGGCATAGCCCGTCATTCCAGCCGATTCCCCCCATCCCTGATAGATGCGATGGACGGGATTTGTGGCACGAACCTGTGCCCGCTGGGCATCGTATTCAATAGTGCCTTCGCCCTCATCACTGTTTGTTTCAAAGACAAGATAGGCTTTTTTCTTATTCTTAAAGGAGAATCGGAAGATGGCCGAACGGCTTCGTCCTGTCATCTCGCATTTCACATACGGAAGGTTGACGCTATAATAGACAGGTGTGGCTATTTCTTCGGCATGACTAAAGGGAGTAGCGCGTTGTTCTGCCTCGAGCCGCTTCTTGTTGGGCAAAGGCATTAAAGTGAAGGAACCATAATCCTGCGTGCAACCACCGACAATCCAATGCGAGGCACGAAAGCCTTGCAGGCACGTATCATTATAATAATAAGGACAAATGCACTTTTGTTCGGTGGCTCGAGTTTGGGGTGTCCAGAAAGTCATCCCATGAGGTTCGAGCACAGCAGGCAAAGTGTGTCCGTGTTCTTCGCTTCCCTTGCCGAAACGACCAGCCGTGCGAGTTGTACTATTTGAAGTGCCAACCCGAGTGTCGGGCAATTGTGCCAGACAGTGGTTAGCCGTCAGTAAAAGGAATAGGAAGAACGTTTTCGTTAAGCCTAATGAATTAGGCCATGCTTGCGTGAGATTATGCATGGCGAGAAAGGGGCGTGTGAAAGTCAACCGTTTCATGGTTATTCTCCAATGGGGAACAGTCCGTAGAGGTTGGCATCAATGCCGTCGGTAATAGTTTGGAAGGCCTTGGGGTCGTCGCCAAACTTACATGTATCGCCATCGACAATGAGCAATGGGCCGGTGTACGTCTTTATCCACTCTTCGTACAAGTCATTGAGGCCTTGCAGGTAATCGATTTGTATCGATTGCTCGTATGCCCTTCCTCGTTTCTGGATTTGGAATACGAGGTTGGAGATGCTTGAGCGAATGTAAATCATCAAGTCAGGTAATTTAACCAACGACATCATAAGATTGAAGAGTTCCGTATAATTGTCGAAATCACGATCACTCATCAATCCCTTGTTGTGGAGATTAGGCGCAAAGATGCGTGCATCCTCGAATATGGTTCGGTCTTGGATGATATAATCCTTTGACTTCGATATTTCCACCACATCGCGAAAGCGCTTGTTGAGGAAATAGATTTGAAGGTTGAACGACCAACGCGCCATATCGGCATAGTAGTCCTCGAGGTAAGGATTATTGTCCACAGGTTCGAACTGAGGTGTCCAACCATAGCGTTTGGCAAGCATCTTGGTAAGTGTGGTCTTTCCACAACCAATGTTTCCGGCGATAGCGATATGCATGATATTTATTTACGATTTTAGGATTTACTATTTACGATTTTATATAGGGAAGAGGCCAAAGAGCAGATTATCGATTTGATTAATTATCTGTTTAAGGTCCTCAGGGCGATGCAGGTAGTCGAGTTTATTTACATCGACGGTAAGCACTTTTCCGGGGTATTTCGTATATATGAACTCCTCGTAAAGGTCGTTAAGTCCTTGGAGGTATTCGATTTGGATGGTTTGTTCGTACTCGCGCCCTCGCTTCTGTATGTTCTCTACCAAGTGGGAGATGTCGGCTCGGAGGTAAATCATCAAATCGGGCACGTGGAGTTGGGTCTGCATTTGTTCGAAGAGTTCCATAAAGGTTTCATAGTCGCGATCACTCAGTTGCCCCATTCGCTTGTTATTAGCCACAAAGACGTGAACGCCCTCATAGATGCTGCGGTCCTGTATAACCGTTCCTTTGCTCTTGTCTATGCTGAGGCAATCCTTAAAGCGTTCTTTCAGGAAATAGACTTCCAGATTGAATGCCCACCGCTGTATGTCGGCGTAGTAGTCTTCGAGATATGGATTATAGGATACAGCCTCGAACTTCGGTTCCCATCCATAATGCTTGGCCAAGAGGTTGGTCAGTGTAGTCTTTCCGCTTCCTATGTTTCCTGCAACGACAATATGCATGACTTTATACCTAAATCGTGCCACAAATCTACACAAAAATATGGACAAATGCAAAAGAATCCGTATATTTGCGAAGATTTATGAGTTTTTACGAATCTTTTTCCTCAATTGTGAACGCAATCAACGGGGTCTTATGGGGCTGGCCGATGATTGTTCTTTTGGTGGGAACCCATTTGTTTCTCACCATTAGATTGCGCTTTCCACAGCGTTATATCTTTCGTGCCATACGCTTGAGTGTGACCCGCGACAAGGGGGCTGAAGGCGATGTGTCTCAGTTTGCTGCGTTGGTGACTTCTTTAGCGGCAACCATCGGAACGGGCAACATAGTCGGAGTGGCCACCGCTATTGCTTTGGGAGGTCCTGGAGCGGTGCTATGGTGCTGGGTGACAGGCGTTTTGGGAATGGCCACGAAATATGCCGAAGGACTGTTGGCGGTGAAATATCGCAAACAGACGAGCAATGGGAAGATGTTGGGCGGGCCTATGTATGCTCTGGAAACAGGGCTCGGATGGCGTTGGGCGGCTATCTTGTTCTGTGTGTTCACGGCTTTGGCGGCATTTGGAATCGGCAATATGGTGCAGAGCAATGCCATTTCCTTACTCGTGCACGAGACCTATGGTGTGCCTCAATATGTATCCGGATTTGCCGTAGCCTTATGTACAGCCCTCGTGATATTGTTTGGCATTCGCGGCATTGCCCGTTTCTGCACGGCTTTTGTGCCTTTGATGGCCCTCTTCTATGTGGCAGGTTGCCTCTTCATACTCTTTCTTAATGCACCTTATGTCTGGCCTGCTATTCGCCTTATATGCGAGAGTGCTTTCACCCCTGCGGCAGCAGGAGGAGGCTTTGTAGGAACCACGATACTCATAACGGCTAGATATGGCATTGCCCGAGGTCTGTTCAGTAATGAGAGTGGTATGGGTTCTGCCCCTATTATGGCTGCAGCCGCCCAAACGAAGAATCCCGTTCGGCAGGCTTTGGTCAGCAGTACAGGCACTTTCTGGGACACCGTCATCATCTGTGCCTTGACGGGTATCGTCTTGGTGAGCAGCATCCTTATGCATCCCGATATTGATTACACCAATGGTGCAGCCCTGACAAAGATGGCCTTCGAGAAGATTCCTCTTGTCGGAGCCCCCTTGCTTGCCTTCGGTATCATAACCTTTGCCTTCAGCACGATTCTTGGATGGAGTTATTATGGAGAGCGTGCCCTCGAGTATCTGAGCGGAAAGCGATACCTCATCCCTTATAGGCTCGCCTTTATCGTGGTAGCATTCATCGGTTCTGTCGTTCAACTTTCCCTTGTTTGGGACTTAGCCGACCTGATGAATGCCCTTATGGCCATCCCCAACCTGCTCAGCCTCTTGTTCCTGAGTGGAGTAATAGTAAGTGAAACCAAAAAATATATGAAGCCATGAAGATTGGAATTTTAGCAGCAATGTCTGTCGAGTACGAGCAGTTAGTGCGTTTGATGGAGCATCCTGAAACAATAGAAAAACAAAGGTTAAACTTTACTCTTGGGCGCATCGGACCTCACAATATTGTGTTGATGCAGTGCGGCATAGGTAATGTGAATGCGGCTATGGGGACAATGGTGATGATACACGAGTTCCAGCCACAAAGCATCATCTCAACGGGTTGTGCAGGTGGAATCGATCCCGCCCTTCGTATAATGGATGTGGTAGTAAGTTCGGAACTGGCTTATCACGATGTCGATTGTGGCGAAGGTCTGGGGTGTACGCCTGGTCAGATACAGGGGTTACCTCCTCGCTTCCCTTCCGATGAGGGTCTGGTGCAGGCGGCAAAGGCTCTGCAAACCGATGTTCGCGTTCATGCGGGTCTCATTCTCACGGGCGACCAATTCATTACCCATCGTCCTGCTCTCGACCGAATAAAGGAGTCTTTCCCTGAGGGAATGGCGGTAGATATGGAGTCGGCAGCAATTGCACAAGTATGTTATCTGCAAGGCGTTCCCTTTGTCTCTTTCCGCGTCATCAGCGACACACCTGGTACCGACCAGCATCAAGAGCAGTACGAAAACTTCTGGCAGACGTTGGCCGACCGTTCCTTTGGTGTCACTCGCCATTTCCTGGAGGCAATAGAATAACGGGAAAAGAGAGCGCTCAAACTTGTTCGTTTTTCCTTGCGAAAAGGAGCAGGAAAAAGTGAACGCTTATTCACTCTTCATTGAACCCCCATTCATCGTGCAACGAACATAGGTTCGATGGATTTGCACCTTAGGTTCATTTAATTTGCACCTTAGGTTCGATGAATTTACGCCTTAGGCCTTCCGCAATAAGACCTTAGGCCTTCGGACGATGAGCCTTAGGCCTGTTGGGCAATAAACAAGGTTTAAGAGTTGCGTTTGTGGTTGCTTAGGCCTTCCAAACCAAGCGGGCAAGCCTTATTTCTTCGGGCTGATAGACGCCATCGAACTCATCGATGGCCTTCTTCACGTCACCATTCACTTCGTCGAAGTAATCGAACAATTCGTCCTGGCAATCTTTTTCCATCACTTCGTCGATGAAATATTTTATGTCGAGTTTGGTTCCTCGCTTGATGAGGTGTTCCAATTGGGAAAGCACATCGTCGAAGTCGAGCTGGTTTTGTTCGGCATAGTCGTCGAGAGGGATCTTTCGATCGATGGCTTGTATGAGGTGTATCATCTGCTGGGACTTCGCGTTTGTGGGGACTGTCGCAACCGCAACGGGAGTCAGTTCTTCGCTTTCGCTCGCCTCCTCGTGCATAGCTTCCTGAACCAGCACGTCAAGCAGATCCTCGCTTTTCTCGTTGGGTTCAGTCTCTTCAACCTCCTCTTTCAGCTCCTGCAACGCTTCCTTCGCAGCTTTTATCGATTCTTTCGTAGTCTTCATGCGTGTGTCAAAAACAATTTACATGTTATGATATGTGTTTTCGGGTGCGAAATTAATACAAAGTCTGCGATACTACAAAAGAAATGGAGATATTTTTTTAATTTCAAAAAACTTATTTTCAAATTCAAAAGAACACGGGATAAATCGAAGGCAAATAAAAAAAAGCGGAAAGTTATAAACTTTCCCTGTCTTGGATAGTGGCGGAATGAGGGAAAAGTTGTATTTTTGCAGCCGAAATCAAATTTAATTGTAATAACGAGTATGGAAGAGAAGAAGATTCGCAGAGCCCTGGTTAGTGTGTTTCACAAGGATGGGCTCGACGAAATATTGCGTTTGCTCCACGAGCAGGGAGTGGAATTGTTAAGCACGGGTGGAACGCAGGCATTCATCGAGAGCCTGGGCATTCCGTGTTGCAAGGTTGAGGACGTTACGGGCTATCCCAGCATTCTGGGCGGTCGCGTAAAGACTTTGCACCCCAAGGTATTTGGAGGCATCCTGGGTCGTCGCGCTTTGGCAGGCGACCAAGAGGAAATGACGAAGTATGACATTCCCGCGATCGACCTCGTCATAGTGGACTTGTACCCCTTCGAGCAAACCGTTGCAAGTGGTGCCGAAGAACAGGACATCATTGAGAAGATAGACATTGGTGGCATTTCGCTCATTCGTGCTGCTGCCAAGAACTTCCAGGATGTGGTCATCGTACCCTCGAAAGCCGAATATCCCTTGCTTGCCGACATCCTGAAGGCTCAAGGCGCAGAGACCAACCTCGAACAGCGCCGCATGTTTGCTTGCCGCGCCTTCGGTGTGAGCAGTCATTATGATACGGCCATTCATGGGTGGTTCGCACGATAAGGGGTGAAAGATTAAGGGTGAAGGATTAAGGATGAAGGATGAAAGCCTTTCTCTCGTTCTCCCTTTAGGGAAATCGCCTGTGGGGCATAAATTGTAAAATCGTTAAATTGTAAATCGTAAAATAGTAAATAATGAAGTGGTTTTCATTGAATAAGGAAATAGCTATCGACCTCGGAACGGCTAACACCATCATCCTCTCGAACGGAAAGATTGTGGTTGACCAACCCAGTGTCGTGGCTTTGGACCGTCGCACCGACCGCATGATAGCCGTAGGTGAGCGTGCCAAGTTGATGCATGAAAAGACGAATTCGGACATACGCACAGTTCGCCCCTTGCGCGATGGTGTGATTGCCAACTTCGATGCTTGTGAGAAAATGATGCGTGGACTCATCAAGATGGTTCATACGGGTCGCGGAATCTTTAGCCCGTCCATGCGTATGGTAATCGGTGTTCCCAGCGGTTCGACCGAAGTGGAATTGCGTGCCGTTCGCGATAGTGCCGAGCATGCAGGCGGACGCGAGGTTTACCTTATCTACGAGCCTATGGCTGCAGCCATAGGTATCGGCCTCGACGTACTTGCACCCGAAGGCAACATGGTGGTTGACATCGGTGGCGGTTCCACTGAGATTGCTGTCATCTCACTTGGAGGTATCGTCGTGAACAAAAGCCAGCGCGTGGCAGGCGACGACCTGACTATGGACATTCAGGAGTATATGAGCCGTCAGCATAATGTGAAGGTCAGCGAACGTATGGCCGAGCGCATTAAGATAAATGTAGGTGCAGCCCTCACCGACCTTGGCGACCAGGGACCTGAAGACTATGTTGTCTATGGACCAAACCGCATCACGGGTCTGCCTATGGAAGTGCCCGTTTGCTATCAGGAGATAGCTCATTGTCTGGAGAAGACTATTGCCAAGATTGAGACAGCTGTGCTCTCAGCTCTTGAGGCAACGCCTCCCGAACTGTATGCCGATATTGTTCACAACGGCATCTGGCTTACAGGTGGTGGCGCATACTTGCGTGGGCTCGACAAGCGCTTGACGGATAAGATTAACATCCCCTTCCACGTTGCTGATGATCCCTTGCACAGCGTGGCTAAAGGAACGGGTGTAGCGTTGAAGAACATCCATAAGTTCTCGTTCTTGATGTAGCCCATTGGGTTGACAAAAGGCAAACGGCCCCTCTCCCCATTCTTCCCATTGGGGCGAGGGATTTGCTTTAAAAGCAGTTGAAAATCATTGTGCATTGTGCATCATGAATAGCCCTTTGCCATTAAAGAAGTAAGTAATAAGTGATGAATGCCCTGTCGGACAAACTAAAGAAGTGGGGGCACTGGATAGTATTCCTCATCCTTGAGGTTGCGAGTCTGGTGCTCTTGTTCCGCTTTAATGCTTATCAGGGCAGTGTGTGGACAACTCAAGCCAATGAAGTGGTTGGTCGGGTTCTGGAAGGAAGGCAACGCCTGATAGCCTATTCCCAATTGGGCGAGGCCAATCGTAAGTTGACTGAGATGAACCTCCAGCTTCAATCCGAGCTTGATGTTGTTCGCCATCGTCTGGCAGCCTTGGAGCATGATTCCTCTGCTACCGAACGGGCTGTTGCAAGCCAGTTGGCAGGCATTCATCGTATTCCAGCTCAGGTTGTTAGTAATTCCATTCGTGAGCGCGAGAACTATATTACCATCAATCGAGGAATGGCCGATGGGGTGCAGAACGAAATGGGAGTGGTGTGTGGCACTGGCGTAGTGGGCATTGTCTATAAGGCAGGACAACACTATTCGCTTGTCCTTCCTGTGCTGAACTCACGTAGTAGCATCAGTTGCCGACTCCACGATACAGAGTACTTCGGATATATGAAATGGAATGGCGGAAGCCCGTTGCTTGCCTTCATTGACGATATCCCCCGCCACGCCAAAATTAAGGTGGGCGAGATGGTGGAAACAAGTGGATTCAGTAGTGTGTTCCCTGCCGGAATCTTTGTAGGTAAGGTGCGTCGCATCCTGAACTCTGACGACGGATTGTCCTATAAGTTGGAGATAGGCCTTAGCACCGATTTTGCCCGTCTTCGCAACGTAAGTGTGATAAAAGGCAATCCTCAAATGCCAACAGAACCTAAAGACGAGGAGGAGAAAGAGGAATGATATTTGTTCTGTTTAAACGCTTGTTTCAGGTGTTGGTGCTTGCGGCATTGCAGGTTCTGATACTCAACCAAATCCACCTTTTTGGATATGCAACCCCCATGCCCTATGTCCTTTTCCTCGTTTGGCTTCCCCTAAATTCAAACCGTGTTGGAAATTTGTTGTGGGCGTTCTTGCTGGGTTTGATTATCGATGTCTTCTCTAATACCCCGGGCGAAGCTTCGGCTTCCATGACACTTGCAGCTTTGGTGCAATGGCCTCTCTTGCATGCTTCTGCCCCTAAGGATTGCGTTGAGGATATGGTTCCCACCTATGCTTCGATGGGACGATGGAATCATACTCGATACATCATTATCCTTACACTTGCCCACCATGCCCTTTTCTTCCTGCTTGAGTCATTCTCGTTCTTCCATTATCGAGACTTGCTCATTAGCTTTGCAGCCAGTTTGGCCTTGTCGGTAGTGCTGATGTTAACCTTCGAGACACTCCGACATGGAAAATGAGCGTCAGTACAGCGGCCGAAAGTATGTACTCGGAGGCATTGCCGTTGTCATAATCCTTATATATCTCCTACGCTTATTCACTCTTCAGTTGACGAGTGACGATTTCAAACGTAGTGCCGACTCCAATGCCTTCCTTAAGCGTATCCAGTTTCCTGCCCGCGGAGCCATTCGTGACCGAGAGGGAAAGTTGCTTGTATACAACCAACCTGCCTACGACATTATGGTGGTTATTTCCGAAATGGAAAATATTGATACCCTCGACCTGTGCCAAAGCTTGGGTATCGATCGTGACTGGTTCGACCGCCGCATGGTCGAAATCATGGACCGTTCACGCAATCCTGGTTACAGCAAATACACCCAGCAACTCTTCATGAGTCAACTATCTGCTGAGGAGTTCTCGAGTTTTCAGGAGAAATTGTTCCGTTTTCCGGGTTTCTACATTCAAAAGCGCAACATCCGTCAGTATGCCTATCCCAATGCCGCACACGTATTAGGCGATGTGGGTGAAGTTAGTCCTTCCGACATTGAGGCCGATGATTATTACCAGAGTGGTGACTACATAGGCAAGCAAGGTGTTGAACGCAGTTACGAACGCCAGTTGAGAGGAGAGAAGGGAGTCGAGATTCTGCTTCGTGACGCCCGAGGACGTATCAAAGGCAATTACCAAGACGGAAAGTTCGACCGTCAACCCGTGCCAGGAAAGAATCTTACGCTCAGTCTCGACCTCGAACTTCAGCAGTTGGGCGAA
>JAGCVH010000013.1 GCA_017962495.1 Bacteroidaceae bacterium
CAACAAGGGCATTGAAGTGTGGAGCGGTAACACGCAGGTGGGTTCCATCTCACAAGAGGGTGGCACATTCTCGGGGGAAATAGTGAATGCAATAAGCCTGCAGCTTCGTGTTCCCAACGAGTATCTTGAAAAGATTATCCTTAATAGCACGGATGTCACGGCAACCTTGCCTAGCACCACAACCGACGACCCAGCCTATGCTGGCTACACATTCTATACCGTTGGAAACTTAACGGATGTAATGGTTATTGAAGTTCAATACAACGACAATGTTCCTATTCCGTTTGCGACCTCTCAGATACGGTTTGATTGCAGCAATGGTGCGGGAAGAATGAAGAACATGAAGATCTGGTTCAAAGATGGTACGAGCACGTCGGACAACATAGAACGTCCAGTTCCCTTCAGTATCGGCTGGGAAGGCATGAGAACTATCTCTAGAATAGAGATTACGATGCACCCCGACCACGACAACTTTGCCTATGCACAACAGTACAACACCTTGGGCACAATTGTGGACAACGGCGACGGCACATACTTCTACACTATCCCTGGCGAGAGCCTGACAAGCTCCATCATCCCCCTCTATTTCCCGACTTCGAATTATGGCTCTGTAAAGACCATGATTAGCTCGAAGAACGACTTCAAGTTGGGATACTATTTCGGAGAGTGGATTAATTATGAAGGTGGATTCCTCCCAGAATACAACCAGACAAACACTTCGCTCCTGAACAGCGATGTCACCGTGATGCACTATGACACTCAAAACTATCAGGCCCAGGCAGGAGGCTATTCAACTGGTATCATCTTCGTCCAGGTGACGCAGGGAACCCCCTTCCGCCTTACCGAGGACGGTGAAGACTGCACGGGAGATTGCGTATGGCGTGATGCCAACCAGACGTTCACTGCCTCACCCCTTCCCATCAGTTACACATGCCCCGTCGCTGGCTACTACTATCTGCTGAAGAATGTGACTACAGACTCCTACATCATTGTCGATGACGGCACCACACCGCTTAGTGAAATTGAGTCGCCCTTCCAAGTTGTCCAGACAATTACGGCTTATGGCGATGCAACTCTGTCGTTGCGTAAGACCGATGGTGAAGTTGTGGAGAGCGTGAGCAATGGAGAGTCGAAGAGTGCAAGTTGGGAGAAAGGTACCAACATGCAGCTTGTTGTAACCCTGCCTGCTAATGCTTCTGCGACCAACTACGAAGCCCACTTGATTATCGACGGCATTGATAACATCCTGACCACAACGACAGGCGATGGTGGTTTCTTGACGTTCAGAGCCTTTGATATGGAGGATGTCACATCTTCACACAACATCACCCTGATAACGAGACAGAAAGGAGGGTTCACTCCTACCGATGTCACTCAATCCCTGTTGGTTACAGGCGAGCAAGTTGGCAAGGCTCATGTATTCTTGCTTGACGATGAAGGCTATACTGTTTTCGATAACCTTGAGTCAGACGCAACAGCGCCTTATACAACTATTACAGATTCGTGGGAGGATGTAGCTTCCGCCCGTATCTATGTAAATAATGTTCCCGAAGGTTACACCTTCAAAGCCTACTTCAATGGTGTGGAGATAACAGGATTCACTGATCCTAATAACAACGGCACTCAAGTTGCCACCGTAGATGCCTCAATTGCTAAGCAGGACGGCACTTGGGTGATTGAGTTCAAGAAGACGGGCTTCACGTGGGATGTCTATACCACTGGTGATGTTGCGATAGGGAATTACATCGAATTTGAAGTTAACGATGTCGAATTGCAGTATACCGGTAATTCTAGCGGTGGAGGTAATGTGCCTCATTCCACAGGCACGCACAGTGTTGATACACCTAGAGATATGTGTATCTATGTGACTGTTAAACCTGGCTATGAGTTCAAGGTCCTCCATAACGGCGTAAGTGTTGAAGGTTTCACCTTGGATAGTTCTTCATCGACATCTGAATGCTGGACATATTCAATAGACGAACAATCTGAACTTCTTCCAATGCTGACCGATGGTACTTGGGTGATAGAATTCTCTTATAAGAACAAGAAGTACGACGTGAACGAAGACGGCACAATAAGTATCGCTGACGTGACGAAGCTGGTGAATAAGATATTGGGAAAGGAATAGAGCAGCGAGAGCAGAGCGCAAAGCGCTATGCGGACGGGCGTGTGCTGGAGATGGGCCAAACTTGTTTGAGCACAGACACTGCACACGAACGTTGGGCAAGGCCAAACTTGTTTGAGCTATGCCGAGTCGCGAAGATTGCTCGACCGAAGGTCAAAGCGACGGAATAGGGGACTCTCCCCAGCCCTCCCTTAAAGGGCGGAGGTGTTCCTTAAACACATTGATTTGGACGAGGGCCGAAATTTCGGCTCTCGTCCTTTTATTCAGCCCAGCGTGGTTCCTTGTTCGTGTAAGAATTAGTCAATTGTTGTTATTCTTGCACCAGAGAACAGAAATTCGTGAAATTTCGTAATTCGAAACTCATGAATTAGTAATTATTTTTGTAACTTTGACTTCGTCGAAAATAGGATGCACCGAGGTTTTCACTACTCTGACTTCTTGCTCCTCTTCGCTACGCAAGCGTCTCCTGTCGTCGCCGAGCGCGTCGAAAATAGGATGCACCTCGGCAATACGACAAATAAAGAATAGAAGTGCTTTGCACTTAGGCTTTCAGCCTTTCATTATAACATCATAGCAAAAACATGTGAACACGTTTTCGCTTTATGTTGCCATAATTTTCTATTCTTTATTTGGTATTGCGCTCGGTTTTCGCTATCTTTGTTCGTCATTATAATATAAATACTATGGAAAAGAGACAATTAGGGAAGACAGGACTGATGGTTTCGCCCCTGAGTTTCGGAGCTTCGTCGCTGGGTGGCGTGTTCCACGACATCGATGAGGGCAGGGCCATAGAGGCCGTGTTTACGGCTATTGAGGGCGGTATGAACCTGATAGACGTTTCGCCTTACTACGGACACTACAAGGCAGAGATGGTGCTGGGCAAGGCGTTGCGACAGATTCCTCGCGACAAGTACATCCTTTCGACCAAAGTGGGTCGGTATGGTAAGGATGGCGTGAACACTTGGGACTATAGCGGCCGTCGGGCACAGGAAAGCGTAGGCGAGAGCATGGAGCGACTGGGCGTGGAGCACATCGACCTGATACACGTCCACGACATCGAGTTCCAAGCCTCACTGCCAGGAGGACTGCAGAAAGTGGCCGAAGAGACCTTGCCTGCTCTGGTTGAACTGAAGGAGAAAGGGCTGGTGAGCCATGTGGGAATTACCGACTTGCAGATAGACAACCTGCGTTGGGTGGTAGAGCATACGCCAGAGGGAATGGTGGAGACGGTGCTAAACTTCTGTCACTACTGCCTTTGCGATGATGCTCTGGCCCGTCATCTCGATTTCTTTGAGCAGCATGGAATAGGGCTCATCAATGCTTCGCCCTTGTCGATGGGCTTGCTTTCCAGTCGAGGCGCTCCTGCTTGGCATCCTGCCCCCAAGACCTTGGTGGATGCTTGTCGGCGTGCTACGGAGCACTGTGCCCAGAAGGGTTACCCCATTGAGAAACTGGCTATGCAATACGCCGTGAGCAATCCTCGCATACCGACAACCCTGTTCTCATCGGCCAATCCCGATAACGTACGGCGCAATCTGGATTACGTGGAAGAACCCATCGACTGGCAGTTGGTAAAGGAGGTGCAGGACATCATTGGACCAGCCATGCGGTTGACGTGGGGGAATACGTAAAAAGAGGACCCATCCTAACCTTCCCTTAAAGGGAAGGAAAAATAGATTACGACAATGGGAAAAACAAATAATTACGGTGACAAATACCCCCTCCCTTTAAGGGAGGGACGGGGTGGGTCTTTGATATATGAACATAGCCACCTATGGCTTCGGCAAGACACTACGGTCAACGGGATGGCCATACGGACACTTCAACCCAACGGAAGCCGAAGCGAGTTCTTTGGCGAAGAAAGGCAGATGTTGCCTCCTTTCATGATTGACGGGAAGAACACTGCCGAGGTGTTCCTCAGTAACATGGACTACGCACAGGTGAGTGCTGCCGTTGTGGTTCAGGAGGTGATTGACGGCTGTCAGAATGCCTATCTCACAGAGGTGCAGAAGCAGTATCCCGACCGCTTCTTCTGTATGGGTATGGCGTGGAATCTCTCGGAGGCTCAGGCTGTTGCCGATGCGGGTCTGCGAGGCATAGCCTTCCCGGGTCATCGTATGCAGGATTCATTGCTGGCACTCATGCCTGTGTTCAAGATGATGGAACAGCGTGGTATGATAGTCTCCATGTGTCTGGCCGATGGCGACAAGCAGACAGGCGAACTGCGCGAAGTCGTTCAGGAGTGTCCTGAATTAAAGGTAGCCATAGGCCATCTGGGTATGGCAGACCCCCCACAGACTCCTCCTTGGGAAAACGATAGTTGGAGACGCCAGATAATGTTGGCCCGTTATCCCAATGTGCGTGTCGAATCAGGAGGCATCACTTGGCTATACAATTCCGAGTTCTATCCCTTCCCCTCTGCCATTCGCGCCATTCGCGAGGCCGCCGATATGGTGGGCATGGAGAAACTGATGTGGGGTAGTGATTATCCTCGTACGATTACGGCTATCACCTATCGCATGTCTTATGATTTTGTTGTCAAGTCGACAGAACTAACCGAACGGGATAAGGCATTGTTCCTTGGTGAGAACGCCCAACGCTTCTATGGTTTTAAGGATTTAATAGAACTTCCATACATAAAAAATATGTCAGAATAATGAAAGCAATAAAGATTACTGCCGAAAGGCAAATGCAAGTTGTAGAAATCGAGGAACAAGCCCCACGCAAGGGTGAGGTAAAACTGCGCCTGTGCTATGTGGGCTTTTGTGGTTCCGATTTGAGTACTTACATGGGTAAGAATCCCATGGTGAAGATGCCCGTCATACCTGGTCACGAGGTTGGGGCTGTCATCGAGGAGTTGGGTGAGGGCGTGCCTCCGTCGTTGCAGAAAGGCATGATTGTGACCGTGAACCCATACACGAATTGTGGCCGTTGTGCTTCATGTCGTAATGGACGGCCTAATGCCTGCGAGCATAATGAGACGCTTGGCGTACAACGCGACGGATCGATGCGTGAGACCATCTGCCTGCCGTGGGAGAAAGTGATTCCTGCCATTCATCTTACGCCAAAGGAGTGTGCTTTGGTGGAACCCATGAGTGTGGGTTTCCATGCTGTCTCTCGCGCTCAGGTTACTGATGCCGATGTGGTTATGGTAATCGGTTGTGGAATGGTGGGTATGGGAGCAATAGTCCGTTCCGTATTGCGTGGTGCTGTGGTGGTGGCTGCAGACATCGATGACGACAAGCTGGCTTTGGCTCGTCAGATGGGTGCCGCTCACGCCGTCAACACAAGGACGGAAGACGTTCATGCCCGCTTGCAAGAGATTACTCAGGGATATGGTCCTGATGTGGTCATCGAGGCAGTAGGTAGTGTGCCTACTTATCAGATGGCTGTCAATGAAGTCGGTTTCGCAGGTCGCGTGGCTTGTATCGGTTATGCAAAATCGGAAGTGGAGTTCCAAACAAAGTTGTTTGTGCAAAAGGAACTCGACATTCGTGGTTCACGAAATGCTTTGCCTGGCGATTTCCGTGCAGTTATCCGCTATATGGAACGCCGCACTTGTCCGATAGACAAACTTGTCAGTCGTGTTGTTGAACCCGAACAAGCAGCAGAGGCCATGCAAGCATGGAGCGAACAACCTGGACGCGTATTCAGAATCCTGGTTGACTTCAGTCGTTAATTCGTAATCTTACTAAAAACCAAATATCTATGAAAAACTATCCTAAAATTGGAATTCGTCCGACCATTGACGGACGTCAGGGCGGTGTGCGCGAAAGCCTTGAGGAGAAGACAATGGCCTTAGCTCAAGCGGTCGCAGACCTTATTTCGAAGAACCTGAGGAATGGCGACGGAAGCCCAGTGGAGTGTGTGATAGCCGACGGGACTATCGGTCGTGTGGCCGAGAGTGCCGCATGTGCCGAGAAGTTCGAGCGTGAAGGGGTTGGCAGTACCATCACTGTTACCTCATGTTGGTGCTACGGTTCAGAGACAATGGACATGAATCCCCATTATCCCAAGGCAGTATGGGGCTTCAATGGAACAGAACGCCCAGGTGCGGTGTATCTGGCTGCAGTGTTGGCAGCACATGCTCAAAAGGGATTGCCCGCCTTTGGCATCTATGGTCACGATGTGCAAGATCTTGACGATAATACCATCCCGCAGGATGTAGCCGAAAAGATTCTGCGCTTTGCCCGTGCTGCACAAGCCGTTGCTACGATGAGGGGTAAGTCCTATCTGTCGATGGGAAACACCTGCATGGGTATTGCTGGAAGCATCGTCGATGCCGATTTCTTACAGCATTATCTTGGTATGCGCACGGAATACGTGTCGTTGGTGGAAATCCTTCGTCGTGTCGACTTTGGCATTTACGACAAGGAAGAGTTCCAGAAGGCTATGGCTTGGGTGGAGAAGTATTGCAAGACCAACGAGGGTCACGACTACAACGAGGACCGTCCGCTCTTCCCTGGTACTCCCATGACCACTTTCAATGGGAAAGGTAAGGGCAAGAATCGCGAGGAGAAGGATCAGGACTGGGAGTTTACCGTGAAGACCATGATGATAATTCGTGACCTGATGCACGGCAATCCTCGCTTGTTGGAGATGGGATATAAGGAGGAAGCCCTCGGACATAATGCCATCTTTGGCGGTGTGCAAGGCCAGCGTCAGTGGACCGATTATCGTCCCAACTTTGACTTCCCAGAGTCAATGCTTTGCACTTCGTTTGATTGGAATGGTTCGCGTGAGGCAGATGTCTTGGCAACGGAAAATGACTTCCTTAACGGCTTGTCCATGCTTTTCGGCCATTTGCTTACGAATCGTGGTGTGATGTTCTCCGACATTCGCACCTATTGGAGTCCTGAAGCCGTGAAGCGTGTAACGGGGCATAGCCTTGAAGGACTTGCTGCTGGCGGTTTCATTCATCTAATCAATTCTGGTGCAACCACGCTGGATGCAACAGGAGCTATGACCGACGCCGACGGCAAACCCACGATGAAACCACATTGGGAAATGACGGATGAAGATCAGAAGGCTTGCCTGAAGGCTACCAGTTGGATGCCTGCCGACCGCGACTATTTCCGTGGTGGAGGTTATTCGTCACACTTCCTCTCAAAGGGTGGAATGCCTATGACTATGATGCGTGTAAATATGGTGCAAGGACTTGGTCCTGTGCTTCAACTTGCTGAGGGATGGACTGTTGACCTTGACCCAGAAGTCAATGATATACTCGACAGGCGTACTGATCCCACATGGCCTACGACTTGGTTTGTTCCTCGCCTTGACGAAAGCAAAGACTGCTTCAAGGATGTCTATTCTGTAATGAACTGCTGGGGTGCCAATCATGGTGCTATTGCCTATGGGCATATCGGAGCAGACATCATCACCCTATGCTCTATACTGCGAATCCCCGTTTCCATGCACAACATCAAGGATGAGGACATCTTCCGTCCATCTGCTTGGAACGCTTTTGGAATGGATAAGGAAGGCGCAGACTATCGTGCTTGTCAGAATTTTGGACCGATGTATAAGTAAAGGACTATGGAAAAGACACCTTTGGTAGAGAGGAAATACCTTTTCACTTTCATCCTCATCACATCTTTATTTGCACTGTGGGGCTTTGCAAATGACATTACGAACCCCATGGTGGCTGCATTCCAAACCTTGATGGAACTTTCGGCGGCCAAAGCCTCTATGGTGCAGTTCGCCTTTTATGGCGGTTATGCAACTATGGCTGTGCCTGCGGCTCTCTTCATTCGTAAGTATTCGTACAAGGTAGGTGTACTCATCGGACTGGGATTGTATGCAGTGGGCGCTTTCTTGTTCATTCCTGCGGCACAGTTCCAGGAGTTCACGTTCTTCTGTGTTTCACTTTACATCCTTACGTTTGGTTTGGCTTTTCTGGAGACCAGTGCCAATCCCTTCATCTTGTCGTTAGGTCCGAAGCATAATTCTACACGCCGACTGAATCTGGCTCAAGCCTTCAATCCCATAGGTTCGCTTTCGGGTATGGCTGTGGCTTCGTTCATCGTATTGCCCAACCTCATCAGTGACCGTCGTGACGCTGCAGGACAAGTGGTGTTCCACGCCTTGAGTGAGGCAGAGAAGGCCGACATCCGTATTCATGACTTGGCTATTATCCGCGACCCCTATGTGGCAATCGGACTTGTCGTGCTGTTGATGTTTATCGTTATCGCACTGACTCGTATGCCCAATCTGAAGGGAGACCAGGAGCAGTCTAAAGCCAGTCAGACTTTATCGCGTCTGTGGAACAACCGCATCTACCGACAAGGCGTAATGGCGCAAGTCCTGTATGTGGCAGCACAGATTATGGTGTGGACCTTCATCATCCAGTATGCCGACCATCTGGGTATCGACAAGGCAACGGCACAACGCTACAACATAGTGGCAATGTCGCTTTCTCTTACAGGTCGATTTGTAGGAACTTACATTATGAAATATGTCAACCAGCGTTTCTTGCTTGGTCTCTTCGGCGTTGGAGCAACGATATGCACGATCGGTGCTATCTGCATAGAAGGAATGTTTGGACTCTACAGCTTGGTTTGCATCAGCCTGTTCATGTCTATTATGTTCCCCAGCATCTATGGTATCGCTTTGGAGAACGTGTCGAGCGAGGACACCTCTTTGGGTGCAGCCTTCCTCGTTATGGCAATTGTGGGTGGTGCATTGATGCCTCCCTTGCAGGGAATGATTATTGACCAGAAGGAGATTTTGGGTTGGCCGGCAGTAAATGTTTCGTTTGTATTACCACTTATTAGTTTCATCCTGATAACCATTTACGGTTATCGAACCTACAAACTTTCGAAGGCATGAATACAGAAGGATTCGTTCAGAAACGCTATGACCAACCCGTGAAGCGTTATGTGCAGACGATGGATCTGCGTGATGATCCCGATCTGATAGCCGAGTATCGTCGCAGGCATAGTCGCGAAGAGTCGTGGAAGGAGATCCGTGAAGGCATTCGCGAGGTGGGTATCTTGGAAATGGAACTCTACATTCTGGGGACTCGGATAGTCATGATTGTGGATACGCCTGTCGACTTCGATTGGCCGTCGGCTATGGCCCGTTTGGCTACTCTGCCCAGACAACAAGAGTGGGAGGACTACATGGCCCTCTTCCAACAATGTGCCGAAGGTGCTACCAGCGACGAAAAGTGGCAAATGATGGACCGTATGTTTTATTTGTATGAGGAATAATGGTTCTCATTGAATAGAACACAAGGACGCGGATACAGATACGATGACATGAGAAAGCAAATCTTACTATTCCTTATCCTGCTTACAGGTCAAACGATAAGTGCACAGCAGGGTAAGGTTGACTACGTCAATCCGTTTATCGGAACGGAAGGAATGGGACACACCTTCCCAGGAGCCTGTTCGCCCTTCGGCATCGTGCAACTATCTCCGGACACAGACACGATTCCGCACAATGTTGATGGGCGGTACCAGGGTAAGGTCTACGAATACTGTGCCGGTTATCAGCACACAGACAGCACCATCGTTGGTTTCAGCCATACCCATCTAAGTGGTACAGGACACTCCGACTTAGGTGATTTGCTCATCATGCCGCAAACAGGCACTTTACAACTCAATCCTGGAACGAAAGAGAATCCCGACGGAGGCTATCGTCAACGATTCTCACACAATACCGAGCAAGCGAAACCGGGTTATTATGAAGTGACGTTGGCAGACAACGGAGTGCGAGCACGACTGACAGCAACACCTCGTGTGGGAGTGCATCAGTACATCTTTCCAGAGCAGACAGATTGTCAACGCATCATCCTCGACCTGACGCACGGCATTTACAACTATGACGGAAAGGTGTTGTGGTCTACACTTCGAGTGGAGAACGATACACTCATTACGGGCTATCGCATTACTGATGGTTGGGCGCGTTCGAACTACACCTACTTTGCCATAACCTTCAGCAAGCCTGTTAAGAACTATGGGTATAGCAATCGTAGGACTGAACAGTATGGTGGATTCTGGGGGAAGTTCGACCTTCATCACAACTTCCCTGATATTGCAGGGCGAGGCGTGGTGGCCTATTTCGAATTTGACCCAAAGGATTGTAACCAGTTGACTGTGAAGGTTGCTTTGTCTGCTGTTTCGACGGAGGGTGCGAAACTGAACCTGATGGCGGAGGCAAAAGACAAATCCTTCGATGAAATTGCGGAGAGTGTGTGTCGTCAATGGGAGAAGGAACTTAGTGTTATCGAGTGCGAAGGGACTGCCGACCAGAAGGCAATGCTCTACACGTCGCTTTATCACACGATGATAAATCCCTCCATTTATATGGATGTCGATCGTCAGTATCGAGGCGTGGACGGAAATATTCATAAAGCTCAGGACTTCGACAACTACACCGTTTTCTCCATTTGGGATACCTATCGAGCCGAACATCCTTTATTGGGCTTGCTGAAACCTTCGCGCAATACGGATATGGTGCGTTCCATGATTCGTCACCAGCAACAGAACATTGTGGGTATGTTGCCAGTATGGAGTCTGATGGGAAACGAGGGTTGGTGCATGACGGGATATCATGCTGTCAGTGTGTTGGCCGATGCTTTGGTTAAAGGTGCCCAGATTGATGCCGACGAAGCTTTGAAGGCGATGGTGGCTACGGCCAACAACCGATATTTCCCTAGCATTAGAGATTACCGACGACTGGGTTATGCGCCTTATGACCGCGATGGAACAGCAGCCTCTAACACGTTGGAGTATGCCTTTGATGATTGGACTATCTTCCATGCTGCCCGACAAAAGGGACGTGACGACATAGCCGTCGAATTCCGTCGGCGTGCACAATTCTACCGCAACACCTACGACCCCACGATTGGCTTTGCCTCTCCGCGTTATCGCGATGGACATTTCAAGCCTGATCTCGATCCCTATCAGACTTATGGCGAAGGCTTCATTGAGGGTAACTCGTGGAACTTCTCTTTCCATGTGCCGCATGATGTGCGTGGACTTATTCAATGCATGGGTGGTGAGAAGGCATTCCTTGATAAGTTGAACCGCCTATTCGAGATGGATTTGCCTGAGAAGTACTATGCCGACAATGAAGACATCACCGCCGACTGCCTGGTGGGTGGTTACGTTCACGGTAATGAACCCAGCCATCATGTGCCTTACCTCTATGCATGGACATCGACACCTTGGAAGACTCAGCAGTGGTTGCGTACCATTATGAATCAGATGTATCGCAATCATATCCGTGGTCTTGGTGGCAATGACGATTGCGGACAGATGTCGGCTTGGTACATATTCTCAGCCATGGGCTTCTATCCCGTCTGTCCAGGTTCCAATCAGTATGTTTTTGGCGCACCCTATCTTCCCTATATGAAGGTGACGTTGGAAAATGGCAAGACAATAGAGATTCGTGCGCCTAAGGTAAGTGATAAGAACCGATATGTACGGAGTGTACGCCTGAATGGCAAACCCTATTCCCGTCTCTATATTACTCACGAGCAACTCACACAAGGATGTGTCCTGGAGTTTGAGATGGCCTCAAAGCCCAACGTCCATCGTGGGCTCTCATCGTCCGACAAGCCCTATTCGCTTACCGATGAACTGCAGTCTGCCAGTGCTTCCATTGGCCAACGTATGAGCACTGAACTTTCGGCTGAAGACCTCCGCTGGAACAGTCATCTCCAGACTATCACTTTCACCGACCGTGCTCCTCAGACGAAGGGTTCTGAGATATATCATTCGCTTATTCCTGCTCCTGACCCTTACATCCGTAGTGTGGCTCGCGAGGTGATGCGTTGCCTTTATTACACACCAGAAGACAGTATGCCTATGCTTCGCCACCTCGAATATGTGTTGCGTGACGCAGATGGTATTTCATGGAAGGATGGGAACAATGGTCGTGTTAGAATAACCTATACCACAGGGCACATCGAACGCTCGTTTGCCTCATCCGACACGGCTCGAGTGGATTTCGAGACTCGTGGTGTGCTGTTGCATGAGTTGACGCACGCTTTCCAGTTGGAACCACAGGGCATTGGACCATACGGAGGGTCGAATCCTGCTGTGTGGGAGATGATTGAGGGAACTGCCGATGCCGTTCGTGTCGCTTGCGGTGGATTTCATGGTGAGAGTGACCGTCCCAAAGGTGGCAGTTATCACAACGGCTATCGCTACATCGGCTATTTCTTCAATTGGGTTCGACAGACGAAAGATCCTGATTTCATCCGTAAGATGAATCGTTCCTGTCTGGAGGTTGTACCCTGGTCGTGGGACGGTGCTGTCAGTTATGCTCTTGGTCCAGGTCACACCGTCGATGCCTTGTGGGAGGAATACCAGAAAGCAGTGGGGGATGTTTAATGCTAAGCATTAAGGATTATGGATTAAAGATTAAAGAGATTACTTAATACTATGATAAACCGCGAACTTTTAGAACCCCGTAGCATCGTCGTTATTGGTGGGTCGAACAATGTCCACAAACCTGGTGGCGCCGTCGTGCGAAATATCTTGCAAGGAGGGTATCGGGGAACCCTGCGTGTGGTGAACCCCAAGGAAGACGAGGTTCAGGGCGTCAAGGTGTTTCACGATGCCAGCGAACTGCCTCCTACCGAACTTGCCATCCTTGTCATCCCTGCCAAGTTGTGCCCAGATAACGTTG
>JAGCVH010000014.1 GCA_017962495.1 Bacteroidaceae bacterium
GGATCTGGAGATCCTGGCGATGTAACGCCCTAAGCAAAAGCGCCGGACTCTCCCTCGGTCCCTCCCTTTTAGGGAGGGAAGAGGGATGGGGACGGCTCACGAGAATCAAAAAGGCCCCTCTCTGTCTCCCCCCCGTGGGGGAGGAGGAACATTGAAAATTGTAGAATCGTGAAATCGTGAAATTGTAAAATTGTGAAATAGAGTATGAAACAAGAACGTAAGAAGGAACTTTTCAAGTTCCTCTGGAAGCTCCTGACAGCCCTTATTGCCGCTCTCACAACCGCCGCTGGCGTATCTGCCTGCTACACGGTGAATCTCTAATCCTCTATTAATCCCTCCTCCTGTCCTCCTTCTTTGGGATAAGAGGGGGGAATTTTCTTCAATTCCGCCCGAAACGCTTGGAGGTATCAAAGGGAATTCGTAAATTTGTGGCAATTATTTATTTGAATAATCGTAATGATATGAAAAGGATTTTAACTTTCCTCCTTTTGTGGACATTGGGAACAGGAATGATGTTGATTTATGGTCAGAGCTTTTCTGTCACGGAAGTAACTGCCATTCTCGGTGAGTGGGATATGGAAAATTCCCCTCAACTTGAAACGCAGATGAAAGGAATCGTTTACAGCAGTAGTCATCCCGAAGTGGCTGTTGTCTTGCAGGATAGCATTTTTGACCCTGTAAATGTAAAAAAGAAATATTTGAAAGGTGGCACAGTTGTGCCCATAGCTGAAGGAACGACGGTAATAACAGCTTTTAACCCAGAAAACAATAAAACGGCAAGTTATACCTTGCACGTTGTCTATCAGTCATCCAGCACCACTGGCACAAGTGAAACCATCACCGTCAGTCAGCCAGGCTCCCTGCGCGAACTGATGAGCAACCTAGAGAGCACGCGTGTGCGTGACCTCACACTTCATGGCAAGTTAAATGCCGACGACTTGAAATACCTGCACGAATCGGCTGGACGGTTGCAGAACATTGAATCCATCGACATGAAGGATGTCACCTTCGAATATGGCGGTGAGGCTTACGCTACTGCGACAAAGAAGGTAAGTGGTTTCATAGGAAGTATTACACATTATTACTACCTTTCTGATGAAAATCGTAAAGAGTCAGATGGTTCGGGCAATTTAGTTGGAGGATACGACGGCTGGGTTAAGCACTATTCGAACAGACTTGATGCTTTGTTTAGCGGAGTCACGACGCTTCGCCGTGTGGTTTGGCCTGACTGTGTGAAGGGCATCGGCGAAGATGCATTGGCAGGTTCAGGCATAGTCTCTTTTATTTTCCCCAGTGACATTACTTTTATTGGTGATGGCGCTTTTTCTAATTGTACTAATCTATATTCGGTAAATGTTCCTTCAACAGTTACCGAGATGGGGAGTGCTTTTAACGGTTGTACATCGATAGTGAACGTTGGAAACCTTAGTCATATGAAAAAGATTGAGGCTTCTGCTTTCAAAGGTTGCAACTTTTTGATTGGCAATGTTAAGGATATGACGCTCGACCTTAGTAATGTTGATACAATACCAGAGAATGCGTTCTATTATTGTCGCCTGCTCCATAAAGTTAAATTTGCTAAGGTAAAGTACATAGGACAATCTGCCTTCTATGACTGCTGGAATCTAAAGCAGGTCAACATACCAAAAGGTATTGACAGGATTGACTCTTACGCCTTCTATGGTTGTAAGTCTCTTTCTGAAGTCGTTATTCCATCAAGTGTCAGACAAATGAATTTTAACTCGTTTTATGGCACGCCCTATCAGGAGAATATGCCTTTCGAGAACGGCATAAAATATCTGGGACACATTGCTGTGGAAAGTCATAGGGACGTTACAGAGCTGAACTTCAAGGAAGGCACCCGCGTGATAGCTGACGATTTCATTGTCGGGTATAACAAAACAGATATAACTACAGTATCAATTACCCTTCCCTCAACCATAAAGCGCATAGGAAACGCCGCTTTCAACAGTATGTACGGAGACGAAAGCTCGACTGGAGGATACTACGCCCTGTCTCTGGAAAGCATCAACCTGCCCGAAGGGTTGGAGGAAATAGGCCATAAAGCCTTCATTAACGATAAGAATCTCACTGGCATCAAGCTGCCTTCATCCTTGAAGTACCTCGGTAGTTTTGCTTTCGAAAAGTGCTTAGGCTTGGATCAGATAACTATCCCCGAAGCCACAGAACAGTTTGGATGCTGTATCTTCCAGGGATGCACGGGCCTCGTCCAGCTGAAGATTCTGAGTAAAGCAATTTCTCCCATAGAATTTGTAGCAGGAGATTTTACGTATAGTGGCAGCGACCGTGACCTGTATATGTGCCGCAATTGCACGGGATTGGAGAAGGTGGTTGTCGGAGGAGAGGTTCCCCGAATTCCCGATTATATGTTCTACGGATGTACGAACCTTGCGAAGGTAGAGTTTGAAAACCGCCAGACAGACACGCTCGCAATAGGCGAATGGGCTTTTTGTGGTTGCAGCAACCTTCAGGTTATGTCCACGCAGGGCGCAAGCAATGTAAAAGGACTGGGACGTGCCGTAAGCGGCTCCAACCTGCCCCGTTTGGAAATCCCGATAGGCACCACCACGATTGGCGAGAATGCATTCACGAATTGCACTGGTATCAAAGATCTTCTAATCCCTGAAGGTAAGACAACAATTGGCCGTGATGCTTTTTATAATTGTTCCAATATCAAAAATATTGAATTATGCGAGGGAATAACCACACTTAATGAGAGTGTTTTTGAAGGGTGCTCAGCCGTTGAAGAAATACATCTTCCCTCTACGATGGAATTGATTGAGAAAAATGCATTGGCATTTATAAAGAAATATAACGAACACCCATTTAATCTTTATTGTGCTGCAGTAGAGCCCCCTACTGTAAACTATGCATTCCAGCCTGTGCTGACGGGCTGCAATCTCTACGTGAGACCAGAGTCTTTGGAGAGTTATCAAAACGCCAATTCATGGAAAAAATTTAATGTTATTGCCGATGAGGCTTTACCTGTAAATGACATTAATGTAAGTAACACCCACGACACAAACATATACGACCTCAGCGGTCGCCGAGTAGTCAATCCCAAGCGAGGGCTGTATATTCAGGGAAATAAAAAGATAATAAAACAATAACGCGAATAGTTAATAAGAATCGAGGCGAAACCAATTTTGGATTTGCCTCGATGTTTTTCATACCTCATTTTAGCTCCAAAGTTCGGGAATCAGTTGCGCCAGAAGGAGGGGAGGATGAGGGTGATGAGGGTAATGATCTCCAGACGTCCGGCAAGCATAAGCAGGGACATGACCCACTTGCCTGAGGCGGGAAGAAAGTCGTAGGAACCCGTGATGCCCGTGATGCCCGCACCCAGCCCGTTGTTCGACACACACGAGAAAGACGAGAAAAAGGCGTCGACAATGGGGAAACCCTGCGCCACAAGAACGACTCCGCCAAACACGATGAGGGTGGTGTAGATGAAGATGAAAGCGGAGACCTCGCTGCCCCTCTCGGCATTGACATGCTGCCCGTTAACATCGACAGAGGCTAACAAACGTGGACGAACGTAGCGACGGACTACGAAGGTGAAGTTCTTGAGCAGATAGACCAGACGGTCGATCTTGGCTCCTCCCGTGGTAGAACCTGCGCAAGCGCCTACGTACATCATAAAGAAGGTGAGCGTGAGCACAAGAATGCCCCAACCTTCCCAGTTGCCGGCACTGAAGCCAGTCGACGTCAGGGCGGATACGATGTGGAAGAGGGGGTCGATGGTGACGCTTTCCCATCCTGTATAATGACCTCGATACACAATAGATGCTACCACCAGTACATAGAAGAAGGCGATGGTGCCTAGGTAGAAGCGGAACACATCGTTGCGCCACACTTCGCGCCACGAATTGCGATAGGCCAGAATGATGAGTCCGAAACTGACGCCACCAATGAACATGAACAGGACGAGTATGAACTTGATGTAGGGCGAATGATAGACAGCAATGCCCAGGTTGTGGGTGGAGAAACCTCCTGTGGAGATGCATGTGAAGGCGTGGCACACACTCTCGAACAATCCGATGGGACCGCAGCAGAGCAAGGCTATCAGGAGTATCGTGAGCACGGTGTAGAGCCCCCAGAGCAATTTGGCGGTGTGAGAGATGCGAGCGGCGAGTTTCTCGTGGGTGATGCCCGTGGCTTCGGCATGGAAGAGCATGAGGCTCCCGCTGTTGTTGAGGGCAGGAATGAAGGTGAGGGTAAAGAGGATGATGCCCAGTCCGCCTATCCACTGAGTGAGTGAGCGCCACATGAGAATGCCGTGACTACATTGCTCAACATCGCGAATGACAGTAGCCCCCGTGGTGGTGAAACCCGACATGGCCTCGAAGAAGGCTTCGTGAACGTTCAGCGGGGTTTGACATAGCATGAAAGGAAGCATGCCAAAGAGGGAGAACACAATCCATGCCACCGAAGCGAGCAACATGCCGTCGCGACGCCTTAAGAGACGATTGCGTGGGTGGGTGAGATAGTTTATGGCGGCACCCGTCACCAACGTGATGGAAGCGATGAGGGCAAAGGGCTTCCAGTCTTCTTCGCCATAGAGCACGCAAACGACCAGCGGGAGCATCATGAAGGCGGCTTCCACCATCATCATCTGTCCCAAAATGCGCGTGATCATGGCAAAGTTGATGGCGTTGCTCTGTGGGTGGGCGAATAGGTATTTCATATGATTCTTTTGTTAGAAAGCTCGGAGTTATCCATTCGCCTGTTAATTAAAGAAATTCTTGGCCTTGCGTAATCCGCCTTGTAGACAAACGACGAGTACGTGATCCCCTGCTTTCAGCATGGTTTGACCCGTTACTACCTGACTCCTGCCTCCTCGGATGATGCCAGCTAGCGTGATCTCGCGAGGAATCTTCAGTTCGCGAACAATCTTGCCGGCTATCTTCGAATCGTTGTGGACAGCCAGGCGCACCATTTCGGCATCGGACAGGGCGAGGCACTTGGAAGAGAGCGAGCCGGAGTCAATCATCAATTGGAAAATGGTGTTGGCCATGAGTCTCTGCTTGTTCACGATGGTTCCGATGTTGAAGGCCTCGGCCATCTGCAACAGATGTTGCTGGCCAACGTGCGCCACCGTTTTGCGTATACCTATGTCTTTGGCAGTAAGGCACGAGAGAATGTTACCCTCCGAGGTTCCTGTCATTGCAACGAACGCATCGGCCTTGTTCACGCCAGCTTCTTCCAGTACATCGATTTCGCCTGCCTCACCCACGATTACATCACAATTGGGACACTTTCGGATGAGTTCTTCTGCTCGGGCGGCATTGCTCTCGATGACGGTGAAATGGAGACCTTTAGGTGCCAAGCCCAGCATCATCTCCACCGTCTTTCCACCTCCGGCAACCAGCACGCGGTGGATGTCGAACATCTTTTTTCCGGTAAGGCGAGCCAATTCGGACTGACGTGAGGCGGTGGTTGTCACGAAGAGTACGTCGTCAGGCATCAGCATGCAATCGCCGTTGGGAATAATGGTGGTGAAGCGCCGACGGATGGCTACCACATGAAAGAATCGGTCGTTGGAGGCGAGGTCGCGCAAGTAGGTTCCGGAAATGGGTGCATCGGCTTCGAGACGAATTCCCATGAGGGTCATCCGGCCACGGTCGAACTCGAACCAGTTGCGTGTCCAAGGGTGCCTTAGCGAATCGATGATTCCGTTGGCGAGAATGTATTCAGGGAAGATGGCTTTGTCGACACCCATTGTTGCAAGCACCCTAAGGTTGTGGGGCTCGATGTAGTCGGGACGATCCACTCGGGCAACCGTCATGCGCGCGCCCATCGACTTTGCGACACCACACACCACGATGTTGCGTTCGGAGGTGTCTGTAACAGCTATGAACAATTCGCAATTACCAACATCGGCTTGCCGCAGGGTTGAGAACTCGGTGGCGTCTCCCTCAATGGCCATCAGGTTGTGCTCGGAGTCGAGCAAGGCCAACTTCTGCGGGTCTTTGTCGATGATGAAAATGTCCATCTGTTCGCCGGAAAGATACTTAGCGAGGTGGGTACCTATAGAACCGGCTCCTACTATCGTTATTCTCATATTATCAATGCTTTACAAGGAGTGTTAGCCCCAATCTTTTGCAAAAGAATACAAAAAAAATGGTTCTGACAAATAATTAGGTAAAAAAGTAATAAATGGCTAAAGGCCATCAGGAAATGAGAGAATGAGAAAATGAGGTAATCTCAACTCCAAAACCCAAAGATCCCCTTTTTCCGGGACTTCTTCTCGGTAGGAAGAACTTCTTCGGGCGTGATGGCGTCTATGTCGTCCAATGGGTCGGCAGAAGTGGAAGTGTCGGAGTGTCCTGCCATCTTGCCGTAGGCTTTCTCGAAGCCTTTCATTGCCCATGACAATCCAGTGTTGCCCATCTGCTTTGGTATCTCCACCAATAGGGTGGGCACTTGCCCCAAGGCTTTCATCTTTGCTCTCAGTTTCACACGGCGTCCCTTGGCCCCCTTCAGTTCCTTGGAACCCTTCTGCAGGTAGTGTTTGGTGATGTAGCCTATGGCAACGGTCATAACAGCATTGGCCAGTCCGTCGGCCAACGGGGCGATGGGAATGCCTGGTAGGTTGAGGTTCTTTACGTACTGGGTGAAATCGATGTTCGAGGCGTCGACATCGGGAATCTCCATATCTGCCACATCCACGTCCAAGGTGTCGATTTCGGCGTCGGTTATGCCATCGAGAAGGTCGTCTGCCGAATCTGTCGCACTTTGGAAGAAGTAACTGAGGAAGGCTGAGCTGATGACGTAGTAATATATTTTAACCAATTGTAGGTGGTTGGGGCGGAAACCCGAAGCACGCACTATGTCGGCCACCATGCGGTAATTGAGTCCCAGCGTGGCAAGTGTGTCAAGACGATTACTCGATGAGACGGCGGTAATGATGAACACCTTGGTGCCATAACTGATGATGTGCTTGTCAACTTTGCCATAGCGTTGCTTGAGTTCCTCGTTCAGTAATGATTTTACAGCATCGGTGTCGGTTGCCTCTTGGAGTTGGGAGAGCAACTGTTGTTGGTGCTCTTGACGTTGTTCGATGGGTAGGTAGTAACAGTTGTTGCTCAGTTTGCGTCCGAAGGCTGTCAGGCGTTCGCGGTAGGTTTTTTCGTCAATGCCTTCCTCTTGGTCCTCCAATGCTAGCACGGGGAACTCCGGTGCAAAGTGAATGGCTATTAGGGGTTGGAACAGAGCCACGTAGAGTAACCATCCTACCACGATAAGAAGTACGATATAAAATGCATACTCGAACCAAGGTACACCCGCGACAGCGGTGATTTTCTCACCAATAACGATGACGTTGCCCACGATGACAATGAACGTGAACAATACAAATAGGATGACTGTGAACAGGAGTATCTTCTTCATAGTACAACGATTTTGAAACAAAGGTATTACAACACCATTGATGCCACAAATGTAATCATTTTTTCTCATTTTCTAGAAAAGTGTGGAAGAAAATAACATATATCCTCCTCGTCAAATTTCAGATTGGGTAAATGGCCACAGAAAATGAGAGATTGAGAGATGGGCTTTAGCTCTTTTGCCAAAAGCAAAGCTCGCAGTTAGCCTTTAGCCATAAAACCCTTTCTCCGTTTTTCCGAAATAATTTGACACAAAAGTTTTGCATCTTCCGAAAAAAATGTTTACATTTGCAAGGAGATAATCCTTGAGTCATGCCAAAGTATAACATTACAGAAAAAAAGGAACGAGACGCGGCGTATCGAATGCTGTTGCGTCCGGAACTTACCGATGCCCTCTATGAAAAGATTCTTCACAAGCTCTTGGTCGAGAAGAAGTATCGAGATCCTGACTATTCGGCACAGAAACTTGCCAAAGAGTTAGGGACCAACAGCCGTTATGTGAGTGCGGTGGTAAACCTGCGTTTCCAGAAGAACTATTCAGAGCTGGTGAACGAATATCGCATTAGCGAGGCTTTGTATATGCTCATAGACCATCGCTATGCCGAATGCTCCATTGGTGAGATTGCCCATCTTGTGGGCTTTTCCAATCGCCAGTCCTTCTATGCGGCTTTCTATCGCATAAAGGGCATTACACCACGTGAATATCGCATACAGCAACAAGAAAAATTAGGGAAGAAGTGAGTTTCTCGTACGTTGGAGAGCGTTTTGCCGACATTCAGATGTTGCGCTATCGGGTTGAGGGCTTTGAACGGTTGTCACTCAGGCAAAAGTTGTATGTCTATTACCTGAGCGAGGCTGCTTTGTCGGGTCGCGACATCTTGTGGAATCAGAATTGTCGCTTCAATCTTCCTATCCGTCGCATGCTGGAGGCCATTTATTTGGGCTATAATGGCGATAGGAAGTGCGATGAATTCTGTCGTTTCGAGGTCTATCTCAAACGCGTATGGTTCTCCAATGGTATTCATCATCATTATGGTTGCGAAAAGTTCCGTCCTGACTTCAGTGAGCAGTTCTTAAGGGATGCACTGGTCGATGTGGGATATCCCGTCGATGAGGAGTTGCTACGCGTAATCTTCGACCCTACTTTCCTTCCCAAGCGAGTCAATCAAGACGAAGGTGCTGACCTCTTGCTGACCTCCTCGTGCAATTACTATGCCTCCGACATTACTCAGAAAGAGGCAGAAGCCTTCTATGCACAGATGAAGAAAGCCGACGACCCACACCCTGTTATGTGTGGAATGAACAGCCGTCTCGAGAGAGATGATAGCGGAAGGTTGGTGGAGCGTGTCTGGAAGTCTGATGGCATGTATGGAGGCACAATTCGGAAGATTGTTGGATGGTTGCGGAAGGCACAAGAAGTGGCCGAGAACGACCAACAATGTGAGGTGATAGAAACCTTGATTCGCTTTTACGAGACAGGTGATTTGTCCACCTTCGACGAATACACCATCCGTTGGGTTCACCAGTTGGATGGCACCATTGATTTCACGAACGGATTTACGGAGGTCTATGGCGACCCGCTTGGCCTGAAAGCATCGTGGGAAGGTTACGTCAACATCAAAGATGCCGAAGCCACCCGCAGGAGTGAGAAACTGAGTCAGAATGCCCAGTGGTTTGAGGACCATTCGCCTGTAGCCCCAGAGTTTAAGAAGCAAGCGTGTCGAGGCATAGACGCAAGGGTGGTTGAGGTGGCCATGTTGGGTGGAGACTTATATCCCAGCAGTGCCATAGGCATCAATCTGCCCAACAGCAATTGGGTGCGTCAGGAACACGGTAGTAAGAGCGTGACGCTGGGCAATCTCACCAAGGCTTACAACGAAGCGGCTAAGGGCAGTGGCTTCTATGAAGAATTTGTCATACCCGAATCCCTGTCAATGGTCAAAGGAAAGTGGACAATGGATTTGGACGACCTGCATACCGACCTCCACGAGTGTCTGGGACACGGAAGCGGGAAGATGAAACCAGGAGTGGATGCAGATGCTCTGAAGGCCTATGGAAGCACCATTGAGGAGGCTCGAGCCGACCTCTTTGCCCTCTATTATATCCCTGACGAGAAGCTTGTAGAACTCGGTCTCACGCCTAATGCCGAAGCCTATAAAGGCCAGTATTATACATACTTGATGAATGGCTTGCTCACTCAGTTGGTTCGCATCGAACCTGGTCGTCAGATTGAGGAAGCCCACATGCGCAATCGTGCACTCATAGCCCATTGGTTGCTGGAGCATGCACCAGAGGCCTTGCAACTCGAGGTTATTGACGAAAAAACCTATCTTCGCATTCTCGATTATGAGGAACTTCGCACTCATTTGGGTCAATTATTGGCCGAAGTGCAACGCATAAAGAGCGAAGGCGACTATGAAGCGGCTCGTGATTTGGTGGAAAAGTACGGCATCAAGGTCGATGCAGCGCTTCATCGCGAGATATTATTGCGCTACAAAAAGCTTGGAATTGCCCCTTATAAAGGCTTCATTAACCCACAATTTAGTCATGTTCGCGACGAAAATGGGCAGATTACGGACATAAAATTAACGTATTGCGAGGCCTATGCCGACCAAATGATACGTTACGGTAAAACATACAGTTATGAGTGTTGAGGAAACCATAGTGGAGATAAAGAAGGAATTGCGTGCCAACATGAATGGTGTGGCTTCTGCCCGCATGCGTGAAGGTGGCTTGAACTACCACGTAAACTTCGGTGTCGACCTGCCTCGCTTGCAGGAAATTGCCTCTCAGTTCACTCCTTCCCACGAATTAGCTCAGCAATTATGGCACGAAAATGTGCGTGAAAGCAAGATTTTGGCAGGATTATTGATGCCAGTGGACCGATTTTGGCCTGATATTGCCGACATTTGGGTCGAACAGATGCCCAATGCCGAGATAGCGCAGTTGACGGTCATGAACCTCTTCTCTCGTCTTCCATACGCCTCGGACAAAGCATTCGAGTGGATGGGACACTCCGACGAGATGTTCCAACTGTGCGGTTTCCTCCTCATAACCCGTCTGCTCATGCAGGGTGCAGTGCTCACCGACCGCAGTCGCGACGAGGTGCTCGACCAGGCAAACTCACTTCTCGACACTCCTAACCTGCATTTGCGGAAAGCCGTGAATAATGCGATAGAAAGGCTCACTCCCACGCGCTTTGCTAATGACGAAATGAAGTAATCGGGTCGATTGGCCCGTCCAAGAATAAATAGTAAACGGTAAAAAGAAATAATATTATGAACAAAGGTAAAGTCGACGCCCTGCTGGGCATAGTTTTCGGAGACGAAGGAAAAGGTAAGGTTGTGGATGTGTTCACACCCAAGTACGACATCGTAGCACGCTTTGCAGGTGGTCCCAATGCGGGTCACACCATCATCTTCGAAGGGAAGAAGTTTGTACTGCGTTCCATACCTTCGGGCATCTTCTCTCCTGACAAAATCAACATCATCGGCAATGGATGCGTCATAGCCCCCGACCTCTTTATGGCCGAGGCACAGGAACTGGAGACGGCAGGCTACGACTTGCGTTCGCGCTTACACATCAGCAAGCGAGCCCACCTAATCCTACCTACCCATCGCGTCCTCGACCGCGCCTATGAGGCCGCAAAGGGCAAGAACAAGGTCGGCACGACGGGTAAGGGCATAGGTCCCACCTACAGCGAGAAAGCCAGCCGTACAGGCCTTCGCGTGGGCGACATCCTGGAGAACTTCGATGAGAAGTACCAGAGCCTGAAAGCCCGTCACGAAGAGATTCTGCGCCACATGGGCTATACCGACTACGACATCAGTGCCGAGGAACAGCAGTGGCTTCGTGGTGTGGAATACATGCGTACGTTCAC
Organism: Bacteroidaceae bacterium; assembly: GCA_017962495.1. GTDB lineage: Bacteria > Bacteroidota > Bacteroidia > Bacteroidales > Bacteroidaceae > Physcousia. Next base: position 11,290 of record JAGCVH010000014.1, read on the forward strand.
GCTTAGCGATACCGAGATAGAAATCAACCGAGCCCTCGCGGAAGGCAAGAGCGTGCTTGCCGAAGGTGCTCAGGGAACCATGCTCGACATAGACCATGGAACCTATCCCTACGTCAGTTCCTCCAACACCGTCTGTGGCGGCGTCTGCACCGGTCTGGGAGTCTCTCCGCAAAGCATCGGCGAGGTCTTCGGCATCTTCAAGGCCTACAGCACGCGTGTGGGTGCAGGACCATTCCCCGTTGAACTCTTCGACGAGACAGGCGACCGCATCCGTGAGATAGGCCACGAGTACGGTGCTGTCACGGGTCGCAATCGCCGTTGTGGATGGGTCGACCTCGTAGCCCTTCGTTATGCTATCATGATTAACGGCGTCACGCAGCTTGTGATGATGAAGAGCGATGTGCTCGACACCTTCCCTGTCATCCGCGTGTGTGTGGCTTATGAGAAAGATGGAGTACGCACGAGCGACATGCCTTTCGACACGGCAAGCTGGCAAGCCGTCTATGAGGACCTCCCAGGGTGGCAGACCGACCTCACAGGACTGACCTCCGAAGACCAGTTCCCAAAGGCCTTCAGCGACTATGTGGCTTATCTCGAGAAAGCCCTGAACACGCCCATCACGATACTCTCGGTTGGTCCCGATCGCGCACAGACCATTATGCGATAGTGGGTAACCCCCTCTGTATGATTCACTTACATAGGACCATTAACAGTTTTAACAGTTAACAGTTTTTTTCGAGCCCTTGCACGCAGACCTGAGCAGGGAATGTTAATTTTTATTATTATATATATAGATAGATAGAAAGAAATCTAGGTGACAGGGCACATAAAATTAACTGTTAACTGTTAAAACTGTTAATACCTTGAGACTTCGTCTCGAGCCTGCTCACGCTCGGCATTCTGAGAACGAGTTCTCGACTGCCCTCGCTTAATCGCAGCCTTCACCCTTCACCCTTCATCCTTCATCCTCGAGACTTTGTCTCGAGCCCGTCCGTTTGTAGTTCTCCTCCTCCTCGGCCTTCAGGCGGGCAGTAATCTCTTCGTGGCGGTCGAGGGCTATCTGGTGGGAGGCGAGCTGCATGAGCACGTCGCGTCGCTGGCGTTCCAGTTGCTTCTGCTGGCCTACAAGCGATTCCATGATGGCCGCCTCGTCGGTGCCCGACGGACGCATTCCTTCGGCCTGCAGGGCTACGATGGCGCTGCGTAAGGCATCCACTCGAGACTCCTCGAGCATAGACTCGATGCGTAGGCTACGCACTTTCGTTCGTGTGGCATTCCAGTCCTTGTCGAGAGCGAAGGCACGCTGCAGTTCGGCGTATTGCACAGGCGGATGGTTGGCGTTGAAACTCCGCATCCAGATGTCCAGCTGTGAGCGTTCGCCAGCAACCTGCTCGTCGATGGCTTGGCATTGCCTGCTGAGTTCCTCTTGTTTTCCTTGCAGGGTGGCCAGGCGCACTTGGGCGTCGATGGTCTCGTCACGCAATTGCGACTCCTGTGACAGCACTTTTTGCAGTTGCTGGTAGTGGGTGGCAAAGTAGTCTTTCACCTCTGTCTCACCCAGCATGCGTTCGTAGTTCTTCTCTCCCTCCTTGCGTATGATGCGTCGGCGTTCGTTGTCCTCGCGCACTTGCAGGTTGAGCGAGTCCAGATAGGTGCATGACTGCTGTTTGTCGGTGAGTTGGGCTTGTGCCACTTCCTGCTGTCGTTGCAGTTGCTGGATGTCGTCGTTGAGGCGTTGCCAGTCCTCCATCATCTGCTGGATGCGCAGGCGCAGTGTCTCGGGATTCTCCAGCCATGTGGGATACCACTCGTTGATGGTGACAAGGTTGGTCAGGCGCTCGTAGAGGTGAGTGTATTCGTCTTGCAGGGCAGAGCGCGTCTGGCGTGTCTTCTCCACTTGTCGGGCAAGAACCTGACAACTGGTGTTCACCTCATTGAGGCGCACCATGAGGTCGTTTTTCTGCTGTTCCTTGCGTGTGAGTTGCTCTGAGATGTCGTTGATGCGTGTCTGGTTGAAGTTGTAGTCGTCGAGTTCCTTCTGGGCGTCGTCGGCATCGTAGGCTGTGTTCTCGATGAGTTGTCGGAGTAGGGCTGTGCGTGCTTCCATGTTGGTGCTCGACGAGCATTCCTCGAAAGTGCGGTCGAGGGATGCGAACACTTGCCACTCGCGCACGTCCTCAATCTGGCGTTGGCGCAGGCGTGAGAGGGTCTCTTCCTCCACGTCGCGTCGCGAGGTCTGTGCCATCTGCTCGAGTTTGAGTTGTCGCAGTTGTTCCTCCTTGCTCGCAAGTTCGGCACTGAGCAGTTCGTAGTCGATGCGCAGGTCATTGATGAGCTGGCTTTGCTCGAGCATCGTGTCGCTGTGATAGGGATGGTGTGTAGCTCCGCAGACGGTGCAGGCAACGCCTTCCTGCAGGTCGCCTCGCAGCTGGATCACGTTCTGGCTCTTGCTCAGTGTGAGGGTGTATTCCTTCTCGTGGCAGAGCTGGCGCATAGGCACAACTTTGTCTTCGAGTTCGGAGATATTGAGCTTCAGGTTGTCGAGGCTGAGTCGGAGACGATTGACGGTTTGCGTCTTTTCCTCAATTAGGGCGTATCCCAGCTGTATGCGGTTCCATAGCGATTGGGCAGCAATGAGCATCTGCCGACGGCTCTTGAGTTGCATGGCTCTCTCCTGCAACGAATAACTGCTGCGTCCGAGGTTGTTCTGTCGGTGGAGGTGGAGTTCGGCGTTCAGGGATTTGATGTCGGATTCCACGTTCTGATAATCGGCAAAGACGCGGTTGAGCATGTTGTTCTCTTCCTGTTGTTGGCGCAATTCCTCGTCCTGTGTGCGTTGTTGGCGAGCCAGTTCCTCGCGCATCTCTTGCAAGCGGTCGAGCAAGGTCACCACCATGTCGCCACGTTCCATCAGTTGCTGGTGAGGCTCCATTGCCTGTCGTTTGGTGCGTTGCTGGCCAATGACCTCCTGCAGGTTTTCGAGATGGCTCTCGAGTTCCTCCACTTCCTTTCCGAGGATGGTGCGTTGTTGGTTGAGGGATTCGAAGAGGCGTTCTGTGGATTGCTCGTCGAGGTCGAGGATGGTATTTGCTCCGATGATGCGGTTGGCCTCCTCCAGTTGGTCGCGTACGAGCATCATCTGCTTCGTGGCATCGTTGTGGTCGTCGCGCATCTGAGTGAGTTGCTTCTGGCACTCCTCGAACTGCTGTTTCGTCTCCTCTATGGTGGTTTGCAGGGTGCCTTGTGATTGTTTGTTGGCACGTGATTGCTTCTCGAGCAACGTCATGCGTTGGAACAATCCCTGGATGGTCTCGAAGAGCTCAAAGCGATTGAGTTCCTTCTCGTCGTTTGCCACCATGGCCAGTTGCTTGTTGACTTCATAGAGGCGGTTGCGATGCTCTGTGAGCTCGTGTTTCTTCTCGTTGAAGCGGTGGAGCCATTCCTGTTGGTCGTGGACACGCTGGAGCGAGGATTCAATGTTGCGAAGCTTCGTCTCAGCCAGTCGGCGTGCATCTTCAATGCGAGCCATCTTCTGAGGACTGAGCAGAGCGCTTGCCACATTCAGGCGTCGAGCCTCTGTGCGCACCATCTTGCGTATCTCCACAGCCACTTCATCGGGCATGGGCTCGTGAAAGTGCTCTTGCCACCATTCTTGATTGATAACGTCGTTGGAAGTATCGGGCGTTGTGTTCTGATTTTCGAGTTCTTGCATTATGAATTGCGGATTTTTAATGTCGTCTTTTGTTCATTGGTCACAAAGGTACGAAAAAGAATTAAGATTTAAGAAGTAAGATTTAAAATAAATATGAATAATGAATGGCGAATTGTGAATTTAATCGTAACTTTGCAAACGATTTGAAAAAAAGATGTAAAAATGGCACAAAAACCAAGCATACCTAAGGGCACAAGAGACTTTGGTCCCGTGGAAATGGCTCGTAGAAACTACATATTTGATACGATTCGCAGCGTCTATGCACTCTACGGATTCCAGCAGATAGAGACTCCTGCTATGGAAAACCTATCGACTTTGATGGGAAAATATGGCGAAGAGGGCGACAAACTGCTCTTTAAGATACTGAATTCGGGTGATTTTATGCGTGATGTGACGGAAGAGAACATCCGTGAGGATTCGACCAACCGACTGGCTACACGCTTGTGTGAGAAAGGGCTCAGGTACGACCTTACCGTTCCCTTCGCACGTTATGTGGTGCAACACCGCGAGGAACTAACATTGCCTTTCCGTCGCTTCCAGATTCAGCCCGTTTGGCGTGCCGATCGTCCGCAAAAAGGGCGCTATCGTGAGTTCTATCAGTGCGATGCCGACGTTGTTGGTAGTGATTCTTTGCTCAATGAGGTGGAATTGATGCAAATCGTGGATACCGTGTTCCAACGCTTTGGCATTCGTGTGTGCATCAAAATCAATAACCGCAAGATCCTAACTGGAATTGCCGAGATGATAGGGCAAGCCGATAAGATTGTGGACATCACAGTGGCCATCGACAAACTGGACAAGATAGGGCTGGAGAACGTGAATGCCGAACTGCGTGAGAACGGACTTCCAGAGGAGGCTATTGAGAAACTGCAACCCATTATCCAACTCAGCGGTACCAATGAAGAGAAGATGGCTACCATGCGTGAAGTGTTGAAGGATAGTGAGACAGGTTTGAAGGGTGTTGAGGAAGTGGAGTTTGTCCTCTCTCAACTGTCCTCTCTCCGCTCTCAACTCGAACTTGACCTCACATTGGCTCGCGGTCTCAATTACTACACGGGTTGCATATTCGAGGTGAAGGCTTTGGATGTGGAGATTGGCAGCATCACGGGCGGTGGTCGATACGACAACCTGACCGGTATCTTTGGAATGCCTGGCCTCTCAGGAGTGGGTATATCCTTTGGTGCTGACCGCATCTATGACGTTCTGAACCAACTCAATCTCTATCCCGAGACCGTAACCACGCAGACACAACTGCTGTTCATCAACTTTGGCGAACGGGAAGCAGCCTATTGTATGCCCATCCTTGCGAAGGCACGTCAGGCAGGAATCCGTTGTGAAATCTATCCCGATCAGGTGAAGATGAAGAAGCAGATGCAGTATGCCAACACGAAACAGATTCCTTTCGTGGCTCTGGTGGGTGAGAACGAGATGAACGAAGGAAAGGTGACGTTGAAGAATATGGAGACAGGCGAGCAACAAATGCTCACTCCTGAAGAACTTCTGTCTCAATTCTAACTCCTCGTCTTGCAGTCGTCTCCTGCTGCAAGAGCGGTTCCACTCCTATTTACTCTACTTAATAATTCTTTTCGCAACGTCTATGGGATTGCCTTCGGGTTGTGCCAAGTAGGCGTTGTGTTCAAGTGTCCAAGGTTCTTCCATTCCGTACCAATCAACTTCGACAGCAGGGTTGCCCTCCTTGGGTACATACGAATTGCCGACAGCCATCATGGGCAGGCGTCCGTCGAGTTCGTCCTGAAGTATGCCGAAGAAATGCTTCCATCGAGGATAATAAAAGTCGCGCAGGATTCCTTGCCACTCCTTGTGGGCATAGTCGCGAAGTTTGCCTTCATCGGCACAATGGCGATTGCCCCATGTGGTTATCTGCACACGAGCATTCCACTCATAGAGATTGCATTCCTCCAAGGTTGTGCCCAGTTGACGGGCTTGTTGTGTCCAGTTGCCAAGCCGGAATTCGCTACGTGTGGCAAGCAATGAATCTTGTTGCAGCAATAGGCGTAGGAATTCTTCACTATCTTGTTTGAAGGCTCGTTTGTCACAACTATTGAAGTCTGCAATGGTGCGATTATATACAATACGACCTCGGTCGGCAATTGCTTGACGACAGATGTCCACCAAATCGTATTCGAAGTTATTGTTACCGCGATATTGGTCGGCAACGGAAAGCATCAGTTGGGCGGCTTCCCACGTGGTGGTGGGGTCGTAGTAATTGTTCATCTTGCTCCATGAGGATACCTGGAAGCAGTTGAAGGCAGGACGGGCACAGAAAATGCTTTCATGGGGACCTTGCTGATAATTGCCAAAAGGAGCGTTATAAATGCCGTCGGCGATAATCTGCCATGCTTTCCGGATAGTTTCGTCAACCTTGCCATAGCGTGCTTTCACGTAACTGTCCAACCAAGCCTCCTTAGTGGGTATTTCATTGAGCCAAGGCAACTCGGACATCAGTTCGAACATGGCGGGATTGTTTTCCGACCCTTCCATCGTCAATCCCCAACCCACAATGTGGCGAGCCATAGGACTGGTGCGTGTGAAACGGAAGTTATTGAGGAGCAAGTCCATGCGTCCGTGTAACCCGACGTTAGCACCAAAGTTCTCGAGCATACAGAATATCCAATCGTGGTCACCATAGCCATTATCGCGTTTGAAACGACTTGGAATGCCCCACATAGGCGAACATTCGCTAAAAAGGTCTAAGACGATGACTTCGCCAGCAGGAAGCGCATCGAGCATCTTCGGACGTGGGTTTTCATTCCATCCCTGCACCACCCATTTGGCTTGGGGCGCTGCTTGTTTCATGGCCGAAAGGATATAGCGTCCCATCTCGCCAATATCCACTCCCTGAGGCAAATTGCCTTCGTGGAAGGGGTCCATGCTATAGTATTCTGCTTCGCCATAAAGACGCTTTGTCTCCTCATAAAACATTTTTGCGTATTGGGCAAAGCGTGGGTCGTTGGGCAATAAGATAGCGGGACGCGTAAAACCGTTCCATTGTTGCTTGGGACCATCACTGAGGAATGAAGGAATCATTCCGCAATATCCTGGCAATACGGGCTTCATACCATACTCCTTCATCCTTTTAAGGATTCTCTTCTGCAACTTCTCTTGCTGACCATACCAACTCAATGGCAAAGGACCTCCCCAACCTTCAAGGTTGTTCATTTCCCACCAAGCAAGGAAGGCAGGACCTGGGATGAAGTTTGCCACCTCTTGCTCACTGTGCCCTAAACGCAAAAGCATGTTGCGCCAAACGCATTCGTGACCTACAGCAGCCAAAGGCATATTGATGCCGTGTAGAGCCATCCAATCCAGTTCTGTCTGCCATCGCTTCCAATCCCAGAAAGCCATAGAGTAGGAGAATGTGCAATAATTGAAGTCATAACGCAAGCGCAGGTTCGTCTCGTGGCGTTCCTTCTGCATAACAACTGGCAATTGAGCGGGTAGTTTAGCTTGCATCTGGTTCCACGTCAGATGAATGCCGGCATAGTGTTTCAGATACCAGTTCAGTCCTGTGGCGATGTTTACCCATGAATTACCTCGAATGACGGGTTTGTTGCCCTTCTGATCCAATTCGAAGAAGTCCACATCACTCTTTACCTGTTGAATCACAAACTTCTTGGATGCTCCTCGGTCGATGCGCTCCAGGAGGTCGTCGATTGGAGTCGAGAAAACGAGAGATTGGGAAAAGAAAAGGATGAGAAGTAAAGCAATGCGTCTCATGATGTGATTATGGTTATAGTTCATACGCTACAAAGATAAGAAATAAATAGTAAATGGTAAATGGTAAATGGCAAATAATTTATATCTTTGTCAACATGATTCAGAAATTGGTTCGACAAAGGGAACTGTTAAGGTTGGAATACGAGTATGAGAAGGAACAATTCCAACGGCAAACGGAGGCTATGGGCGTGGAACGTAAAGTTCGGCGTGGCCTTTGTTGGTATCCTTTGAATGTAGGTCGGAACTATTACAATTCGCTCGACCAGTTGGTGGTTGAGGTGACCAATGGTGTGCCGCAGGAGGATGTGGAACATCAGTTCGAGCCAGGCAAGCCCGTTTGCTTTTTCGAGCAGGATGCATCGGAAATGCTTCGTTACATGAAGTTTGTTGGGCAAGTGAGTTATGTGGAAGATAATAGGATGGTGATTGTCTTGCCCAATGCAGATGCGCTTCTGCAAGTGCAATCGGCTCAACGATTGGGTGTGCAATTGTATTTAGACGAGTACACCTATCGGCAGATGTTTGCGGCACTCGACCAAGTCATTAACGCACAAAAGGGACGACTGGCCGAATTGCGTGATATCATCCATACTTCAACTCCTGCCCACAAGTTCACCTTTGTTCCTGTTCGTTTCCCTTGGCTCAATCCGAGTCAGGAACAAGCCGTGAACGAAGTTCTTTGGGCAAAAGATGTGGCGGTGGTGCATGGTCCTCCAGGAACAGGTAAAACCACGACGCTCGTTGAAGCCATCTATGAGACATTGCGTCGGGAAACTCAGGTTTTGGTGTGTGCCCAAAGCAATATGGCTGTGGATTGGATTAGTGAGAAACTGGCCGATCGAGGTGTGTCTGTTTTGCGTATAGGCAACCCTACGAGAGTGACTGATAAGATGCTGAGTTACACCTTCGAACGAAGGTTCGAGAGCCATCCTCGATACACCGATTTGTGGACGCTTCGCCACGAAATCCGTCGCATGTATGATACCCAGAAAGGGCGTTCCGATTCCTTCCATCAGAAGATTGAACGCTTGCGGGATCGTTGCACAGAGTTGGAGATGACCATTACTGCCGACCTTTTTGCCGATGCTCGAGTGGTGGCTTGCACGCTTACGGGCAGCGCCAACCGTTTGCTCGTAGGGCATCATTTCGCGACGCTCTTCATCGATGAGGCTGCTCAAGCCTTGGAGGCTGCTTGCTGGATAGCTATTCAGAAGGCTAATCGTGTTATCTTGGCAGGCGACCATCGGCAGTTGCCTCCTACCATCAAGTGCATCGAAGCCTTGAAAGGCGGATTAGACCAAACGATGATGCAAACCATCGTCGAGAATAAACCTGCTCAGGTGTCGTTGTTGACGGTGCAGTATCGAATGTCGGATGGCATCATGCAATTCCCCAACCAGGAGTTCTATGAAGGGCGCTTGGAGAGTGCTCCGCAGGTGAAGTATCGTGGTATCTTGGATTGGGATACGGCCATTGACTGGATAGACACACCAGAAGGAATGGAATATCAGGAACAGCAAGCAGGCGATGGGTTGAGCCGACAGAATCCTGCAGAGGCAGAACTGACATTGCAAAGCCTGAAGAACTATTTCTTAAAGATAGGAAAGGAACGAATTCTGTACGAACAGATAGACGTGGGCATTATCTCGCCCTATCGAGGACAGGTAAGTTTGCTCCGACGTATGCTTCGACGCGATTCTTATTGGAAACCATTCCGCCATCTGATAACCATCAACACGATTGATGGTTTCCAAGGTCAAGAGCGCGATGTTATTGTCATCAGCATGGTGCGAAACAACGAGGAAGGGGATGTGGGTTTCCTTCGTGATTTGCGTCGAATGAATGTGGCTATAACTCGGGCACGAATGAAGATTCTGCTCATCGGCAATCGAACCACGCTTTCGCATGATCCTTTCTATCGACGATTGCTTCGCTATATTGATAATCAAATGAATTAGTAGAGGGAAGGCTGTTAATAAGATGGAAAATGAGTAGCCTACTTCATCATTTCATCATTTCATCACTCCCTCACTTCTTTCGCTTCCCAATTAATCTCTACGGGATTGTTTTGCATGCTCACAATCAACGGCAGTCGAATGTCATCGCGAACCCACATGTCGCCTCCTTCTTTTGTATCGATAAGGTGGAGCAGTGAATCTTTTTGTTCGGTTAGCACCCAATTGGTATTGCAGTAACGCACATTCCCCTTCTTCTTTATCTCCTTCAGCGCTTTCGTGGGGAAGAGGGCAAAGAGTTGGTTGTTGGGAAGTACGATGTGTTGCCCGTCGAGCGGTTGTTCATAGGATAGATGCGTAGCTTTGCGACGGGCTTTGGGCGTCATGGTGTACGAACCTGTCCAAAGGCGCAGATTCCTTTCGATGCTCCAAAAGAGAGTGAGTGAATCTTTGTGCTCTTTGAATGATACGTGGAAGCGACGCGTCTGACCATGCAGCTTGTAGGTAATGAGATATTGTTCGGGTGCAATCGAACCTATGTTCGATGGCTCTTGAACCTTTGTTCGATGACTCTCGAACCTAAGGCTTGGAACAAGAAGCATTCCACCCTCTAAAAGTTGGGCGTGATTGATGCGCCAATCGCGTAAGGGAACTCCGTTGAGCAAAGGGGTTTCGATGGTGCTGTCCGCCTTGCAGGTAAGCTTGCCGAATGTCCACTCTTTGATGAAGGGCGAATGGATGAGATATTGATCAGTCCCTGCCAAAGGATAAAGGCCAAGGATGTGGAAGGCCAACCACGACGACATAGCTCCTCCGTCGTCATTGCCGGGCAGTCCTTTGGAAGTGGTATCGAAGTGCTGGGTAATAATCTCGTGGATGCGTTGACTTGACCGTTCTGGCTTGCCGATCCAATGGTAAAGGCAAGGGGTTAAGAACGAGGGCTCATTGGCAACGTTGTAGTAATTGTGACTGAAGAAGGTGTCAAGGCGGGCTTCGAACTTCTCAGGACCACCACACAACTGGATGAGGGTAAGGATGTCATGAGGAATGGAGAATGAGTATTCCCATGAAGAGGCTTCGTACATAAAGCAATCCCACCACGGACAATACCACGGGCCTTCGTAACTGGTATCAGGCGTATAGCGGAAGGTGTATTTTTGAAGCTTGCTATGTCCGAAGGGTAAGTCGTCGAGCCATTGGCCTTGATGGTCGCGAGGCATAATGAAACCGCGGGCTCCATCGTGTTCGTAGTTGGCTCTCCACAGATTCTGCCATCGACGACTTTGTTCCATATATTTATTATAAAGGTCTTCTTTCCCCAGATGTTGCGCTACTTGTGCAATTGCCCAGTCGCAGAACGAATATTCTACCGTTCTGTTGCCTGCTCGGGCAATACCATATGGAATATAACCCAAGGTGTTGTATTCCTCAAGCCCTCCTCGTCCTTCGGCTTCGTCGTCCTCGGGTGGAACAGTCGCGTCCTTTAGCATGGCTTCTAAAGCCAAAGCATAATCCAAATCGAGCCCTTTTGCTAATGCGTCAACCATAACGATTTCTCCATTACTGCCTCCTTGCGTGCGTCCGTTTGAGTTACCGCTTCTGGCATCGGGCATATATCCGTCACGTTGGTAGATGGTAAGCAAGGAACGGGCTATCTCTGTGGCTCGTTGTTTGTCGAGCAGGGTGAGTAGGGGAGTACTTGTGCGATAAGTGTCCCAAATGGCATAGTAATCATCGTATGTCCCATCCTCGCGGGTAGTCGGCATTAGGCATGTGTGATACAATGCGGTATAAAACTGGGTTTTGAACAACGATGACGCCGAGTTGTCTTCTATGTGGAATGATGATAACAGCTTTTCCCATTCATCGATACATGCCTGACGAACGGCATTAAAGCCTTTGCGTTCTATATTTGCATGAGCCTGCTGAGGACTGATATAGGAAATGCCTACTGTCATCTCCACATCGTTTCGCTGGCACTGAACATCCATTGACTGACCGCGATGAAATGCCTGTTCTTCAATTCGACTATTGAACTCAGCATAGAAGTAAACAGTATAAGGACCGCCATTATTCCATCCGCCGCTAATGGTTTGACTTCCTGCCACAGCGTTGTCGTTCACACGATATATTTCAGCCCTTTCGAATTGTTGCGCTTCTCGTGCTTTTGGCACAGGATTGCGGCCAAGGAAGTGGGTAAGGTCGAAGCGGAAGGCAGGTGTAACACTATCAGGGAAAGTGATGCGATAACTCGAATAGAGACGTGAAGCCGTGATTTCAGTACGAATGCCTGTTTCCTGATAAGTGGTGGCATAATAGCCGAGTTCTATGGTCTCATCGCTACGATGTTGGGGAACAAGTCCAGGTTGAATAAGGATATTGCCATACTTCGGTCCGCCTCCCGTTCCACTGACGTGGGTTTGTGAGAAACCGCTTACGAGGGCGGGCATAGGAGTCCATCCTGCATTGTTGCCTGTTCCGCAATCAGGTCCAGGCTTGGCCATGCCGAAGGGAACGCAGGGACCAATATATGTGCGTCCAAGCCCTTCGCTTCCAATGCGTGGATCGACATAGCTCACAACCTGGGCGGTAGCAAATTGCAAAATGCAAAATGCAAAATGAAGAATTAATATGGCTATCCTTTTCATCCTTATTCTAAGAGAAGAAGGCGTGGAGACTTCTTGAGCACTCCACGCCTCCCGTCGGATTTAGTTAGTATAGGTCGGTTTTAGTAACCGGGGTTTTGTTTCCAGTTAGTATTGTTGTTCAACACGTCGATTGACAAGGGCCACAGACGCATCTTGGGATCGTTGCTTCCGTACTGTGTCTTGAAGCCCCAAGGACGCTCAAAGTCACCAAAACGGATAAGGTCATTACGACGCCAGTGCTCATCGAGGAACTCACGTCCGCGTTCGTCCAAAATGTCTTGCAGTGTAGGTGTTGCCGACAATGTGGGAGCACCTGCATAGCTGCGAATCTGGTTGAAGAGGCTCTGGGGCGTATCACCATTGGTAGCACTACCTCCACGTACGATGGCTTCAGCCTTCATCAGCAGAACGTCGGCAAAGCGGAAGATGGGCACATCATTTGACTGGTTACGATCGTATTCGTTGTATTGGGTAATGTTGGGGAAGAACTTGATAGAGCGATAGCCTTGGCACCAACCCTTCATGTCTGCACCACAGTTCAGCTCGGCACTCTCAGCACCTTCCTTCAGCGTAATGCTGCGAGTGAAGGTTACAGCCTCGTCCTTATAAGTGTTGCGGACGCTGGTCTTCTCACCCGTGTTGGCATCGTACTGATAAACGTCAAAGGTCTCGGCATTACCGTCACCCACGATGCAGTCGTTACGACGGTCGCCGGGGAGGTTAAACAAGGCTGCAAACTCAGGAGTCAGGGCAAAGTTGCCACCAACCGACTTTGTCATTTCTACAGAGTACAGACCATTGCCGTTCTGTCCGCGACGCCATGTGCGGAAACGTGCATAAGTCAAGCCTGTCTGTGTTATGGCATCGAAAGGCATAGCATAGATAAAGTCCTTAATCTGAGGACCATTGTCATAGAAGAACTTCTTCTTGAAGTCGCTCTTTCCACCGCGGTTAGGATTCTCGTCACCACCAGCCAAAGCGAAGTGGCCACTCTGGATCAAACGGTCGCAAGCAGCGATACAGTCGTTCAGCTTCTCATTTTCGCCGTATGCCCAGCTTGCACTGGTTACGTCTTTGGTATAGACGGGCCAGTTGATGTACAACTTAGCCAGCAGAGCATCCACCATCCAGCGAGTAGGCTTGCCATAGGTGCTTGCACTTACTGCCTCGGGACATTTGTCGCGAACGGCCAGCAACTCTTGTTCAATCCATTTGGCAACTTCTGCACGCGGACTGCGATCCACGGCTTCGCCTTCTTCAAGGGGATGGTCTAATATGGGAGTGTCACCCCAGTGGTCCATCAAGAGGAAGTGGTAGAAAGCACGTACAGCACGCAAGGGAGCTGATGCTGCAGCATCATCACCGCCAAATTCGATTATCAAGGGATTGCAACGTGTAATACCCGACATGATGTCGTTGTACACGTTCAGCATGTTCTTACAGTTATCGTAGTTGATAGTGTGTAACGAGAAATTGGCACAGTCGCCATTGTTGTAGTAGTCACCATCGAAGCTCACACCCGTGTACTCGTCGGAGTTCATCGAATTACCCTCGTCAAAGCGGCGTCCCAGTGCACCGCGGAAGGCAAAGTAGGCGTCGGCTGTTTTGGCTTCGAGGGCAATCTCAGAGTTGGGATATTCTGTGTAGTAAGACTTTACGTCCACGTCCAGGTCAGTGCAACTGCCTGCCAAAAGGCCAAGCAGGGCAACAGACAATAAATATCTTGTTTTCATATTGATTATCAGATTAATGGATTAGAAGTTGATATTAACACCGAACAAATAGGTACGAGTGCGAGGATAGGTGCTCTGGCGCCAATCGATACCAGGTTGCAAGCCACCGAGATTGATTTCTGGATCGTTACCGTTATAGCCCGTAATTGTGAATACATTGTTTACGGTAGCATAGAGACGCAGATTCTGAATCCAGTCACCCAGACGACCGAAGTCATAACCCAGAGTCAGGGCAGACAGACGCAGGTAGCTTCCCTTTTCCAGATAACGAGTCGAGGGATACTGTGAGTTGGTGTCGTTGATACGAGTGGGGTCTTCCAGTACTTGGTCGTACAGAGACTTCAGTCCGTTCTTACCATTCTTCACATTGGTCATGTTGCTGTAGTAAGCTTCCTTAGCGTTGAAGATTTTGTTTCCACCCACGCCTTGGAAGAATGCACTCAGTGACCACTTCTTCCATGTCAGCGAGTTACTCCAGCTGAAGACAACCTTCGGCTGTGCACTGCCTGCCTTGCGATAGTCGCTTTCGTCGGGGCTGGTGGTGGTGCCTACCAGATTACCGTCGGCATCGTAATCGTTGAAGACAGAGACACCATTTTCGTTATAACCGGCCCATTCGGGCATATAGAACTGACCGATGGGGCAGCCTTCCATAATGCGCTGAACATTGGAGTTGGTCACTCCACCGATGTCAGTATTACCCATGTTGATGTAAGGAACGGAGAATTCGTCATTCGAAATCTTCTCTACCTTATTCTTATTGTGTGACAGTGTGAATGTGGTGTTCCACTGGAACTCCTTACCCTGAACGGGGATGGCATTGATGGTCAACTCGACACCGCGGTTGGTAATCTCACCCACGTTGGCAGTTAGGGTTCCATAGGGATAACGACTCAATCTTACAGGATAACCATAGATAAGGTCTGTGGTCTTCTTGTAGTAGTACTCAATGGTACCGCCTAAGCGTCCACCCAAGAACTCCATGTCGAGACCAGTGTTGAACATACCAGTGCGCTCCCACTTCAATTTGTCATTTGCATTCTTAGTTGCAGCCAAGGCCTTGTAATCCTTTGTTACGCCAGATTCATCGGTGTACTGGAAGAAAGATCCATTCCAACCGTAGGTCAACAGGGCTGTATAGGCATCGAAGCCCAGTGAGTTACCGCTGACACCATAACCAATGCGGAACTTTAGGTCATCAAATATGTTTTGGTCTTGCATGAACTTCTCTTCGATGATGCGCCATGCAAACGAAGCCGAAGGGAAGTAACCCCAGCGGTTGTCCTTACCGAAAGCAGAGCTACCGTCGCGACGGATGGTTGCTTGGAACAGGTAGCGGTTGTCGTAGGCATAGTTTGCACGAGCATAGAAGCTAATCATACGCAGTGTGGAGAGCTGATGGCTGATGATGCCAGTCATGTCAATGTTGTTTGCCATGCCCAGGTTGTAGTACAAAAGTGCATCATCATAGAAGTTGTTGACCGTCAGTCCGAAACCATCGCTGTGATCCTGCTGTTCCCAGCTGTAACCAGCCATCAAGGCCAGCTTGTGCTTGTCGTTCCAAGTGTGGCCATAGTTGGCATAGACTTCCATCTGCTTATCAATGTCGTTGATGGTGCTTCGGCTTGCGCGGCCGTGTTGCGACTTATAGATTTGCGACTGGGTGGAGTTGTAATTGTTATAAATCCACTGCTTATTCTGGTAACTGAAGTTCATGTTAAGGTCTAAGCCTTCAACGATGTGTGCAGTCAACTTACCCACACCATGCAACATCTTCTCGGTGGTGTTGTAACGGTCCTCATTAATGATGCTCAGGGGGTTGTAGTTCTGCGAGATGCTCAGGTTCTCATACCAAGAACCGTCGGCATTGCGAACGGGAACCAGCGGATTGTAGTAGTACATAGCATCGATGGCGTCGGTACCAGATACTGAATTGCCACCTCCAACGGCTTCATTGCTGTGGTTGTTCTTAACACTACCATTCAAGCTGATAGAGAGATCGATGTGGTCTTTCAGGAACGAAGTTTGCACGAAGGTGCGAGCCGTCACGTGGTTCATGTCAGAGCCTCGAACAACACCTTGCTTGTCCAAGTAGTTGAGGCTGGCGCTGTATGAGGTCTTGTTATGACCACCGTTGATGCTTATGCCATGACTGTGGGTAAATGCTGCTCGCAAGCCTTCATCTTGCCAATTGGTGTTGGCGGGGTTAGCTGCATCATAATATGTCGATAGGTTGTAACCTGCGCGGTTTCCGAAATCAAGCAATTGGGAAGCTGACATCATGTCCAGCGTCTTCATGGCCTTGTCGGCAGCAACGAAACCAGAGTAGGTGACATTGGTACGACCTGACTTCGAACCCTTCTTTGTGGTAACGATGATGACACCGTTGGCAGCCTTTGAACCATAGATGGCAGTGGCGGTAGCGTCACGCAATACATCGATGCTCTCGATATCCTCAGGAGCAACAAGACTCATGCTTACACCGGGTACACCGTCAACAACGTAATAAGGCTCCATAGCAGCACCTTCGCGTAGTGATGATGCACCACGCAGTGAGATGCTGGCAGCACCATTGGGGTCGCTGGTGTTGGTAATAACCAAGCCGGGCACCTTACCCTGCAACATCTGCTCGGGGCTGGTGACTACGGCAATGTCCATGTCTTGAGGACGGAGGGACGTGATGGAGGAAGCCACCTCCTTGCGGGCCAAGCTACCGTAACCGATGACAACCACGTCGTTCAGCGTCTTGGCATCCTCAGTCATCATGATGTTCATAGGCTTACCATCAACGGCAACTGTCTTTTCTGTAAAGCCCATGAAACTGAAGACCAGGCTCTGGCCCTTGTTGGCACGGATAGAGAACTTTCCGTTGGCGTCGGTCATGGCAACGTTGTTTGTACCTTTGACCTGTACTTTCGTACCGGCGAGAGGTTCGCCCAGGTCGTCCTTAACGACACCTGTCACGGTTTGTTGCGCAAGAGCAACAACCGAGTTCACGAAGAGGAATGCAAGCACGAACGCCCAACGCAGACCTCTTCGGTTCTTGTTTGTGTTAGTCATAATTTGTTATTAGAATGTTGTTAATAAAAATAACTTAAACTTTGCAAATTTATATTTTATTAAGTGATTACCCAAGTTTTTATACATTTTTTTACTATATTTGTCCCAGAATCTATGTAAAAATCGAGTTATATCATGAAAAGAATCCTTGTTTCGAGCCTTATTGTCTGCTTTTTCTCTGTTGGAAGGGCACAGACGGAATTATTTACGACCGCCACAGAGCAATCGATTCCTTATCGCATCCCCGCCATTGCTATGGTGAAGGATGGTTCGCTTGTGGCTGTCAGCGATTATCGTTACTGCCGTTTTGATATTGGTGCAGGCCGAATTGATTTTCATTTCTGCCGTTCGACCGATAATGGTCGCACATGGGGCGAAATCTATTCGCCAGCGACGATGCAAGGCGATGGTGACCTTACACCTGGCCATCAGGAGGCAGGCTTTGGCGATGCAGCTATTGTGGCCGACCGCAAGTCGAAGCGTGTGTTGTTAATCTCCTGTTCTGGTGGCCCATTATTCGGGCAGAGCACCATTGAGCATCATCAGGGAATGGCTCGATTCTATTCGGAAGACGGAGGAAAGACATGGGGTAAACCTACATATATTGGCGAAGAGACCATCTATCAGCCCTTGGCTGCAGGGAAGTATGGTGCCATCAAGGCGTGGTTCGTAGGCAGTGGGCGCATTTTCCAAAGCCGTACGGTTAGGGTAGGGAAGTACTATCGTCTTTATTGTGCTGGCGTCTCTCGCAATGAAGGAGGTAATGCCAACTGGGTCATCTACTCCGACGATTTCGGAGAGTCGTGGCAGGTGTTAGGCGGATGTGATGCTTCGCCCGTACCAGGTGGCGATGAGCCAAAATGCGAAGAACTGCCTGATGGACGTCTGCTTATAAGCAGTCGCGCCTGGGGTGGGCGATACTATAACATCTTCACGTTTACCGATGTGCGTCGTGCCGAGGGAACTTGGGCTAAAATGGCCTTTAGTGGGAATACTAATCATGGTGTGGAGGCTGACCAGAACTCGTGTAACGGCGAGGTTATGCTTGTTCCCGTTCGTCGTATAAGTGACAAAAGCAAGACTTATCTGTTACTACAGAGCCTTCCCTTCGGTCCCGGTCGCTCACACGTAGGCATTTGGTATAAGGAACTATCCTCTCCGTCCGATTATGCTACGCCTGAAGCTTTGGCTGCAAACTGGACAGGCCGTTATCAGGTTACTCAACTCCCTTCGGCATATAGCACTATGATTATGCAACGTGACCGCTCATTGGGATTCTTCTATGAGGAAGAGACTCATTGCGGCACCAAGGGAGGAGGCTATACGATGGTTTATCGCAATCTCACCATCGAAGAGATTACCGATGGGAAATATAAGGCTCGAAAGTAGGTCCTTAATTCTTTATGCGTCTCGCGCGTGCGTCACATATTTTTTTTTCTTGCAAAAATCTACAGAATCTACTGCATGAGGGGTCTAATAGCCTGATAGCCAATGCGATGCAATGCAGTAGATTCGTTTTCAAATCTACTGCAAATCAGCTGATTTTTGGTAAAAACAGGGGTTGAAGGCTTACATGTCAGTTGCAAAAGACCTCCTTCTATGACAACCTCCAATAAGAAGTGAGGTGCGCTACGCTATTGACCGAGTGAAAGTAACACTTGTGATACATATTTGTAACACTAATGTTACACGAGAGTAACACCTGTGATACACGAAGGTAACACCTGTGATACAACCCCATGATTGTGGGAGCTGGTGACATCGTAATATTGTGCGTGCAGCGTCTCTTGCCCGACCGTTTTCTTTCAACTATGTTATGGACACGTCTTCATTAATCGTGCGCATGCATGCGAAAAAAAATAAAGAAAGTTTTGGTCAATCCGGATAAATATCGTACCTTTAAACTACGTTTTTAGGTACTTTCGCTCGGAAATACACAAAAATATTTGGTATTTCGCTCACTTATTCGTACCTTTGCACGCCGATTATTATCAGGGGTACCCCTCTGAGCGTATCCTTCTGCGTGTGAATAGCCCGTTTCCATTGGCCTGGACGAGTGGTTCGTGAATCGCGGAGAAACCTAATAAGTAGTAACGAAATAAGATTTAAAACTAAAATGGACACACTGAGTCAGAAGACCGTAAACGTGAACAAGGTAACCGCAACCAAGGAGTGGGTCGTAGTTGACGCCTCCGATCAGGTTTTGGGTCGCTTGTGCACTAAGGTCGCAAAATTGTTGAGAGGTAAGTACAAGCCCAACTTCACTCCTCATGTGGATTGTGGCGATAACGTAATTATTGTAAATGCAGAAAAGATTGTCCTCACGGGCTCTAAAATGACCGATCGCGAATATCTGCGCTACTCTGGTTATCCCGGTGGTCAGAAGGTTAGCACTCCCGCTGAAATCCTTGCTAAGAAGAACGGTGCTGAGAAGCTGCTCCGCAAGGTAGTCAAGGGTATGCTCCCCAAGAACAAGTTGGCACGCCAGATCCTCGACAACCTCTACATTTACGAAGGCCCTGAGCACAAGCATCAGGCTCAAAGCCCCAAGACAATTGATATTAACCAGTACAAATAATAAATAAAAGGAATGAAAGGGAATAAAAAGGTAGTTAAAAGGTAGTTAAAAGGACGATACATTTGTTACTTTGACTTCCGAGGCCAGAGGCCGATAACTCCCCTTTAACTCCTCTATAATTCCGATAAAAAACAAAACAGATGGAAGTAGTTAATGCACTTGGTCGCCGTAAGAGCGCCGTTGCCCGCATCTATGTAACAGAGGGTACGGGTAAGATTACCATCAACAAGCGTGACCTCACTGAATATTTCCCCAGCTCTATCCTGCAGTTCGTGGTTAAGCAACCCCTGACTACGGTTGATGCTGTCGAGAAGTACGACATCAAAGTTAATCTCGCAGGTGGCGGCTACACTGGCCAATCTCAGGCTCTGCGCCTGGCTATTGCACGCGCACTGGTGAAGATCAACGCCGAGGACAAGAAGGCACTCCGTGCCGAAGGCTTTATGACACGCGACAGCCGCGAGGTAGAGCGTAAAAAGCCCGGACGTCCCAAGGCACGTCGTCGCTTCCAGTTCAGCAAGCGTTAATATATATACCATTATATAATAACGCGCACGCGAGTAACTGGATACTGTGTTTAGCATCTAAACCCGCGAGACTCTCATTAATCGGGGAGACTACCCGCGAGTTGATTCTAAAAGCATTTGGTAAAAGGCTTTAGCCATTAGCCTTTAGCCTTTAGCCGTGAAGCAAAAGAAAGAATTAAAAAGAAAGTAAACATTAACCGAAGGGCATAGAAGGGAAAGAAAAGGTAGTTAAAAGGTAGTGAAAAGGACGATACATTTGTCCCTTTAACTCCTGAGTCCAAAGGCATTTAACTCCCCTTTAACTCCCCTTCAACTCCCCTAAAAAAACAAAGAACAAAATGTCAAGAACAAACTTTGACCAACTCCTCGAGGCAGGCTGTCACTTTGGCCACCTCAAGAGAAAATGGGACCCCGCCATGGCTCCTTACATCTTTATGGAGCGCAATGGTATTCACATTATCGACTTGCACAAGACTGTAGCTAAGATTGACGAGGCTGCAGAGGCTATGAAGCAGATTGCCAAGAGCGGCAAGAAGATACTGTTCGTTGCTACCAAGAAACAGGCCAAGAGCGTCATCGCCGAGAAGGCTACGCAGGTTGGTATGCCTTATGTTATCGAGCGTTGGCCCGGTGGCATGCTCACCAACTTCCCCACCATCCGCAAGGCTGTGAAGAAGATGACCACCATCGACAAGCTTCTTGCCGACGGCACTTATAGCAACCTCTCTAAGCGTGAGCTTCTGCAGGTTACTCGCCAGCGTGCCAAGTTGGAGAAGAACCTTGGTTCTATTGCCGACCTGAACCGTCTGCCCAGCGCACTCTTCGTAGTTGACGTACTCAAGGAGCAGATTGCTGTTCGCGAGGCCAATCGTCTGGGTATCCCCGTCTTCGCTATCGTTGACACCAACAGCAACCCCGACAATATCGACTTCATGATTCCTGCTAACGATGATTCTGCAAAGAGCATCGAGGTTATTCTCGACGCTTGCATCGCAGCCATCAACGAAGGTCTGGAAGAGCGTAAGGTAGAGAAGGCTGATGCCGATGCTGCCGCTGCCAGTCAGAAGGACGGTAAGGGCGAAGAAGAGGCTGAGGACGTTGAGGACGCAGCCGAAGAGGCACAGGAAGAGGCTCCTGCTGTAGAAGAAGAGGCCGCTGAATAACCTCCCCCTAAGCCCCCTCCGAAAGAGGGGGAAAAAGGGAGAATAATGAATAATTATAATAAACGTGCCGCATCCCCCCACTAAAGGGCGCGGCCCCCTCCTTGGGAGGGGGAAGGGGGAGGTTGAATTATGGAAGTAACAATGAATGATATCAAGAAGCTCCGCGAGATGACAGGCGCAGGTCTGGCCGACTGTAAGAAGGCCCTGGCCGAGTCTGACGACATGGACGGTGCTGTTGCATACCTCCGCAAGAAGGGTGCTGCTGTTGCTGCAAAGCGTAGCGACCGCGACGCCGCTGAGGGTTGCGTATTGGTAAAGGCTGCCGATGGTTTCGGTGCTATCATTGCCTTGAAGTGTGAAACCGACTTTGTTGCCAACAATGCCGACTTCGTGGCACTGACACGTGAAATCCTCGATGCTGCTGTTGCCAACAAGTGCAAGACGCTCGACGAGGTTAAAGCCCTGCCTATGGGTGAGGGTAACGTGCAGGACGCAGTTGTTGCACGTAGCGGTATCACTGGTGAGAAGATGGAACTTGATGGCTATCAGACCCTCGAGGGTGAGGCCATTGCCACCTATAACCACATGAACCGAAACGGACTCTGCACCATGCTCGTACTTAACAAAAAGGTTGCTGACGAAACCGTTGGCAAGAACATCGCCATGCAGATCGCTAGTGCTGCTCCTGTGGCAGTTGACGAGAATGGCGTTGCTCAAGAGATTAAGGACCGCGAGTTTAACGTAGCAGTAGAAAAGACCAAGGAAGAGCAGGTTCACAAGGCTGTGGAAGCTGCCCTGCGCAAGGCTGGCATCAATCCCTCTCACGTTGATAGCGAGGATCATATGGAGAGCAACATGACCAAGGGCTGGATCACAGCTGAGGACGTTGCCCGTGCCAAGGAGATTATCGCCACTGTTAGCGCTGAGAAGGCTGCCAACCTGCCCGAAGCCATGATTCAGAACATTGCCAAGGGTCGTCTCAACAAGTTCCTCAAGGAGAGCTGCCTGCTCTCTCAGGAATACATCTGGGACAAGAACATGACCGTTGAGCAGTATCTGAAGTCAATTGACAAGGAACTCACCGTTGTCGATTTCAAGCGCTTCACCCTTCGTGCAGAGTAATCCACTCTCGCGAGAGCTTAAGTCCAAGCGTCTGACCCTTTAGGGTCGGGCGCTTTTTTGTTATTACCTCTCTTTTATAAATGTTAAAATCGTGCTTTTTTGCTTTTTTATAAAAAAAGTTGCAAAAATGTTTTTTTGGTTCCCATAAAATCTGTATCTTTGTTCCCGAAAAGGGTGCATTATGCCCCGAATAAAGAAGAGAGATTAACGTAAGTATAATAATAACAATTAAATACATTTAAAAAGATGAAAAAGTTTTTACTTTCTCTTATTGCGCTGCTAGGCGTTGTAAGTGCCAATGCGCAGGTGACGACGACGGATGTATCAGGGTATGAGTATGCTATCTATGCAGAAAGCTTAGAGGCAGCCGTTGGTACAACAGCAAAGTTGCCGATTTACATGAAGAATGCTGAGACCGTTGCTTCGTTCCAGTTCCAAATTGTTTTGCCGGCTGATTTGGCAGATACCTTCAAGAAAGCTGGACTGAATGCAGATCGCTTCAATGCAGATAACGGTGGAACCGTGTTTGATGCAAATAAGCAGCCTGATGGTTCGGTTATGGTTATTGCAACTGTATTACACGATGATGGTTTTACCGCAGCTGATGCTCCAATACTTTATCTAGATCTCCCTATCAGTAGCACAATGGCTGCAGGAGAGTATCCCATCATTGTAAAAGCTACGGAGTTGAGTGGTGTAGGAGGTGTTGGATCTCGTTCAGAGAAAATCACTGAAGAGATTGTTTCAAAACTTACTATTGTTGATTTCGTAACTCTTGACGAGAACTCTACAACGGTACCTGAAGAATATGTGGGCAATGTTCTTGTTAAGCGTTCTATCAAGGCTGGTCAGTGGAGTACAATCTGCTTGCCATTTGCCATAGACGATCCCGTAGCTGTTTTTGGAGATGGTGTCGAGTTAGCTGATTTTACTGATTATGAGGAAACTTATGATGAGGCTGAAGAAAATGTAATCTCAATTGCTGTGCATTTCTCAACAGTTACTTCAATGGAAGCAAATCATCCTTATATTATTAAGGTAACAAATCCTGTTACATATGAAGATGGTTTCAAAGTTGAAGATGCTACTCTTGAACCTTCTCAGGATGATGCAATTGTTGAATACGATAATGGTCTGACGGGTAAACGTCGTGTAGTTTATGGTACATTCTATGGTACATATGTTGCAGAGACAGTTGTTCCTGAAAACTCATTATTTATTAGCAACAATAAGTTCTTCTATTCGACAGGTGCAACAAAGATGAAAGCTTTCCGTGGCTATTTTGACTTTGTGGATGAAATTGCTAATAAGGTGGTTGCTTCAACTGTTAAAATGCAGTTTGATGTTGACGGAACAACCAAGATTGATGACTTGCATTTGGTTGACACAGCAGGTGCTGTTTACACGGTTGACGGTAAGTTCATTGGTCGCGATGTTGACCTGAAGAAATTGCAGAAGGGCATCTATGTAATTGATGGCAAGAAGGTTGCTATTAAGTAAATGATAATAGGTAGGTTTAACAGATAAAAAGAAGATTATCATGGACAAGAAATTATATATCCAACCTCAGACTGAGATTATAGAGGCTGTATTAACTCAAATGTTGGCTGATAGTGTTACTGCACCTGATCAGGGTATCGGTTATGGTGGTGTTGCTACTGGTGAAGAAGACCCCGACGTTAAAGGTGAATCTTGGACCGATATCTGGGAGTAATTCCGAAGATTAGATATCAATTATATCATACGAAGCGCAAGGCCAATTGGTCTTGCGCTTTTTTTTGTAGCCCCCTCCCGTCCTCCCCCAAGGGGGAGGAGTGGAATATTCTTTAGTCATTTTATTTTTATTTCAAAATTAATCGTTATATTTGCAGGCGAATAGTAAGTATGATAAGAATGGAATCATATAATTTGAATCAGGTACTTGTAAAGCAAGGAGTGGATGCTGTCCTGCAAGGGAAAGCGGGCGCACAAGCCATATTGTTTGGCTCTCGGGCACGTGGCGATGCACGTGAGGACTCGGATTGGGATGTGCTTATCCTTCTTGATAAAGAGCGTATCACACAAGCCGACATGGACGAGATTTCCTATCCTATCCGTGAATTGGGATGGACGCTCAACGAGATGATAAACCCCATCATGTTCACCAAGGCAGAGTGGGAAAAGAAGAGCTTTACTCCATTTTACAAAAACGTAACAAGTGAGGGCATCGTAATATGAGTCTAACAGCAGAAGAACGCAAGGCCGTTGTCGAATTCCGTATTGAGAAAGCGCGTCGTGCCTACGAACAGGCATGTGGCGTCATTGGCCTTAAGTATTGGGAGACCGTTGCCAATCGGCTCTATTATGCTGCATACAATGCTGTCTCTGCTTTGTTGATAGCTAATAAAGACACGGCACAGTCCCATAGTGGTGTTATCCATCTGTTCGGTCTTCGTTTCATCAAAACTGGTATATTGGAAGCCGAACAAGGACGCCTGTACCATAATCTTTTTTCTAAGCGTTTGACGGGTGATTACGACGACACGTATGGTCTAACCGAAGAGGACGTAATCCCCCTTGTGGAGCCAACGGGCAAATTTATAGACCGAGTGATATCTTTGGCTGAGGAACTTATAAATGATTCTCTGACATCTGAAAGCTAATCAGTATTGATAGATATTCTACGAAGCGCAAGGCCAATATGGTCTTGCGCTTCTTTGTAGCCCCCTCCCGTCCTCCCCCAAGGGGGAGGAGTAGAATATTCTTTAGTCATTTTATTTTTATTTCAAAATTAATCGTTATATTTGTGGGCGGATAACTAAAAAGTTTTGCTATGGCTACACAGGAAATGATTCATACCATTGCCGAATACTTCAAGACGCAACCCGTAGTGAGGGCATGGCTCTTTGGTTCTTATTCGCGTGGGGAGCAAAATGAAAATAGCGATGTTGATATCATGGTTACTCTTGATCATGAGAAACCTATCGGGCTTCGTTATTTTGGAATGGTTTTGGATCTGGAAAGCCTGCTTCATCGTCAGGTCGATCTTGTAGAGGAGGGGCAGCTCATGCCTTTTGCACAGCCTACAGCGGAAAGAGATAAAATATTGATATATGAGAGAGCCAATTCGTGATTTAGGTCGTTTGGAGCATATTCTGGAACAAATAGATAATGCTGAAGAGTTTGTTGCAGGCAAGTCTTTGGTTGATTTGCAGGGCGACAAGGTACTTCAGTATGCTTTAATAAAAAGTATAGAAATAATAGGTGAGGCTTCTTATATGCTTTCACTGGAGTTTAAGGAGCAACATACAGATGTCGCGTGGAATCAAATTATCAAGATGCGACATGTACTTGTACATGGCTATTATCATATTTCTTTGCCAGTTGTATGGAGTATAGTTCACGACGATCTTCCCCAGTTGCGCCCATATATCGTCCAGTATATTGAGGAACTGCGCAAAGGTCAGTCTTGATGTATATAATTCTTTATGAAGATATTCGCCGTTGGAATGAATTACCCGAGCAGTGAGGGCAGAACGGAGTTTACTTCGGTTATGCCGAGTCGTGAGGGTGAAGGAACGAAGTTCAATTACCAGGAGCACAATAAAGAGCTCGGTAATACGTTATTAAATATAGAGGAGCCCGTCATCTTTACCAAGGCCGACTCGGCGTTGCTAACTGGAGGGAAACCCTTCTTCGTGCCTGAGTTCACGAAACGATGCGACTACGAGACGGAACTGGTGGTGAGAATATGCCGACTGGGACGAAGCATTGCCCGGCGTTGGGCGCATCGCTATTACGACCAGGTGACGGTGGGCATCGACTTCACGGCTCGTGACTTGCAACAACAGTTGCGTGCGAAAGGATTGCCTTGGGAGATCTCGAAAGGGTTCGACGGCAGTGCTGTGATAGGGGAGATGCAACCGCTTGCTGATTACGCCGACGTGCAAGACTTGCACTTCCAGCTCGATAAGAATGGAGAGACGGTGCAAAGCGGACATACTGCCGACATGATACACGGGGTGGATGAAATCGTCTCGTACATCAGTCGTTTCTTCACGTTGAAGATGGGCGACCTCATATTCACGGGAACCCCGGTGGGCGTAGGCCCTGTCAAGGAAGGCGACCATCTGGAGGGTTACCTCGAAGGAAAGAAAGTGTTGGAGTTTAATGTGCGGTGAGGCACAGAGAGCACAGAGAAGACAGAGAGCACAGAGAAGACAGAGGGCACAGAGGAAGAGAAACATGAAAAAAAGAAATACTATAATAAATATAATGTATAATGGGGTTTGTACAAGACTCCATTGGGTCTTATTCTTTGTGTTCTCTGTCTTCTCGGTGTGCTCTGTGTCGTCGCAGACGATAACCACCCTCGACTGGGACGAGTTGCGCATCGATTCCGTGCTTCCTGTCTATACTGAGGTCGTGCCTTTGGAGACCGACTATCGGCTCTATGACTATCAAGTATCGATTGAGTATCCGGAGTGGGAAGACCTTAGGTCCTCCGAGATAAGACAACTGGTGCAAATCGGGAAGACCTTAGGTCCAAATCTGGAACCCCAATGGCGCGTTGGCGTAAGCCGTAAGCGTGGCATGCTAGACATCTCTTTTGTGCCCATCGTTAAGCGCGAGGGTAAGTACATGAAGCTGGTTAGTGCAAAGATCACTATAACAGCCACTCCCAAGGACAAAGGGCTAAAGTCTAAAGTCAAAAGGCTAAAGTCTAAGGCCGAGGATGCAGAACGCTATACGCGCAAGAGCGTGCTGGCCGAAGGCAAGTGGATGAAGTTGAGCATTACGGAAGACGGAATGTATCGTCTTACGCGCAGCGCTTTGCAGAAGATGGGCTTCAGCAATCCCGATAATGTCCACCTGTATGGTTATGGAGGTCATCGACTGAGTGAGATATCGAATCCCGAAGAGGAGTATGACGACCTGCAGGAAGTGCCTCTGTATAAAGTCGGCAACGACACTTGGCTCTTTTGGGGTAACGGCCTTGTTTATTGGGAGGGAAACGAGCGCATTTTCAATCCCTATTCCACGATGGCCTATTACTTCCTGACCGAAGCCGACAGTCCCAGCGAGATTGCTACGGCAAAAGCTGTAGAGTCGTGGGATAGTGCTTATGCCACCTTTACCGACCATGTGCTTTATGAGAAGGACGAATACGCTTGGTTCCATGGTGGGCGAAACCTTCATGACGGCACAAACTATGCCAACAGCAACAGCCACACCTATAAACTTTCTACTATTGGAAGTAAGGGAGGGGAGCAGTTGACCATTGTCTTCACGGCAGGCGCCAGTAAGATGACGGAGATGATACCCACCGTCAATGGAACTGCATTGGCGAAGATGACGATGTCAAAATTGGGTAGTTATGAGTATTTTACCCAAGCAAAAAAGACCACCGATGTGAGCAAGTACGCCAACGGAAGCGACTGGACCATCAAACTCACCAGCACTGCAGGCAACGTCGCCCGTCTCGACTATATGGCACTTCACTACAAACGCCTTATTGCTCCTAATCAAGGCTTTGTGGCATTCTCCGTGTCAGACCCCAATCCTGTCTTATTCAATATTACGGGTTCGGGCTTGCAGGTGATGCGTATTGGCGAAGCAGGTTCCCCTGCAACGTTGATGCCAGGAAAGCAGGAAGGCAATCAGTACCAAGTAGTTGTGGACGATGGTTCACGACGCTATGTGGCTTTTGATCCGAACTACTCATTCCCTCAACCGACATTGGTA